>NZ_JBEYJA010000099.1:0-12089 GCF_040703815.1 Streptomyces sp. NPDC006743 | reverse complement strand
ACGCCCCGCCGGGCGGCGGGCCCGCCCGGCCCCGTCGCGTCGGCCTGCTGGCGCCCCCCCCCCGCCCCCCGCCGCGGATGTCCCCCACCCCCCCGCCCCCCCCCCCCCCCGGGGGGCCCCCCCCCCCTCTCTCTGTCCCTACGCCCGATCGCTACCAGCGCATCCCCAGGGCGGTCCACTCCGCCCGCTGCTCCTCGGACAGCTTGTCGGCCCGGCGCCGGGTGTTGTCGATGACGGCACCGGGCTTGATCTCGGTCCCGTCCGGCAGCACCTCCACCGCCTTCCGGGGCACCCGCAGGTGTCCCTCCCGCTCGAAGAACTGCCGCGCGGCCGTGAGATTTACCGCCCGCGCCTGCTCCCGCTTCCCCACGGGCCGCGCCGCACCCTCCGCGCCCTCGTGGCCGGCGGGGGCGGGCTCCAGGCCCAAGGACTCCAAGAGGTACTGCTGTGCGGGCATGAGCCGGTCCCACCCGGCCCGCTGCCCTGCCGCCCACGCGCCGAGGTCTTCGCCCTGCACGATCACCTCACCCGCGGCCTGGGGGAGCGGGGCGCCGGCCCGGACGTGTGCCTGACACAGCCGGTAGACGCGCTGCCATCCCGCATCCCACACCGGGCACCACCCCGCGTCGATCGCCTCCAGCGCCTCCCTGCGCCCCTCGGTCAGCTCCCCAGCGCTGGGCACGCCCGTCTCGTCCGCCGCGCGCCGTGCGGCGTTCTGGACGGCTTTCCGGGCCGCCTGCCGCTGGTTCTTCGCCCACACGCCGATGGGTTGCCCCTCCCACACCGCCGGGGCGGGGGGCACGAAGTGCCCGTGTGCCTCGGCGTACGAGCGGGCGACCGCGAGCATGCCGTCCCACTCCGTGTAGACGGACCACACCATGCCCAGCGCCTCCAGCTCGGCTACGCGGGTAGCTTCCAGCGTCCCGGCCGCGTAGTACCTGCGCTGATCCGCCAACCACGCACCCAACGGATAGAGCCCGGGCCCTGTCCAGTCCTGCGGGGTCCGGTACGCGACCGGGACTGACAGCACCTCCGAACCGGTCTCCCGCAGCCACCGCTGCGCGGCCTCGATGCCGCGCCGCCAGTACGTGTCCTCGGGGTCGATGACGCGCAGCCGCACGAACGCGGCCACCGTCGCAGGGGCGCGCTCGGTGCTGAAGGCGCTCAGCGCCCGTACGGCGGCGTTCGGGCCGGGCCCGGGCAGGCGGGTGACTGTGAGGGGTGATCGTCAGCCGTGACAGGCCCGAGGGTTATTCGCCGGCCGCCATGATGGCTTGGACGATGTCCCCTCCGCTGTTACGCAGTGCCTCGACGGCTTTGCTCCTGCTGCAATTGACCTGCAACATGACCGTTTCGATGTCTTTGGGGTCGACTCCCGTCTCGTCAACCGGACCGTCGTCGTATACACCGGCACCTTCAAGATCGCTCATGAAGTCCCTGGCTCCTCTCCAAGCAGGCGCGGTCGGTCGACTACGCGCTGATCTCAAGCTAGGACCGTGCGGGTCTGGCGTGATCATTTCTTCAACCGGTGCATACGAACGAGTGGTGATCTTGCGCGCAAAGGGAGGCCGGGACCGCCCTTCGGCCCGCCGTACGCGCACCCTCACACCGCGGCTCCGGCGCTGGTTGACGCTGTCGGTAAACCAGGAGTGGGCGTGTCGAAGGTCGTCGGTGCCCACTGCCCTGACCCGGTACGGGAGTTGCTCACCCTGAAGCTGGTGAGCAACTCCCCACCACGTGACCGGCCTCCCGGTCCCCTGCCGCTGCTACCAGCGCATGCCGAGGGCGGTCCACTCCGCCCGCTGCTCATCGGACAGCCTGTCGGCCCACCGGCGGGTGTTGTCGATGACAGCACCGAGCTGGATCTCCGTTCCGTGCGGCCGGACTTCCACCGCCTTCCGCGGCACCGGCAGGTGCCCCCTCCCCCTCGAAGAGCTGTCGCGCGGCCGCGAGGTGGTGGCGGGCTCGCCGGTTTCGTCAGGGCTGCCGGGGCGGGGTGGTGTCGTGGGTGAAGAGGTCGTAGGCGCCGGTCCTCTGCAGCAGGCGTGCGGGCTGGGGCTGGAGGCCGGCGAGGGCGAGACGGCCCTGCTGGGTGTGCAGACGCTGGTGGAGGAGGATGAGGAGGTTCAGGCCGCTGGAGTCCATGAAGGGCACCCCCGACAGGTCGAGGCAGAGGGTGTGGCCGTCGTCGGGGAGCAGGGCGGTGGCGTGGGTGAGTTCGGGGCAGGTGTGGGCGTCCGCTCGCCGGTGCGCTGCTGTCCGGCAGGCCGCATTGCGCGGTACCGCGTCCGGGGTCGCCTCGTCGGCAGCGCGGTGGCGGGCCGGAGGCCGGGCCCTTCCCCTGCGCACCCTGCGGGGGAACGCCTGGGAACCACGGGGGCGGCGGATCTTCCTGCGTCATGTGCTGCGAACGGGTGGTCGCGGTGGCGATGACGGCACGCCTCAAGGGGCGGGGCTCTTGGATGAGTACTCCCGGGGCCGCACGGCCATCCGGGACAGTCACAGAGCGAAGAGGTGGACGCATGGGACGTTTGTCAGCGGGTGTTCTGGCGGTGGCGGCAGCGCTGACCGCGGTGGTCACGGTGCAGCCCGCGCAGGCGGCGGCCACACGCCCCCCTCTGCCCGACACCACGGACGAGGCGTTCAACGAAGAGTGCCTGGCCGCGCACAACTCCTACCGCGCCCAGCACGGCGCGCCGCCCCTGGTCCTGGACGACGCGGCCTGCAGCGCGCCCAGGCCGCCTCGACCTCGACGCTGGACGGGCTGTCCACGCCTCCGGGACCGGGGCCGAAGGGCTACGGCGAGAACCGCTACTGGCTCGCCACCTACGAAAACGAGCCGGCCTCGTGCGCGGAGGCAGTGAAACTCTGGTACGAGCAGCGCTGGACGGGCGGATACGACTGGGACCGGCCCGCCGACGCCCGGAACCTCACCCCGGCCCGGCTCTGGCACAACTTCTGTGGAGTCGGGATACAGCACCTGCGGTGGACGAGATGCTCGCCTGGTCGAAGCGACGTTCTGACACCCTTCTCCCATGGACGCAGCGAGCACGGCGGCGAAGGACATCATCGAGGCCGAGTGGACGAGGCTCCTCGCTTCAGACCGCGTGGACGCTGATGTGGTGCGCGCTGCCTACGCCGAGCCCAGGTTGCGACAGCTCTTTCCTTGGGTGGGCATGTGGGAGCTGCATTTCAGCCGGTGCACCGGGCATCCCTGCACGTGGGACGTGCCCTACATTGCCCCACGACGGGGCGGGGGCTTCGTCGTGGAGGGACCGTCCAGGGCGGAGTACGTCGGTGAGGCCGACACGGCCGAGGCAGCCGTGGACATGGTGGCGGAGCGTCTGCCCCCTGGCTGTGGTCGAGCGATTGTCGGCAACCGACACGACCTCGCCGCTTTGAAGGAGGAAGGCTGACGATCAGGTCGCGACCTTCCCAAGCGACGGTTCTCATAGAAGTTGAGCCAGAAACCGAGTTTCGACAGCAGCGCGTGCGGTGACCGCAGGACAGCGTCGCGGGGTCACGAGAGCCCGGTGTCATCCTGGATGCGGGCGTGGAGGTGTTCGCCGTGCCAGCCGTCGGCGTGGAGGAGCGCGCTGCGCATTGTTCCTTCCAGAGCGAACCCGGCCTTGGTGGCGACCCTGAGGAGGCCGTATTGGCCACGGAGTGCGTGATGCGCAGGCGATGGAGTCCGAGGCTTTCGAAGGCCCACTGGCTAATGGAAACAGTCGCGTTGACCACGGCTCCGCGCCCGCGGCCAGCAGGCAACAGCCAGTAGACAAACTCGCCGCTGCCGCCGAGCAGGTCCAGGTCGGCGAGGCCGATCAGTCCCACAGGCGGATCGTCGCCCGTAGGAGCGATGGCCCAGACAGCGGCCTCCTCGCTCTGCCACCGTAGCTTCCAGCGCGCGATCTTCTCCCGGGCCGTGTCCATGGTCAGCCGACCGGGACGGTTCCAGCGCTGGATGTCCGGCTCGAGGCACGACTGCACCAGGACCCGCGCGTCACTCTCTCGCCAGGGGCGTAGATGCATGCCGTTGGGGAGCGCAAGGGCGGGCTGCCGTGTTTGCTTCATCCGGCCAGGCGGCACCACGGGGGCTATCGGATCGATCATCAACCCATCATGCCGAGGGGGATGCTATCCGTTCCCGTGAACATCGACATTGGGCCGGACGGGGCGCCACTGCGAGCAGTGAACATCCGCTGTCGTAACTTGGGTTCTGGCACGACTTCCGTGAAGCGCGCACGCTGAGTGACGGCCGTCGGGGCCCATCTTGGTGGGGTCGACAGTGCGGCGTCGTGGAAGAGACATCGCCTCGCGTGGAGGGCCTGCTGCTACCGTCCATCGCTGAAGTGTCGGTGCAGTCGCTGGATGTGAGCCACGAGGCGGCACGCCTCAACGTCAGCAGTACGTCGACCGGGGCGGCATGGCCGGCCTGTGGAAGCGAGTCGACCCGGGTTCACAGCTCTTACCTGAGGTTTCCCGCGAACGCGCCCAGCGGGTGACGTCTGGTGGTCCTGCAACTGCGAGTTCGGCGGTTCTTCTGTCTGCAGTCTTCGTGTGCTCGGCAGACGTTCGCTGAGCAGTTGCCCGGACTGACCCGGCGGTACAGCAGGTGGACGGAGCGGTTGCGGTCGACTCTCGCCGCGGTGGGAGCGGTGCGTGGTCGACGTCTCCAGTTCCGAACTGACCGCAGGGCAGTTGCTCGGTGCCCCGGAGATGGCCGAGCTGGGCGGTATCAACGCCTCGACGCTGCGCGCCTACTCGCGCGGCGATAACGAGGTGCCACTGCCGCAGGCCACCGTCGGGGGCCGTGACCAGTGGGCCCGCGCGGTGGCGGAGGACTGGGTGGAGGCCCGCCGGCGCTCCTTCGAGGGCATCGGGGCCGCCATGGCCGCGGAAGACCGCGACAGCCTCTCGCCCGGCGCGGCCGAGGGCCGCGACCGGTTCGCCACCGACTTCCAGCGCACCCTGTTCGACCGGCCCGACGTACGCAAGCGATGGGTACTGCGCCAGCGCAACAGGGAATCGGTCGCAGAGGTCGCCGGCGAACTCGCCTGGACCGTCGCCGCCAGTCTCGACCGGATCATTCCCACCGAGCACCTGGGGCGCGTCGTCCGGGCCGCGGTGATGCACGACTGGCAGGAGTCCCTCGACATCTACGCCGGCGCCAAGGGCACACACGGAGAGGGGGCGAAGCAGTGGCACCGGCACCTCAACCTCACGGTCCCGGTGGCCAAGATGCTCGACTGGTACATCCGCCACTTCCCCGCCAACGCGTACTCCAGCATCGGGGACATCCAGCGCGAGGCACACGAGAGGTGGGGCATGGCCAAGACGGACGCCCTGCGCGCGCTCCGCTCCGCGCTCTCGCTCGACGGTGAGCTGACGGAGCAGCAGCGCGAGACGTACTTCGCTCTGCTGGAGCCGCACGAGGACACCGACTGACCCGTCCCCGCTGTGCAGCACAGGGGGCCGGAGCCACGGGCACTGGCTCCGGCCCCCTGCGACGTGACTGTAACCGGGCCGGCGCCCGGGCCGAGTTCAGGGGCGTACCCGATGGGCGTTCCCACCGCTGCCTCCCTGGAGGCACCCACTGTGATCGTTACCGTGATCGCCATCGCTGGAACGCTCGCCGGTGCGCTGCCGCTGTCCGGACCGCTGTCCGGCAGGCAGGCCCGCACCGCGTTACGCGACTGTGAGGCCGCCGTCAGCCGCAGGACGCGGTGGGCGCCGTGGCTGTCCGCCGTCGCCGCCCACCGCGCGGCTTGCCCGAACTGCACTCGCGGGGCTGCTACTTCTTGTTCTTGTGGCAGGCCCACTTGCCGTTGACCTTGGTGTAGTGCTCGCCCTTGGGGCACTTCTTGTGTTTCGGGGTCTTGGTGGGGTCGGGCTTGGGTGCTGTGTGATGGCTCGCCGCGACCGTGGAGTGCATCGGCGCCGCGACGGCGGCGCTGGTGGAGGCCACGGCTGCCCCGCCGGCGAAGACGCCCGCAGCGACGGCAGCGGCCAGAGCGCGTGTGATCGTGCTGCGCATGATCGTCGCCTCTCTGTAGTCGGCATTGCCTTCCACTCACGAGTCTGAATAGTTCTCCCGGTGAGTGCATCTCGACCTGCGCAGGCGGTCTCGTCTGGCGTTCGACGGCGAGGCAAGCGGCAGTCAATGTGAGTCGGACTACCGGGCAGGGCAGGGGGCAGAGAACAGGAGTCGTGGTGGACCGGTGGACTGGTGAGTGGACCTTTCTGACGAACCGGCCGGGCGGGCCGGGGCCGCGCCTTGGGGCGTGCCGACGGACGGGCCAGGCCCCCACCATGACGATCTGTCAGAATGGGCGCCGTTCTCGCCGCACCGGCAGGGTCCGCTGAGGGGCATGCAAGCGACGTCAGTGCTTGAAGGCGTCCTTCGTCTTCTCCTTGGCCTCACGAGCGTCGCCGATGCTCTTGTCGGCCTGTCCCTCGGCAGCCATCCGGTCGTTGCCGAGGGCACTGCCGACAGCTTCCTTGGCCTTGCCCTTGGCCTGCTCGCTCTTCGCCTTGGCCTTCTCACCGGCACTCATGAAAGACAGCCTCCTCGAAGTCTTCGGTCGTTGTTGCGGTAGCCGGCTCGTGCCCCGACCGGCCCCTCGCAAACAAAGGGACATGCATGGAATGCGCGCCAGGATGGAGGGCATACGGCGGGTCAGGAGGTTGATATCCATGGTTCCCCTTTTGCTTGTACTGCTTCTCGCGCTCATCCTTTTCGGCGCCGGTTTCGCCCTCAAGATTCTCTGGTGGGTAGCCCTGGTCGTGCTGGTGGTGTGGCTGCTCGGGTTCCTCGTGCGGTCCACCAACGCCGGCGGCGGCCGCGGCCGCTGGTACCGATGGTGACCTGACACCACACGCACCCTTGCGGGGCCCGGCCGTGCCAACGGCCGGGCCCCGCAAGCGTGCCTGGGGACGGTCAGGAATCACACCGGGCGAATGCGTCCCAAACAGGATCTGGGGTAGGTGTGCGGTAGTCGGGGGCGGGGCGGACCCGCGCGTCAGGAACCCGCGCAACCTCCGGTCACGTCCTCGCCCCCGGCACCCGCTCACGCCGCAATCCAGTACACCGGTGCAGAGGAGTGGTGACACCCTGGCGGGCCGCCCCGTCCCCGTGCCCCCGGAGGGCAGCCTGGCCGCCCTCCACGACGCTGGTGTGGAAGCTGGCCGCTCCGGCGGCGCCGCCGGCATTCCCAGCGTGGCGAGACGGTGCCTCCACCACACCCTGCTCGACGCTGCCGCCTACGCGAGACTGATCGGCGGACCACCCTGCTGCGCGGTACCCGATCCGAAACGTCACGATGAAGGGGCGGCCCGGGTCACCGCACGGTGACCCGGGCCGCCCCCTGCGCTGTGTCCGCGACCTGCTAGTCGTGGTCCGAGAGCGCCGCCGCAGTGGCGCGTGCGAAGCCTTCCGGGTTGTCCAGCATGATGTTGTGCCCGCAGTCCGGGATGGAGACCACGGCCACCCCAGCTTCGGTGAGCGCATCGGTGCCCGGGAGCGGGCCGTCGGCCTCGGGCAGCAGGTAGGTGCGGGGGATTTTCAGGTCCAGCAGATACTCACGCATGGTGGGGACGGTGCCGCGGGTGAGGTGGACCGCGCTGCGATGCAGGGCTTCCCGGCCAGCCAGGCGCATCGTGGACCACCAGTGGCAACCAGCCCGGTCACGGATCTCCTCCCAGCCGCCCGCCAGGAACTCCTCCTCGGAGTACGCGGCGATGCCGCTGCTGCCCGCGGAGCCGGGGGCGGGCGGGATCGGGTCAAGGTTGGCGTCGACCAGGACCAGGCGGGAGACCAGCTGAGGATGCCGGGCAGCCAGGACGATGGCCACCGCGCCACCCATGCTGTGCGCGATCAGCTCGGCGCCCGTGACACCTACGCTGGTCAGGGCCGCGGCGAGGGCATCGGCGTGGGATTCCAGGGTGTAGTCGAAGTCCGCCGGCCGGTCGCTGATGCCGTGCCCGAGCAAGTCGATCAGCAGCGAACGACGTCCGGCGAGCAGAGGATGAACCGCAACCTCCGCAAAGTAGGCCGGCGACGTGGCGCCCAGACCATGGACGTAGACGCGGGTCGGCTCCTGTCCCGGCAGCTCAACCCAGCGGATCTGGCCGCCCTCGGGCGTCACGGCGGCGTTGCGCACAGCTGCTTCCCTTCACTCCGGATCGACGGAGAGACGAGAGTAGCCACCGGGCCTCGGTGCACCACCACCGCCCCCAGCTGGACGTTGCGCGGGCACCACAAGCCTCGGCCTCCACTTCCTCCAACGGTCACCGCGACCGATCCGCGAACGGACTCCCAGGAACGGTGGTGCTCCTGACGCACGGCGGAGAAGGCCTGCATCCGGCGAAAAACAGGGCTACACAACAACCCGCCGCCCTAACAATCCTTCTCACATGGCTAGCTGGCGCCGGAGGACTTCGCCGGTTCCGGTCGGCCACTTCCTACCGGCGCAGACACGAAGGGAACTCGGATGGTCAACCTCACCCGCCGGCAGTCTCTGCGGAGGCTTCTCGTGGCTGCTGGAGCCCTCACCGCCGTAGCACTGTCCACGGCCCCATCGAGCGCTGCGCAGCCTCAGTCCGCGCCAGCTGACTGCCCCAAGGGTTACTTCTGCGGCTACAAGCAGAGCAACTTCCAACAGCTCGGCTTCCGGTACAAGGACTGCTACAAGCAGGAAATTCCCGACGGCATGGGTAGTGGAGGTTCCTGGTACAACAACCAGACCGCGGGCACGCAGACGGGCTTCTACGACAAGAATGGGAACTTCCTTTCCGCGACCGCCGGCGCCCCCGACTCGGACGCCCACGGACGCTGGGGCCCCGTCTGGTACGTCTGGAACTGGTGCTGAGTATCGGGGATCGGTCACAGCGACTGATCCCCGAACGCTCGCGCAAAGCTCCCATCATGCCACCACAGGCTTGCAAGCCCTTCGGCTATCCCAGCCGCTACCAGCGCATGCCGAGGGCGGTCCATGCCGCGCGCTGCTGGTCGGTGAGTTTGTCGGCGCGGCGGCGGGTGTTGTCGATGACGGCTCCGAGTTTGATCTCGGTCCCGTCGGGCAGGACTTCCACCGCCTTGCGGGGCACGCGGAGGTGTCCTTCCCGTTCGCGGAACTGCCGGGCGGCCGCGAGGTTGACCGCCCGCGCGGCCTCCCGCCGCCCCACGGGCCGCGCCGCGCCCTCCGCGGCCTCGGTCCCGGCGGGGGCGGGTTCCAGGCCCAGGGTCTCCAGGAGGTACTGCTGTGCGGGCAGGAGCCGGGCCCATCCGGCGCGCTGCGCCGTTGCCCATGCGCCGAGGTCTTCGCCCTGCACGATGACCTGCCCCGGAGCGTCGGGGAGGGGGGCGCCGGCGCGGACGTGTGCCTGGCACAGCCGGTAGGCGCGCTGCCATCCGGCGTCCCATACCGGGCACCATCCCGCGTCGATCGTCTCCAGGGCCTCCCTGCGGCTCTCTGGCAGTTCCCCGGTGCTGGGCACGCCCGTTTCCCCGGCCGCGCGCCGTGCGGCGTTCTGAGCGGTTTTCCGGGCCGCCTGCCTCTGGTTCTTGGCCCACGTCCCGATGGGTTGCCCCTCCCACACGGCCGTCGCGGGCGGGACGAAGTGCCCGTGCGCTGCGGCGTACGAGCGGGCGACGGCGAGCATGCCGTCCCACTCCGTGTAGACCGACCACACCATGCCCAGCGCTTCCAGCTCGGCCACCCGCTCGGCTTCCAGCGTCCCGGCCGCGTAGTACCGGCGCTGATCCGCCAACCACGCACCCAACGGATGCCCACCGATCCCCGCCCAGTCCTGCGGGCTCCGGTACGCGACCGGCACCGACAACACGTCCGACCCGGTCTCCCGCAGCCACCGCTGCGCGGCCTGGATGCCGCGCCGCCAGTACGCGCGTTCGGGGTCGATGACCCGCAGCCGCACGAACGCTGCCACCGTCGCAGGGTCGCGTTCGGTGCTGAACCGCAGCACGCCGGCCGCCGCCGCTCTCACCCGCGCCGCCCCCTCGCCCTCCTGCTCCTGGTCCTCGCCCTCGTCGCCCAACTCGCCCTCGTCACCGGCCAGTTCACCTCCCTTCGGACCGCTGCGCGGCCTCGGGTCGGCCAGTGCTTCCACGGTGTCCGTGTCGTGCGCACGCAGCGCCCCGAGGACCTTCACCAGGGCCCCGTAGGCGTCCGAGGTGAGCATTGCGTTTTCATCCTCGTCCGGCCCGAGGAATACCGGCACGATCAGAGTGGCCAGTTTCCCGTGCCCGGGATGCATACGCAGAGCACGCCCGACCATCTGCACGATGTCCACCATCGAGCCCCGAACGTCCGCGAAAAGAACCGAGTCACACTCGGCCGTATCCACTCCTTCACCGAGGACACGAACCGACGAAAGCACCCGCAATTTCGCGGGCACATCACGACCCGAGAACGCCTCGCCACCGAGGAAATCGGAAGCGAACTCATCGAGCACCTTCCGCCGGTGCGCGGGGGCGTGCTCGCCGTAAAGCCAGTCCGCCCACACCTGCTCTGCGGGCGGGAACTCCTCGGGGTCGTCCTCGGCCAACCGCAGCGCTACGCCGGGCACCGTGGCGGCCATGGCTTCCGCATCCCCGACCCGGGAGTGGAACGAGAGGACCCGTCGGAACCGCTCCGCCGACGCGGCCCGCATCACCCCGGCAGCGATCGCGGACAGCCGCGCTCCGCGCACGGCGTCCGAGGCTGCGTCGCCGGCCTGGAGCGCTGCCCACAGGTCGGGGTCCCGGATGTCCATGACGAGCACCTGATACGGCGCCACCAGGCCCATACGGACGGCATCCGACAGCTTCAGCTTGTAGGCCACAGGCCCGAAGACAGGCGAGTCCTCATCCATGCTCGCCACAAGCCGCGGCGCGTCTCCCTCGGCCTCCCAGATGCGGGCCGTGGCGGTCATGTACACCCGCCGCACCGCCGGGAGCTGCGTCTGGTCGTGCACGGCCGCCCACGGCTTCCCAACGTCCCCACTCGTCCGGTGCGCCTCATCGACGACCATGAGGTCGAACGCCGGGAGGCCGGCGCCGTGCGCGCGCTGGAGGATCCCGAGGCCCACCGACGCGTACGTCGCGAACACGGTCACCGTCTCCAAACCACCGACCCATTCCGCCAGTTCGTCCGGATCGGTCGTGCAGGGCACCCCGTCCGACTCGTCCGCCCGCAGGGAACACACCCCGATCATCGCGCCTTTACGGCCGCCCGCACGCCATGCGCGGGTCATCTGCGTGAGCAGATCCAAAGTCGGCACCAGGACCAGCACGCGCCGCGCGGAAAGCCGGTTGGCGATCTCGGTCCCGATGAGCGTCTTCCCGGACCCGGTAGCGGCGATAACCTGAGTCCGAAGTCCCTCGGGCGGAATGGTCCCTCCCGGCGGCACAGACAGCATCTTGAGCGCCGAATCCACGACCTCAACCTGATGGGGGCGAAGTTCCATGCGGGTCATATCTGCTCCGTTTCTCACGCCACGCTCAGCGTGTTTATCGGTGGGTGTCCGGGGCGGGGTTCGGGCATCTGGTCTGGGGTACTGTTGCTGTTGGAGTCATCGGCGTGACGTATTGCCGGGACAACGGGATGCAGATGCGCTGGACAGATTGGTTCAGATTTGCGGCGGGATCCGGACCCTGTAGGGGGACCCGAGAACGATCCCAAATCTATCGGCCCGATGTGAAGTGACGCACAGGGTTGTTGGAAGGTGGGGTGATGTGGTTGGGTGTGTGCGTTCACCCCGGGGTCCGGACCAGATGCCGGGGGAGGGGAGCGCAAGGGTGACGGGCCGTCACCCGGCCCCGGGTGGGAAGTTGACGCAACGTCAATCAGCACCGCCCACGGACCGTACCCCCTCCCCTCCTTGCTGCTGCCTGGTTCGGGGCGCGGAGCGTCCCGGACCCTCCGGACTCGGCGGAGCCGGGTCCGGACTGCCGGGCCACGGAGTGGACCGGCAGCGCCGGAACGGAGTTCCGGCCTCCCCGCGCTTGCGCGGGGACAGCCGGAACTAACGGTTTCGTCCGTACGTCCCTTTCTCGTGCAGTCGGCCGATCAGATCCCGAAGATCGGTCA
>NZ_JBEYJA010000098.1:0-12286 GCF_040703815.1 Streptomyces sp. NPDC006743 | reverse complement strand
ATGCATCCGCCGACCACGTCTTATTAAACCCCCTAATTTAAATTCTTCCCCTCCCCGACCATCTCCGTACCGCCGGATGCGCGTACATAACCCCGGCAACCACGAGGTCATCGCGGATGCCGCCCAGTCCATGCGCACCATCTGCGACACCCTCCTCGACGACGCCCGCGGCGGCGCACTCACCGCCCCGGGCAGCGCCGAGATCCTGCCCACGCTGCGGCGCCTCACCGAAGTCGCCGACGCGCCGAGCCACGTGACGGTGACCGCCGACGGTCCGCCTCTGGAGGCCGGAGTCCCCCGCGCCCTCCTCGAACGCATCGTCAGCCCGCTGCTGGACAACGCCTGCCGCTACGCCCGCCGCGAGGTCGCCGTCCGCGCCTACCGCGCGCCCGGCGGCGTACGCGTCGACGTCGTCGACGACGGGCCCGGTGTACCGCCCCCGTTCGCCGGACAGCTCTTCCAGCCGGGTCGGCGCGCGGATCCCGGTGACGGACACGGCGGCGCGGGCCTGGGACTGCCGCTGGCGCGACGCCTGGCCCGCTCCGCCGGCGGCGAGGTGGCATACGACCCCGGGCACACCCCCGGGGCACGGTTCGTGGTCAGCCTGCCCGCCGGGTGACGGCGGCCGCACCCGGCGCCACCGGCATGTCACGGCGTGACATCGCGCTGGACGTCCTTTCGCGAGACGGCCAGGTAGCCGACGAAGCCGAGGATGGCCACCGTCCAGTACAGCGTGACCGGCCCCAGGCCCAGGCCGAGTCCGCCCCTGCCATGGCGGACGGCCATCCAGTCGGCGACCGAGGCGCCGAGCGGGCGGGTGATGACGTACGCGGCCCAGAACGCGGTCACCGCGTTCAGGCTCCCCCATCGGTGCGCGACGGCCGGAA
The DNA here is from genome assembly GCF_040703815.1 of Streptomyces sp. NPDC006743. Classification (NCBI taxonomy): domain Bacteria; kingdom Bacillati; phylum Actinomycetota; class Actinomycetes; order Kitasatosporales; family Streptomycetaceae; genus Streptomyces; species Streptomyces sp. NPDC006743. The sequence goes on along the minus strand of NZ_JBEYJA010000098.1, from coordinate 11,399 downwards.
CGGCGATCGCGGCGGCGTACAGGACGGCGGAGCCCAGGTAGCCGAGGCCGATCGTGGCGGTGAGGTCGCCCGCCGCGGTGCCCAGCGCGAACGTGGCCAGCACGGCGGCCCAGTAGAAGGTCTCCCGGCGCCGGGTGCGGACGCTGTGGATGGACAGGGTGCGCTCGACGCGGTGCCAGAGGGCGAAGACGGCGGCCAGCGCGGCCATGAAGAACGGGGTCGAGAGCGCGTACGGCACTCCGAGGCCGACGTGCAGGACGTCGGCGGCCATCGTGCCGAACACGCTGACCATGACGATCGCCGTCCAGTAGACCCAGGGCACGTACCGGCGGACGGCGAACTGCACCGCCAGAGCGGCCACCAGGGCCATGCCGCCGAGGCCGACGGCGGGGATCGGGCCGAGCAGGTGGGCCAGGAAGTCCGACGCCGTCTCACCCATCCCCGTGGTGAGCACCTTGATGATCCAGAAGTAGACGGTCACCTCCGGCACCTTGCTCGCCGCGTGACGGATGTGGCCCGCGGGCCGGTCGTGAGTGAGGTGATCAGTCGACATGGCAGGCACCATGACATGGGGCCCGGCCCTCGTCCCAGACCCCTTTGCCAGAGTTTTGGCGCTTCCGGTACGGAAGTTGCCCGAGGCGCGGCCGGACCTGAACGGGACCTGAACACACTGGCCGATGCACTGGTCAGCAGCGTGCGGCCGGTGGTAGAGGAGGCGTCGCCGCACCGGCCCGGTGCGTGGCGCACGGGTCGGAGACCGCGACGAGGTCCTGGTGGCGGGCGACCACGGTGCGGGCGCCGAGCCCGTCCGAGACCTTCGCCGCGAACCGGGACGACGAATCGTGGTCCGGGGGCGCGTCGAGGTCGGGGGCGACCGTGGTGATCCGCTCCCGGAGGCAGTCCACCGCGGTGTCCTGGGTGCGCCGCGTGACGGCGGTGCGGGCGTCCCGGCCGGCTGTTCATGGGCCGCGCGCCGCTCTCCCCCGCGTCACCGCGTGCAGGTGAGCGCGTGGCACGGCGTAGGCTGACGCCAGATCATTGGGGAGGAGACGCCATGGCGTTGAAGAAGATCGAACACGCTGCTCCGAAGAAGCAGTTCATGACACTCGACGAACTCGCCGCCTTCGTGCAGGACGCGATGCGCTCCGGCGCCACCGGCCAAGAGGTCGTCGCCGCCGTCGTCTCCTTCGGCGGCAAGCTGCAGAAGGTCAGCGCCGAGGTCGAGTTGCGTCCGATGGGCGTCGAGCAGCGCTCCGTCGACTTCGGGAAGCCGCCGGCCTGGCCCGGCCGGTAACCCCCGCGACGACCACCCGGACCCCGTCACAGGAGCGTGGCCCCACCGGACCAGGGCGAGCAGGGCCACGTCGCCGAGCCGGTACCGCAGCCAGTGCCCGAAGGTGGAGCTGGTGGGCATGGTCCAGGCGCCGAGCTGGATCCACTGCCGCAGCAGGTCACCGGGCTCGGACAGCCGCCCTCCGCCGTCGAACGCGGTCTGCAGGTGTCCGGCGACCCGGTCGTTGGAGAGCACGACGAGGGCGACGGCGACCACGGTGGTGCCCACGGTCGCGGCGAGCCGTGCGGTGGCCGTGGTCGGCACGGCCGGGCGCGGTTCCGGCGTCGTCTCGCGCCGCAGGAGGGCCATGAGGCCTGTGGTCGCCGCTGCGGCCACGAGGGCGGCGCCCACCGGGAGTTCACGGCCCTGGGACATGGCGCCCGCAGCGGCAGCGCGCCGCAGGGGAAGAGCAGGACGAGCGCGGCGTAGCGCACCCGCATGGCGGTCTGCCTCAAAGCCGCGTAGTCCGCGCCGTGACCGGCCTTGTCCGCCTTCGAGCCGGACTTTCCCGAGTGGGGGTTTCGGCGGTGACAGGCTCGGGTCAGGGAGCCGAGCTGGTCGCGACGGGATAGCCGATCGCGGCGGCCGCGCCGGCCAGATCCGCCAACGACGCCGTGTCGTTCAGGGCGGTGACCACGTCCTGGGTCAGTGGGCGAAGGGCATATATGTGGCGCACGGCGTGGATGTCGACGGGGATCTCGTAGTAGTCCTCGGCGAACTCCTGGAAAGCCTCCGGGGAGGGGTCGACCAGCAGCTGGAACAGCCAACCCGAGCCCTCAGGGTCGGCGTTGTCCTCGGGGAAGTCGATTTCTCCTGCCTCCCAGCGCCCATCTCCCGCCTCGCGCCACATGCAGACCGTCACGACGGGCATGCCGTCGTCCGTGAAGGCCGGCTCTTCGACACAGCTCCGGAACACCTCGGGGACCGAGTCCACCACGCCCGGCCAGGGCGCGCCGTCGGCATTCGGACTCATCGCGGACTCGTGGTCGAAGCCTCGGACGTACGCCCCCGCCGGAGAGAAGACGACGTCGAACTCGTCCCCCGAGCCGTTGCGCATGGAGGCGAACTCCTCCGCCTCGGACCAGGCCCGGCTGAACGAGTAGCAGCGCGTGCCGTCAGGGTTCAGCACGGTCTCCAGCATGGCCATCGCACGGCACCGGTCCCGCAGCGTCGGGATGTCTGGAAGCGCCTCGGCGACGTCGTGAACAGTCATGCGGCCCATCCAAGCGCACACCACTGACAACACAGCGCGGCCGGCCCGGTGAAGGTGCCTCTGCCCCATGCCGAGACGAGGGGACCGTGGTGGAGTCCGGACGCGGGTCGCACCGCCGAAGTCGCGCCGGCTCTGTTCCTGTGCGGGGGGTTGGAGGACGTCCACCGGCATGGTGTGCGGCGGTCGGCTCCGGCGGCGGACCGGGGCGCGCCGTGCGGGTGCGGTGTCGCGACCGACGTTCAGCGTGGCCGGCCGTCGTCGTGGACGTCGGAAGAGCGGCGGGCGGAGCACAGTGCACGATCGACGAGGGCTGTGACGTCCTGGATCTGCCGCGTGGCGCTGCTCTCCTCCCCCGGCCGGCTGTGCAAGGAGACCGTGACGGCGGCCCTGCCGTCCGCGGTCGTGGCGGGCCACACCAGGTATCCGAATCCGTCGCCGCTGTGCCCCCAGTATCCGCCGCCGCAGGACAGCGGCGTCCAATCCAGGCCGAGCCCGTCGCGGGTGCCTCGTGGGAAGCCGCGGCCGGCGGGGACTTCGACCGTGCGCTGCATCTCGGCGAGCTGGGCGGGGGCCAGGATCCTGCCTCGCAGCAGTGCCGTGAAGAACCTGTCGACGTCCGCGGCCGTACTGATCATCGATCCGTCGGCGTCGGCGTCGAAGGGCAGGTAGGCGACGGTGGTGTCGGTCAGGGCGCCACCCGGCTCGAACTGCTGGTAGTTGCGGGCGTGAGGGCGGGGCAGGAACGGCCGGTTGCCGGGTGTGAGAGTGCGGGTGAGCCGCAGTGGCCGAAGAATCCTGGCCTGGACCTCGTGCTCCCACGAACGGTCCGTCACCGCCTTGACGACCATCCCCAGGAGAACGTAGTTGGTGTTGGAGTACTCCCAGCCCGCACCGGGTGCGAAGGACGGCGGGTGCCGCATCGCGAGGGCCACCCGCTGCCGGGAGGTGTAGGTGTTCCAGCGGTTCTCCCGATACCCCGCCGCGCTCAGATCGGGAACGACGTCACCGATGTAGTCGGGCAACCCGCTGGTGTGCTGCAGCAGCTGCCGCACGGTCACCCGGCGTCCGTCATTGCCGTGACCGCGGACCAGGCCGGGCAGCCACGTGTCCACCGTGTCGTCCAGCGACAGGCGGCCTTCGCCGACGAGCTGGAGCACTACGGTCGCGACGAACGTCTTCGTGGTGCTGCCGATCCGCACATAGCCGTCCGCGGCCACGGGCTCGCCGGTGCGGAGGTCACCGACCCCGCTGCTCACGGTCCGCGTTCCGCGGGGCGTCTCCAGCCTCACCGACACACCTGTGACGCCGTCGTCGCGCAGGGCGTCGGCGTCCCGCTGCAGCCGGGACGGGTGAGCGGGAGCCGCCGCTCCGGATCCTGCCGTGGAGAGTGACGCCAGGAGGGTGGCAGCGAGCACGGTCACTGCCCGACGACTGATCCGACTCCGCTTGATCGACATGAGACAACGCTAGGAACGGGGCGTGGGGCGAACCATCCGGCCGGCCAGAAGGTCGGAGGTCGGGTTCTCCTCAGTGTGCCGCCCCGTTGACCGATTCATCACCCACGCCCTGGACCGCGGGGGCCGACGACGAGCAGGCGGAACAGCGGGCGGTCGAGGAGCGGAACCGGTCTCTGGCCCGTGCCGGTGTGGCCCGTGCCGAAGACCTCCTCGTCCACCGCTACCGGCTCGCCTCCCGCGGCGAGGCCTTCGACCTGCTGCGCCGTACCTCACAGCGGTTCAACATCAAGGTGCACCTTCTCGCCGAGTCGGCCGTCCGTCTGCCCGCTCCGCAGGCCGGCGCGGACCGCTGGGTGCCCCGCCGGCCGCAGGCAGCCGCGCCCCCGCCGGCCGCGCTGCACGCGCCCACGGAGCAGCCGGCCGGTCACAGCGCCGTGCTGAGGGCGGCGCTGGACCGCCCCCTGCGCATCACCGGTGCCGAGATGGGCAATGTGCAGACGGTGGAGAACGGCATGCTGCGCATGGAGAAGCACACCGGCCTGAACCGGCGCTTCACCGACTACTTCACCTTCGTCGAGGACTCCACCACCTCGTGTGCGCAAGCCGCCGCGGAGAACCGGCAGGTCACCGTCAAGGACGTGGCCGCGTCCGACGCCTTCGACGAGGGCTCCCGCCGGGCGATCCTGCAGACCGGCAGCCGCGCCTGCCACAGCGTCCCCCTGCCCGGCCCGGCGGGCACCGTGGTGGGCATGATCTCCTCCCACCACGACCAGCCCCTGCACGGCCTCTCCCCCGTGCAGCTGGCGGCGCTCGACGAGCTGGGCGGCCAGGTCGGCCGCTGGCTCGTCTGGCACCGCAACACCGTCGTGCTCGCCGCGCTCAACCACCCGCACACCACGGCCACCGTCTGACCGACCGCAGGTGCCGGGACTCGGATGAGGGGCGCCCCGGCCGCCGGCCGCAGAGACAAGGCCGGCACGCCCACCCCGGAAAGGCACGGTGACCGGCTGGCTCTGCCTGTGCCGCCCGTCGTACTGGGGTACCAGCCCGCCACCGCGCTCGGCGAACAACCGCGTCACCACCGCGGCCATCCGCTGCCTGGTCCGTTCCGGCTTTCCAGAGCCGGGCGTGGACCGTCCCCGGCCGCCGCCCTCGGGGCACGGCGCCGCGGGCGACGCCGGACCGGTTCGGGAGGGCCGCCGGAGCCCGCTCGCGACTGACACACCTTCAATACACTGCCTGCCCCCCAACGGCGCTTGAGGCCACTGGGCTTGCTGTTATATTCATGCAGCTGTGCACGGGGGGCGGCCGGGGGGCCGGGAACTTTCTGCAGTCGTCGACGCATGACTGATCGGCGTCGCCATCCCGTCGCGCCTTTTCCTTGAGAGGCCCAGGAGGCGACAATGCCCCGTCGTACCACCGCCCGTGGCGTCGTCGCCGCGCTGGCCGTCCTGACCGTGACGGCGGGTTCCGGCTCGCTCGCCGTCGGCGCCGACGCCGAGAACGCCCAGAACGCCGTGGGAAGCAGCGCCTTCACGGCGGAGAAGGTCTTCCAGGCCGACCGCTACATCCCGCGCGCGGACCGGATCCACAGCGCGGGGGCCACCGGCTATCTGCATGTGCAGGAAGGCCGTTCCGGCTACCTGTGGACGTCGTACGCCACCGGCGCGACGACCGAGCTGGGCACCCTGCCCCCGTCCGTGATCCCCGCCTACCTGGGGGCGTCCTCCGACATCGTGGCCGTCCCCGACTCGTCCGGCCGGACGGTCGCCCTCAAGGACATGTCCACGGGCACCGCCACCGAGGTCTCCCTCACCCACGGCGGGTACTGGAGCACCTACGGCGGACATGTGCTGAGCCAGGCCCGCACCGAAGACGGCGGCCGCGTGCTGTGGCTGTACGGCGACGGCGCGCCTGCCGAGGGCACCCTCGTCGAGGGCTGGCCGACCGGGATCAAGTCGAACTTCCAGGTGCTGGGCGGAGACAGCGGCACCGTCGTCATCAGCTACGGGCTGGCGAACGGGGAGCGGCACCTGGCCCTGGTGGACCTGGCCGCCGCGAAGGTCACCGGTGACGTCACCGTGCCCGTCGCCCCGACGTCCGTCGCGCTGAGCGCGGACCGGCTGGTCTGGTTCCTGACCGGGTACGGACCGGGCGGTACGGCGGCACACGTCCTGGACCGCGCCGACCTGTCCGCCGCCGAGACCACGGTGCCGCTGCCCGGAACCGAGGGCACCCCCTCCGTGGGCATCGCCGGGCGCTGGCTGGTGGTGGCCCGCTCCGTGCCGTCCCAGCCGTCCGACCTGGTCGACAAGCGGGGTGAGGCACTCATGGCCGTCCCCCTCGCCGGCGGCGAGGCGGTCACCCTGCTCCGGCACGCGAACGACTCCCTGGTCACGGCGCCGGACGGCACTCTGCTGGCCGTCGGCGGCGCCGACGCGGGGCACTGGGCGGTGCGCAGGATCACCGACCCGGGGACGGGGACGGGCGCCCCGACGGTGACCGAGGTGACCGCCGTCCCGGCGGTGGCGGCGCGGATCGACCGGCTGTCGCTGCAGAACGGCACGCTGGCCACCGACGAGGCCGACAGCAGTTTCCTGGGCTCCTACGTCACCCGCCGGATCGCCGCCGACGGCACGCCGGGCGCACCGACGTGGCGGTCCTGGAACTTCGGCCGCGGGACCGGCCCGTACACGACCGGGGACGGGCAGGTGGTGACGTTCACCGCCGACTCCGACCCCGACGGCAGCGGATCGTACGTCCAGTCCCTCGACGGCAACGCCGCTTTCTACCTGCCCTCGGCCGCCGGATCGGTCCTCGACATCACCGGCCGTTACGCCCTCGTCAACGGCTCCTCCCCGGCCAGGCAGTACGTGGGCGACCTCGGCGTCTACTCCGACCTGAAGCCCATCGTCACCCGCTCCGTCACGGCCGCCTCCGTCTGGGGCACCAGACTGTGGACGCCGGGCTCCGGCGCCGGTGTGCTCACCGCGAAGGACCTGAAGACCGGCAAGACCGTCGACACCGTCGCGACCCACGCCCCGTGCACCCCCAAGGAGCTGCAGGCGGTGGGCCGTTGGATCTACTGGTCGTGCGGCACGGCCGCCACGGCCGGCGTCTGGGACCGTACGGCGAAGAAGAACATCCCCGTCCCGGCCGGCCAGGCACTGCTCGGCGACGGCTACCTCGTGCGGCACGACACCTCGACCGGGTCCCTCCTGCTCACCTCCTTCGCAGGCGGTGCCACCACCACCCGTGAGATCGCCGACCGCGCCGCGGCCGGCTCCGGTGGGCGCGGGGTGACCTGGACCGTGGACAAGTTCGGCGGGCCCGCGGCCTACGTGGACGCCGGCCACCGCATCCACCTGGTACCCAGCGGCGTCGCCACCCAGCCGCTGAGCGTGATCGAGTCCGAGGTGAGCGACCACTTCTCGCAGAGCGGCCCGGCCACCGGCCCGTGGTGGCAGTGGCGCGGACTGCTCTCCAAGCCCGCCGCCTCCTGGAAAGCCACGCTGACCAGCAAGGTCACCGGCGCCACGGTCCGTATGCTCTCCGGCGGCGCGGTGGCCGGCAACCTGACGGCACGCTGGGACGAGCGCGACGCCAAGGGCGCGCTCGTCCCCAACGGGACGTACACCTTCCGGCTGACGGCCACCCCGGCCGACGGCTCGGGACCGGCGACGACGGTGACGCAGATGGTGCGGGTCTTCGCCGGGGCCGCCGTACGCCACGACTTCACCGACTTCGCCTCCGGGGAACCGGACGGGGCGGGCGACCTCGTCACCCTCACCTCGTCCGGTGAGGTCAGCTACCGGCCGGGCGACGGGAGGGGCGGCCTCGGCCAGGCCCTCCGGGCCCCGGGCTGGCCGTCCTCCGTGACGCTGGTCCCGTTCGGCGACCTCAACGGCGACCGCCGCAACGACATCCTCGTCCGGTTCGGCAACGGCGAACTGCGGGTGTACCGCACGTTCCTCGGGCAGTCCTTCGTGACGGACACCCCGCACACCACCCTGGGCAAGGGCTGGAACCAGTACGACGTGCTGACCTCGCCCGGGGACCTCACGGGCGACGGGCGTGCGGACCTGATCGCGCGCAAGGCGTCGACGGGCGAGCTGTTCCTCTACAAGGGCACGAGCACGGGCAAGCTGTCCGCGCGGGTCCGGCTCGCGCCGAACTGGTCGGGCTACAAGAAGATCGTGGGCGCCGGCGACCTGACCGGCGATGGCCGCGGTGACCTCCTGGTCCAGGACCGCTCCAACACGCTGTGGCGCTACGACGGCACCGGCACCGGCGTCTTCAAGGCCCGCGTGAAGGTGGCCACCGGCTGGGGCGCGTCGTACAACGTCGTCGTCGGCGTCGGTGACCTCACCGGCGACGGCAAGGCGGACATCGTCTCCCGCGACACCTCCGGCACCTTGTGGCGCAACAACGGCAACGGCAAGGGATCGTTCGGCGCCCGCGCGAAGATCGGCACCGGCTGGCAGACGTACAAGGGCCTGTTCTGATCCCGCCAGGACACCACCTGCGACCCCGGCCGGCATCCTCCGGCCGGGGTCGTCGTGTCCGGGGCACGGCGGGCGGAGGAACGGAGGGCGCGGCGGACGGAGGAACGGAGGGCGCGGCGGACGGAGGAACGGAGGGCGGGACGGGCGCGGCGGACGGGAGGAACGGACAGCGCGGCGCAGGCGCGGGCATCGGGCTGCCGACCGCGCCGCTCGCGCCTGAGCGGGACGCTCACGTGCTGGTCACCGGGCATTGCGCGGAACGGCTGCGTGCCGCGGCGAAGGACACCGACGCGCACAGCACCGCGGCCTCGACGTGCCCCGTGCCCCGGGTGGCCGGAGCGGCTCTTCGGCCATCGGGACGGACGGTGATTTCCGCTGCCGTCCCGACCCGCTTCCCAAGACCGTCCGGCTGCCCGGACGCGGTCGGCACGACGTCGGCAAGATGCTCGCCACGCCCTGAGCCGACCGCACACCCGAAAAGGTGACCAGGCCCCGGTCGCGTGGCCGTCCCCCTCGGAGTCCCAGGAGTACCTCGCGTGTCCACCTCGGACGGGCCGGGTACCGGAGATGCCGGGAACCGCCGCGAAAACTCCACCAGCCCGACGAGGGGAACCCGTCATGCAGATCGATCTCTCCGGCCGTACCGCTCTGGTCACCGGCTCCACCCAGGGCATCGGCCAGGCCATCGCCACCGGCCTGGCCCGGGCGGGAGCCCGCGTCGCCGTCAACGGACGCGGCGAGGAGCGCGTCGCCGAGGCCGTCCGCGCGGTACGTGCCGACTCCGGCAGCGACGACGTCACCGGCGCCGTGGGCGACCTGGCGACGCGGCAGGGCGCCGCCGCCGTACTGGAGGCCGTGCCGACGGCCGACATCCTCGTCAACAACCTCGGCATCTTCGGCGCCGCCCCGCCACTGGAGATCGACGACGACGAGTGGCGGCGCTACTTCGAGGTCAACGTGCTCTCCGCCGTCCGGCTCATCCGCGCCTATCTGCCCGGTATGAAGGAGCGCGGCTGGGGCCGCGTCCTCAACCTCGCCAGCGACTCGGCCGTGGCCATCCCCGCCGAGATGATCCACTACGGCATGACGAAGACCTCGCTGCTCGCCGTCAGCCGCGGGTTCGCCAAGGACGCCGCCGGGACCGGTGTCACCGTCAACTCCGTCATCGCCGGACCGACCCACACCGGCGGCGTCGAGTCGTTCGTCCGCGAACTCGTCGGCGACGCGCTGCCCTGGGATCAGGCGCAGCACGAGTTCATGGTCAAGTACCGTCCGCAGTCCCTGCTGCAACGCCTCATCGAGCCCGAGGAGATCGCCCACCTGGTCGTCTACCTCGCCTCCCCCTACGCCTCCGCCACCACCGGGGGCGCCGTACGCGTCGACGGCGGCTACGTCGACTCGATCCTTCCCTGAGAGCTGCGAACAAAAGGGGCGCCCGGCCCGCCCCGGCCGGGAGCCCCGCCGAGCGGCGCCCGTCAGGCCCCCCGCTGAGGCGCTCGCGGCCGGGCGGACGGGGAGAAGGGGGGGTGCGGAGTCCGCGCGGGCGCGGGGGGCCTGGACGGTCTCCTGCGCCCCGGCCAGGGCTTCGGCGAGCAGGTCCTCGGCTTCCACGGGCGTGCACCGCCGCTCCCGGACCACCGCCCATTGATCTCCGTACGGATCGCGCGCCGGTTCTCGATGCGTTAGAGTTCGGCCTGCGGTCTTATGACCGTGGGCCCGGCTCGTGGCCCGGTGCGTCCGGCCCAGACCGGACGTGCACACCAAAGGTGCTCCGCGCCGAGCCATCACCACCACTTCACTTCGCTGGCCTCGCTCTTCAGCGGCCGGTGAGTCTGGGATCGCCACAGCCGCAGGAACGAGCTCGAGATGCCGCGCGACCACGCACGCAAGAACGCCCTCGCCTACCTCAAGGGCCGCTACGGCGTGAAACACACTGACGCCATCGCGCTCCTGGAGTCCGAGGACCGCGAGACCCTGTGCTTCCTCCTCGCCGTCCATCCGAACGTCACCACGTACCGGGAGGCCGTCGACGTCATGGCAGCGAACCGCCGCAGCCACTACGAGGAGTACGACCCCACCCCGTGCCCGGAGTGCGGCAGTGAGGACGGCGGCCCCTACGGCACCTGTGTCTGCTACTACGACGATGCCGAGGACGAGGCCTCGTGACCCCTGTGGCCGGCATGGCCGCCGCCGCACGGGCGATGGACCGGGGTCTGGCCCTGTTCCCCCTTCCCGCCGGCGGCAGAGTCCCGGCACCCGGGTGGCAGCAGCGCACCACCCTGGACCGGGCCGAACTCCCTCACCTGCTCGCCGACGGCGGGAACGTGGGCGTCGGCTGCCGCGCCTCACGAGTCGTCGCCCTGGACCTGGACGACCCGTCCGGCAGCATGAAGGACTGGCCGGCCACCTTCACCGTCTCCACGCCTCGCGGCGGACTGCACATGTACTTCCGGGTGCCGGCCGACTGCACCATCGGCAGCTTCTCCGGACCGCAGTCGCCGCTCGGCCCACGGATCGACGTCCGAGGCCCCGGCCGCCGCAGCGGCGGGTACCTGGTCGGGCCCGGCTCCGTCGTGGGCGGCCTGCCCTACCTGGTCGTACGCGACGCGCCGGTGGCCCCGCTGCCCGACCGGCTCACCGGGCGTCTTGGGAGACGGTGGCAGGAGGCGGCTCCCCCAACCTGCCACATCCTGGAGGCGGTTGCGGAGCAGAGACCCCGTGGGCGCAGTGCGGTGTCCGGAGAAGCACTGCCGCGTCCGCCCGGCATCACCGCGGGCCCCGCCGTCCTGGACCGGCTGCGCGAACTCGTCAGGGGACGCGACACACCTCACCGGGCGGGCTGACACTCACGGTCCGGCTTCCCCCGCGCGGGGGAAGCCGGATGATCCGTG
>NZ_JBEYJA010000097.1:0-12324 GCF_040703815.1 Streptomyces sp. NPDC006743 | reverse complement strand
CCGGTGGCCGGCTTTCGGGCCACCGGGCCTTGGTTCTCAGTACCAGTACCAGCGGCGGGCGGGCTTGTTGCTGAAGATGCGTCGCATCGTGGCGGCCATGGCTACTCACCTCCTTCCGGTGTCGCATCGGGTCCACCGCGGCGAGGTGTGCGGTGGAGCATGAACGGCCGCGGCACGCTGCCCTCGGCCATGACCGGGCGCATGTCGCCGCCGGTCACGGTCAGGCGGGCGTTGCGGGCCAGGGCGGTCAGGGAGTCGGTGAGCAGCGTCTGCGCCACCGCTGCGCCGGGGCAGGTGTAGGGGCCTGCGCCGAACGTCACGTACTGGCCGTGTTCGTCCGGGTCGCTCCAGCGGTCGGGCCGGAACGCGTCCGGATCGGTCCATTGGCCTTCCGCGCGGTGCATCAAGTACGGGCTGACGGAGAGGAGTTCACCGGGGTGGAAGGCGACGCCACCGATTTCGACGGGATGGGTGATGGTCCGGCCGAGCATCCAGGGGGTCGGACGACAGCGCAGCGACTCCCGCACGATCTGGTCGGCGGGCCAGGGCCAGGGCCAGGGCGAGTCCGCCGTGTGATGCAGGCAGGCCAGGAGCACCGACCATGCGAGGGAGGCGCTGATGGGAACCACGATCGCCCGGGACATCAGCAGGTGCAGTTCGGCGGCCGTCCGGTCCGGGACTTCAGCGGGGCGGCATACGCCGAGCAGGGCGTCCAGCATGTCCCGCGGCTCAGCGGCGGGGTGTTCACGGCGGTGGCGTACCTGGTCGGTGAGGGCGCTGATGAGCTGGGCGCGCAGGATCTCCGCACGCGCCCGCTGCCAGGTGTGCGGTGCGTGGAAGAACACCCCCTTTTCACGCTGCCTGTTCGGCCAGCCGGCGCGTCCTGGCGGGACTGCCGGGATGCAACAGCAGGTCTGCCATGCACCGGTACACCAGCATGTTCCCGGCCCGGGGCCATCGGCCGGCTGCCGGCAGTTCGGTCACGGCCCGGTTCAGCTCGGTACCGTACTGCGGCAGGCGTTCCCCTAAGAAGTCGCGCACCGCGCGCCCGACTTCTACCTGTGACGGGCGCGTAGGCAGCAGCTCGTTGAAGAACCTCGACCTACCCGTGTTGTATTCAGGGTCGCGCAACAGTTTCTGCGACAGATCCGCGTCCCCGACACAATATCCGCCCCAGGGAAGCCGGATGGCTTCCGTCACACTGCTGCGACGGAGGCTTTCCAGGTATTCCAGCGGATCCCGTCGGAACCGGCGCTTCTCTCCGGGCCTCATCGAGTCATCTCCTCGGCGAGTTATTCGGCGGGGACGCCGAGGTGAGTACGCTGTCCCACAACCCGGCAGATCCCCGCCCCGGAGTCCGGGAAACCGAAATATCGGCGCTACCATTCATGTGAGTTAAATGGCAGACATATCAGTTGGATGGGCGGGGGTGTCGCCAGCCGGGGCGAGGCCCCCGTCCCTGGGCAGTGCCGTATACATGCGTGCGTCTCCCGGGCACCGCGGGGGCGCGTGGCTCGTTCTGCGCCCGGCCGGTCACCCAGCGGTGGCCACTGACCGGCGTCACGCCGGTGCCCGGTCAGCGGACCGTTCGAGCAGGAGGCGGCGCCGGCGCCTGCCACTCCCGTGGGCTGCGCGCTGACGGCGATGACCTGCAACTGGCACAGATCTCGGGGACCGGTCGCGGACTGCCAGCGGGGTGACAGCGTGTACGGAAGCGGATCACAGGGCGGTTTGCCGGGGCACGGAAAATCGCAGGTTGTCTCGCGAGGCGTGCCGGCATCGTATGAGCCATGCCGGCGATAGACGCGGCATTCGAACCTGACAGCCCTGCCCAGAGCGGTTATCCGCCGCTGGTGGAGGCAGCTTGGCTGTATCAGGCGGATCAGCGGATCAGGTGTGTCCCGAAGACCTGCCGATGACCACTGCCCGGGCACGTGCACTCGCAGGTCCACAGGCGTTTCTGGCGCATCGTCTGAGGTCGGAATCGCGGAGAATTGAAGCGAGATCATCTGGCGGAGAAGTCGGACGGGTCCCGCTCGACCGTAGAATTGACGCTTGTTCGTCTTGATGGATTGGCGGGGCCGGTTGCTCCGAGACGTCGAAGCCGCTGACGACGGCCGCCACCGAGTGCAGGCCACAGGAGAAGCCGATCTGCTGCTCCTGCCGCCCTCCACTTGCACATCCGGGTGCCCTGCGTAATCGCCCGGACACCGAAAGCGGCTGATGGGCGGGAGTGCACCGGCGCACCGGCCCCTTCCCCGGTTCCCCCGAGAAGTCGCAGTTCGTGGCGCGTGAGCACCGTGCGGCGAAAGGGGCTGCCGAGCCGCACACACGCAGCCCCAATGTCGGTACAGCGAGAGCGAGTTCGGCGCCGGGACTGACGTTCACCGGTACGTCTGGACCGAGACGTATTTGCGTTGGAGTGCACTCCGACTCCTAGGTTCGGCGGCATGCGATACATCAAACTCGGAACGACCGGGCTGGAAGTCTCCGCCATCGCCCTCGGCTGCATGAGCTTCGGCGAGCCGGACCGGGGCGGCGAGCCCTGGTCGCTGGGCGCGGAAGCCAGCCGGGACATCATCAAGCAGGCCCTCGAGAGCGGCGTCAACTTCCTCGACACGGCCAACGGGTACAGCGCCGGAAGCAGCGAGGAGATCGTCGGCCAGGCGGTCAAGGACTTCACCCGGCGCGAGGAGGTCGTTCTCTCCACCAAGGTCTGGATGCGGATGCGCCCCGGCCCGAACGGGGCCGGGCTGTCCCGCAAGGCGATCTTCGCCGAGCTGGACGCCTCCCTGAAGCGACTGGGGACCGACTACATCGACCTGTACCAGATCCACCGCTGGGACTACGACACCCCGATCGAGGAAACCCTCGAGGCGCTGCACGACGCGGTCAAGTCCGGGAAGGTCCGCTACATCGGCGCCTCTTCCATGTACGCCTGGCAGTTCACCAAGGCCCTGTACCTGGCTGACCTGCACGGCTGGACCCGGTTCGTGTCGATGCAGGACCACTACAACCTCATCCACCGGGAAGCGGAGCGGGAGATGCTCCCGCTCTGCGCCGACCAGGGCATCGGCGTGATCCCGTGGAGCCCGCTGGCGCGGGGCAGGCTGACGCGGGTCGGGGACACCGCCACGGCGCGTGCCGCAACAGACCCGGGCGGCAAGATCCTCTACCGCGACGGGGACCAGGCGGTGGCCGAGCGCGTCCACGAGATCGCGGGCAAGCGGGGTCTGTCCCCGGCCCAGGTCGCCCTGGCCTGGGTCATGCGCAACCCGGTGGTGACCTCGCCCATCGTGGGGGTCACCAAGGCGGCCCAGCTCGCCGACGCGGTCGCCGCGGTGGACGTCGAACTCGACGAGGACGAGGCCGCCTACCTGGAGGAGCCCTACCAGCCGCACGAGGCTGCCTACCTGGAGGAGTCCTTCTACAAGTCGCGCCCTGGGGCGGGCTCACGGTAGTCCGGACTACCGCCTCTGGCTGGGCTTCGACGAGTCCTCGGCCTCGGCCTGCACAGCCCCGTGGCCGGCCCGGCGGTGCTTGCGGGCGGGCGCGCGCAACTGCGTGATCCGCGCGCTGCCGCCGGCGCGGTGAGCAGGATGCCCGCCGCTGCGGCCGGCCCCGGAGCGGCGAGGCAGCGAGGCCAAGGCCTCTTTCACAGCCGCGGCGGCGCGTGCTCTTCACAGCGCGCCCCCGTCCGGCGGTGGCGCGCCGGGAGGCCGGTACGGCGGCCGTGGCGACGGCTCCGACGGCCGGGAGAGCCGCCGCTCCTCCGGCGGCCAGCCGCGGCATCGCACCGGGCGGTCCACGACGCCAGGGGCGCGTACCGGGCCGTCAGGCCGCTCAGATGCGGGAGCCGCCGCTGGTGTGGCGCTGCCCGGTACGGCTGCCGTGCCAGTCGACGACCATCGTGGTGGCATCGTCGCGCAGAGAGCCTCCCCATGCCTCGTGAACGGCGGAGATCAGGGCGCGGACCACTTCTCGGGGATGCTCCTCGCGGGTGGCGCGGAGGAGCGCGGCGAGGTCGACGGTGGCGGCGGCTCGTTCGCGCATGCCGTCGGTGATCAGGACCAGGCGGTCGCCGGGCCGCAGGTCAAGCTGTTGCACCTGGTAGGCGACCGGGGCCAGCACTCCGAACGGCATGTTCACCGCGATGGCCAGCTCCTGGACGCTGTCGCCGCGCAGCCGCAGAGGCCAGGGGTGGCCTGCGTTGACCAGTTCGCAGGCGCCGGTCTCCAGCTGGATGCGCAGCAGTTGGCCGGTGGTCATGCCGCGGCCGTGACGGGTGATCGCGTCATGGGCGGCGTATGCCTGGTCGAGGAGGCCACGCCCTGCGCGGCGGGCTTTGCGCAGGGCGTTCACGGTCAGGGTGGCCAGCAGCGCGGAGGCCGTGTCGTGTCCCATCGCATCGGTGATGGACAGGTAGAGGGCGTCCTGGTCCAGGGCGTAGTCGTAGGTGTCGCCGCCGATCTCGTCGGCCGGGACCAGGCCGCCGGCCAAGGTGAACTGCGCGGCCTCGCAACAGGATGCCGAAGGCAGCAGTTGGTGCTGGATCTCGGCCGCCAGACTCATCTCGGTGGTGCGCCGGCCCCAGTGGTAGAGGTCGGTGAAGCGACGGTCGGTGACCACGATGTACGCCAGCGCGTGCGCGGCCTGCGCCACCGCATCCCGCACCGTCTCGTCGGCCACGGGCACGGCCAGGTCCAGAACGCCGAGGCAGTCGCCGCGGTTCGTCACCGGGGCCGCCAGCCGGAAACCGCCCTCTCCGTCCGGCTCCTGGTACAGGCGCTGGGAGCGCAGCACCCGCTCGTACACGCTGCCCGCCAGTTCGACTGTCTCCGTCCCGGTCCGCGTCTGCGCGGCCGTGCCCGCACGGGGCAGGCGGACGGCTTCCTGCCCGATCATGTCCACGAGCCAGAACGACACCTCGCGCGCCGAGAACCGCTTCTCCAGGTTCCGGGCCACCACGTCGACCGACTCCACCGGGGCGCCGTCCTCGGCCGCCCGCAGCACCTCGTCCAGGCCCAAGCCTTCACCACCCGACACAGGCACCTCCCCTTCCCCCCTACAAATGCCCGGCAGGCCGTCCCGGATACCCCCAAGTACGCAGACCAGGCGTCCGGACCGTTCCCGGTCGTCGGGGCTTCTTGATGCGTTCGCCGGCGCGCGAGCCGCACACGGCGCAGGTGAGGGTGTGGGGTGGCTGTGCGGGATCTGGTCCACGCCGTCAGGCCCCGCATGCGGCGCACGCGTTCGCCGGGGCGATCAGTGCAGGCGACATGCGGTTGTGCGCACGGTCGGGATATTCGCTGGTCGCTGGTTGTCGGTGGTGGTCATACTGCCGCAATGGATCCGGTGACTCTTGAGACCGACCGTCTGGTGCTTCGGGCCTTCACAGCTGCCGACGTGGATGCGGTGTACGAAGCCTGTCAGGACGAGGACATCCAGTTCTACACCCCGGTGCCGGTGCCGTACCGGCGGGCGGACGCGGAGAAGCTGGTGGGTGAGAAGCTGCCCGCTCAGTGGGCCGAGGACAGGGACTACACCCTCGGCGCGTTCCGCAAGGACACCGGCGCCCTGGTCGGTTCGTACTGCCTGACCCTCATCAGCCGCGGCGTGTGGGAACTCGGCTACTGGGCCGTCAGGGAGCAGCGCGGACGCGGGTACTCGGTGGAGGCCGCCCGGGCCCTGTGCGACTGGGGCTGGGCCACGCTCGACGTGCACCGCATCGAGTGGTGGGCCATGGCCGGGAACACCGGCTCGCGTGCCGTCGCCGAGAAACTCGGCTTCACCGTCGAAGGGACCCTGCGCAATCGCGGCATCGCCAACGACGGCAAGCCGCACGACTGGTGGGTGGGCGGGCTGCTGCGGCCCTGATGCGTCGTCGGCTGTGTCCGTTCTTCCGCAGGGACCTTGCCGGCTCGGACAGTTCCCGCCCAAGAGCGAGCCGCACCCATCGGTCATCAGCGGGCAGCCCTGACATGGCCGGCGCCGCCGGGGCGGGATCCTGAGAAGGTCGCGGCGGTGTTCGTGGTGCCGTTGCCAGCGGTGGACGCAGGGCCCCGGCGAAGTCTCGTCGATGGCTTCTACCGTGCGGGTGAGGCGCCGGCCGTGTCCGCGATCCGGTCCTGGCCACCGCAGGTGCCCGAGTCCACGGCAGTGCCTTGAGCCGCGCATACGACGGCTTCATCGGCTGAGCGGACGCGCGTGCCTCGGGACCGGCCGGCCTCGCCACGTCCCGCGCCTGCGCTCCCGGTGCCCCGGAACCGGGGACTCCGAGTACGCAGTGCCTGCCCCGGACGCCGCACTCCGTCCTGAACCGCTCCGCGGCGGCGGCCGCTTCTCCACCCTGCCCGGAGTCCGCGACACGGAGGACGGGTGCGCCGCCGTGGACTGCTCATGCCCGCCGCTACGAGAAACCTGGGTCAATCCGCGCTACGACGTCATGACGAACTCGGGGGACTTCGCGGTGCTCACCCTGGCCGAGCCGCTGCCGCGACGGGCGTGCCCGGCCGCACAGCGGCGTGGTGACGAGAACGCCCGGTGCGCGCAATCGTTCGCCACTCCGTGCGCGCAACCGTTCGCCATTCAGGGGGCGGGCGCGGATCGCACCGTCCGGGTGACCCACAACAGAACGAGCGCGGCGGCCTGGATGCCGGCGACGACGACGATCAGAAGGGGGACGGAGACGTCGTACAGGACCCCGGCCAGGGTGCCGCCGGCCAACGCGGCCGCGCCCGTGATCCCGGCGAACACACCGTACGCGGAGGCCCGGCGGCCCACGGGTACGAGGTCGGCGACGGTGGCACGCAACGTGGACTCCTGAACCCCGACCGCGGCGCCCCACACCAGCACACCCGCCACGGCGACCCCCACCGTGTCGGTGAGGGCCAGGGCTGGAACGGCCGCGGACAGCAGCGGCAGGACGACCAGGACCTGGGCACCGAACCGGTCGTACAGCCAGCCCGTGACCAGCGCCGCCACCGCGTCCGCCGCCATGGCCGCCGCGTACAGCACCGGCACCATCGCTGTCGGTACCAGATGCCGGACGGACAGGTGATACGAGAGCACCCCAAAGGTGGCGAAACCTGCCAGGGTCGCTGCGGTGAAGACCGAATAGGCCCAGAAGGCCCGCGGCAGTTTCCTCGCCCGTGCCCCCGCAGGAACCGGCTGCTCGGGCGAGACCGGCGCCTCGGTCGGCCCTGGCGGCTCGGACGGACCCGGCGGCTCGGGCGGACCCGGCGCCTCGGGCGCCGCCGCGCCGGCGGTCGTCTCGTAGCCCACCGGATCGGGAACCCTCGCACGCAGCCGGAGCAGCAGGGCGAGGGCGGCCACGCCGGGCAGCGCGAGCACCCCGAGGGCCGGGGCGTAGCGGCCGCCGGTGAGGGCGAGGACCCCGGCCACCGTGAGCGGGCCGACCAGAGCGCCGACCTGGTCCATCGCCTCGTGGACCGCGAAGCCGCGGCCCCTTCCGGTGGCAGCGGTGGCGTGCGAGAGGAGTGTGTCCTTGGCCGGGGAGCGCACCGCCTTGCCGACGCGTTCCGCGATCACCAGGGTGCAGGCCGCCCACAGCACACCGGTCAGGCCGAGTACCGGGACGGTGACCGCGGTCAGCACGTACCCGGCGATGGTCCATGCCCAGAAGCGGCGGCTGCGCTCGGCCAGCGGTCCCGAAACCAGACGCAGTCCGAGCGCGGCGGCCTCACCCGCCCCCGTGACCACGCCGACCAAGGCCGCGGAGGCGCCCAGATGGGCGAGCAGCGGACCGGTGACGGAACGAGCGCCCTCGTAGACGAAGTCCATCAGCAGACTGACGCCTCCGAACACCACCACGAACCGCCACGCGGAAAGCCCGCGGGCGGGTGTGTCCGGCGGTTCGGGCGCAGCAGACGTGGTGCGGGCCGGCTTCACGAGTTCCTCCCCGGGGTGTCGCGTGCCCGGCAGGCCGGACATCGCCTCCTGAACACCGGACCGTTCCTGTGGCGCTCTCCTGAACACCGGACGAGTCCGGCAGACACATCCTCTCTCTCGACAGGCTGGAGCGGTCAGGTGCGGAAGGGGGCGCGGGATGCTCTCTCGCGCCCGCCCGACGAGCGGGGCGCCGTTCTCGTTCGGCCGGCCCGCTCGGTGGCCCGACCGGTGGTCCGACCGGGGGCCCGCTGGGTGGCCCGCCCGGACTCGTCCGTCTTCCGGAGCCAGGGTCACGGACCGGGCGAGACCGCGGCCGCTCCTGTACGTCACCGCGGCCGCTCCTGTGCGTCGGCGTGACCCGTCGGACGGGCCGGTGCGGCCGACGGCACGGTCGGCGAACCGGCCGCGGCGAGGTCGGGAGCGCCCTTCGTGACCGGCTCGGCCAGGAAGTCGCGGGTCCCGCCACAACAGCGTGTCCCCGCCGAAGTTGACGGTGTCACGGAGGAAGAGCGTCATCAGCTCGTATCGGTGGGAGCGCGGCCGGGCGGCCAAGGCCGCCGCGGTGATCGCCTGAACGCGGCCTGACCGCCTTCCAGCCCCGTTCAGGCCGCCTGCCGCGTCACGCGCGCCGGGTTCGCGACGTCCTCGCGGGTCGCCGCCAGGTACCCCACCAGCCCGAGGATGACGGCGAGGAAGAGTCCGCTCGTGACGACGGTGCCGAACCCGAGGCCGCCGTCGCCGGGCGGCTGGGAGAGGCAGTCGCCGTTCGAGGCACCGAGCGGGCGGGTCAGGATGGAGGCGATCCAGAAGCCGCCCACCGCGTGCAGACCCAGCGCGAAGGGTGCGACCGCCACGGCGGCGATGGCCAGGCCGAACAGGACCGCCGAAAGAGCCAGTAGCCCACGTCCATGCGCTCGGAGACGAGGTCGCCCGCGGCCGTGCCGAGGGCGAAGGTGAACAGCACAGCCGGCCAGTAGAACGACTCGCGGCTGGTGGTGTCGACGCTCTGGAGGGACCGCCTACTTCTGGATCATCAAGGTGCTGTGCACGACGGTCGGCGAGACCGCTGCCGACCTGCTCCGATCTCGGGGACCTTGTTCCAGCGCAGACGGCGGGAGGGGGGAGCGGAGGCACGCGTGGCCGGTTCGGCCTCGGGAGACTCGGAGAGTTCGCGGATCACGGGCAGGACGTTGCCGGCGGGTACCTGAACGCTTCCTGACTGCCGCGCGGCTTTCCCCGCCCGCCGGGTCCGCCCTGATCACGATGGGGCCATGCACACTCGCGCCGCGTCCTGGCTGCGGCACCGGCTCGGCCGCGTCGTCGTCATGTCCTACGCCCTCGCCCTGTTCCTGCCCGGCCCCGGTCTGTGGCTGCGCCGCATCCATCCCTTGCCGCCGACGCACCTGACCTTGCGCACCGCGCCGTTCCTGCTGTCCCTGATGCTGTTCTCGGCCGGTCTGCAGGTCCCCCTCAGCGCGCTGGGCGGCCTGCTGCGGCATCCGAAGGCCCTGCTGGCCGGGCTCGTGCTGCACCTGGGGATCCCGCTGGCGGTCGTGCCGTTCGTCGCCCTCCTGCTGCGGCGCACTCCCGACGCCGACGGCGGCAGCGGGCTGCTCACCGCGCTGATCCTGATCGTGGCGATGCCCGTCGCCGCCGGGGCCACCGTGTGGACCGCCAAGGGCGAGGGAGATCAGCCGACGATGGTGGGCCTCGTCCTGGCCTCGACCCTCCTCAGCCCGCTCACCACCCCCGTACTGCTGGCGACGCTGTCGCCGCTGCTCAGCGGCGGCTACGCACACCTCCTCGCCCACACCGGCCGGCTGGCCCAGGGCGGATTCGCCCTCACCACCGTGGTCTGTCCCTGCGCGGCGGGCCTGCTGGGCGCAGTCGTCCTGCCCGCGCCCTGGCTGGGCCGCCTGGTCACCACGGTGGCGCCGTCGGCCATGGCCGGTTCGGTGGTCCTGACCTACGTCAACGCCAGCGGCGCCCTGGGGTCCGTCCTGGCCCGGCCACGCCCGCTGTTGACCGCGGCCGCCCTGGCGGTGGCGGCCCTGGTCTGCCTGCTCTCCTTCGTCCTCGGCCGGGCCGCCACCCGCCTCCTGCGGCTGGAGGCGGGTACCGCCTCGTCGCTGACGCTCGCCTGCGGCATGAACAACAGCAGCGCGAGCGCTGTGCTGCTCACCGCCTCCTTGCCCGACAGACCGCACCTGCTGCTGCCGGTCCTCGCCTACGGGCTGCTGCAGAAGACCGCCGCGAGCCGGATCGTCACCCGGCTGCGACCGGCTCCCACCGCGGCAGGCGTCTGAACGTCTCAGCCCCGGCCTCCACGTCAGAGCCGGGCGAAGGTGCTCCTCGCCGCCGGACGGGGCTGGGTCACGACGAGGGCCAGGGCCGTCTCCGGGCCGGTGTCCCCGGCCGGGTGCGGTGTGCGTGCGCCGCGCGGTCAGGCCGGTCGCTTCCTGTGCGGGAGAGCGGGCGCAGCCGCGGCCCTGCCGCTCCCGGTCGATGACGCCCTTCCCGTGCACCCGGGCGATGGTCGTCGCCACCGTCGGGCGCGCCGGGACGGTGCCCAGCCCGGCCCGCACCGGTCCTGGTGCGAGCGGGGCCCGGCGGCTCACGGCCCGACGAGGACGGCGAATCCGGGCTCGCCGGCCGGTCGCCTCCTCGCCCTCGCGTCCGTCATGGAACATTCTTCACTCCCCCACCGTCTACAGTTCAGTAGACCGTCTACAGCATTGTAGTCAGACGTCCAACACCCAATGGGCCTCCGAAACACACGTCTCCATCCGAGCCAGGTCGCCCCCGGAGAACCCGGAGGCCGCCCCTGGCAAGCCACTGACGCAGAGAACCATGAACCGCGCCCGGCCCTCCCGGGCCGCCCGACACCTTACGGAGAACCATGCGCCAGACGATCTTGGTCGTCGAGGACGATCACGCCCTGCGTGACGTGCTGATGCGCGGGCTGCGCGACGAGGAGTTCGACCCGCTGCCCGCAGCGGACGGCGCCACCGCCCTGCGACTGGCCACCGCCGGCGTCTGTGCCGTCGTACTCGACATCGGGCTGCCCGACGCCGACGGACGGGACGTGTGCCAGGCGATGCGCGCGAACGGATTCCTCTCCCCCGTCATCTTCCTGACCGCCCACCACCGGCTGAGCGACCGGCTGTCCGGGTTCTCGGCCGGAGGGGACGACTACCTGCCCAAGCCGTTCCACCTCGCCGAACTCGCGGCCCGCCTGCGGGCAGCCCTCAAACGGGCCGCGCCTCCGCCCGCCGCCACAGCGGGAGACCTGGCACTGGACGCGGTCCGGCACGCCGTCACCGTCCGGGGCGTCCCCGTAGACCTGACACCGACCGAGTTCCGTCTCCTGGCGGCGCTCATGGCGGCTTCCGGCGGCATCGTGCGCCGCCGCGACCTGGTCCGGGCGGCCTGGCCCGAGGGCGCCCGGGTGCACGACAACACCCTCGACCAGTACCTGACCCGGCTGCGCCGAAAGCTGCGCGACGCGGGCAGCGGCAGGACCATCGCCACGGCCCGCGGGCTCGGCCATCGCCTGTCATGAGCGGCACCCGCCACCGGCCGCGGCCCGCCATGACCGCCTTCCTCCACCGTCTGGCGCCCCGCACACTGCGCGGCCGGCTCTCACTCGTGGCCCTCACCACGGCCGCGCTGCTCATGCTGGTCCTCACCGTCGCCTTCAACGCCGTCGCCCAGCACCGCCTCCAGCACCAGGCGGACGACGAACTGCGCACCCGCGCCGCCGCCGTCGCGACGACCATCGACACCACCGGCGCGACCGTACGTGTCCTGGAGACCTCCCAGGACACACTGCTCGACGCCAACGTATGGATCTACGCCGGCGAACGTCTGCTGGAGGAGCCGCCGAACGCCGGACCCCTCACCCGCGTCGCCGGCTCCCTCGCCTTGCGCGGCGGGCGGCGGTGCGTCACCGCCGACGCGGGCGGCCCGCTGCGGCTGTGCTCGCAGCCGGTGTCTTCGGGCACGAGCGGCGCTCTGGTGGTCACCGCGCTCGACCTCTCCCCCTACCGAAGTTCGGCCGACACCCTGCTCGTGGGGTCGCTCGCGCTGGACGTCGTGATGCTGGCCTGCACCTACGCTCTGACACGGCTGGCGGTAGGCCGTGCGCTGCGCCCGGTCCGCGCGATGACCGACCAGGCCCGCCAGTGGAGCGCCGTCGCCTCCGAAGAACGCTTCGGCCAGGTGCGGCACCCTGTCGAACTCGCCCGCCTGGGTACGTCGTTGGACGCCATACTGGACCGCATCCGCACCGTCCTGCGCCACGAGCGCCGGCTCACCGGGGAACTCTCGCACGAGCTGCGTACGCCCCTGAGCCGGATCATCGCCGAACTCGACTGGTGGCAGACCCGCCCCCGCAGCGCCGACCAGACCCAG
>NZ_JBEYJA010000096.1:0-12433 GCF_040703815.1 Streptomyces sp. NPDC006743 | reverse complement strand
GAGTACGTCCAGTACGCGGGTCATGCTCCGCCTTGCGATGCACCGCACCGGACGCCGCGAGCTTCCCGGCAAACCTTCCCGGCCACAGCACTAGATAGGGCAGGGGCATCACATGACCTTGGACATATCCCCTCACGCCGCGTCGTCAGCGCACGCAGACGGTAACGCGCCGCAGCGGCCGGTGCGAGGCCCAGGAGTTCGGCCGTCTCCTCAGCGAGCGATCATCGAGGAACAACAGCTCGATCACTCGGCGTTGCCCATATGGCAGGGTCTGCGTCTTGGCCACGAGCTCCTTATCACCCTCGCTGGAGGTGGCTGCGTCCTCGGCGACGGCACGTGCGTGATCAAGAGCCAGACCGGGCCGCGGCTGGTTCCGCTGGCGGCCCTGACGACCACAAACCGGCGTCCGCTGTCGGTGCGTGCTCCTACTGTGACGGTGTGACCTTCACCTACCACGCTCCCGTTCCTGTCCAGCAGGTACGGGAGCTTCCGATACGGGACGCCGCCCTGCTCCTGCTCAAGCACCTGGCGAGTGGGAACGGGCGTGCTCTTCGGCTGAACAGCAGGCACGCAACGAGGAGGATGCTGTGCGCCGCGCGGTCGCCCTGCACGCGCGGCGAACACTGCAGCCGGTGCCGACCGTTCTTTGTGTGCTGTCGCCTGCCAGTCACCGTGGCGTTCGTTCACCGCACGGTGCAGCCGCCGATCTGCCGGGGGAGCCCCGCGTAGGTCACCCGGCCCATCCGATGTCGCGGACTTCGACCGCTCCGGCGTGCGGCATGTACTGCACGACGGCATTGCGCGCGCCTTCGGCAGGTCGGCCGTGTCTCGGGTCGTCGGCGGCCGGGGCGCCCGGCACCCGTCCCCGGAGTACGCCGGAAGGCGTCGGGGGCGTACCCGGTTCGGCCGAGCGGTGTCAGACGAGCCGGAAGAGGTCGGCGGCGGCCTCCACGTCGGTGAGGTCCTCGACATTGCGGAGATTGTCGCACAGGGCTTCCAGGACCGAGCCGTGCTCGGTGGCTGCCGGACTACTGACGGCCACGCCAAAGAGTCTGAAGTCCAGCCGGCGTTTGACGGCCCGCCAGTCGCGTGTCCATTCCTCGGAGACCTCGCAGGCGTCGTCGGTGATCAGGACGACATCCCCGCACGCCCGGCCGACCGCGGCGAATTCTTCCGCCAGCACATCCGCCGCTGCGGACAGCGGCCGTTGGAAGTCGGTTCCGCCACCGAGGAAGGTCTCGGCGAAGTCGACGACCGCGGCTGTCGAAGCGGACCGGCCGGCCGGGAAGCGGAAGACGCGGAGCTCGTCGGCGGAGGAGAACAGGATGCCGACGAAGTCCCGCCCCGCCGCGCGGGCCTGGTCCATCAGCGCCAAGGCGCATGCCTTGGACCACGCCTCCCGGGTGATGCCGCCGGGGCCCTCCGCGTACATGGAGTGTGAGGTGTCCACGCACGCGACGACGGCGCCCTTACCGGTGCTCTGCTCGCCCTGACTGTCGTAGAGCATCAGTTCCCCGGCGGCGTACCGGGCGGCGAAGACCGCGCGGAGACCGGGCAGGCCGAGGTGGGCCAGTTCAAAGGGCAGTACGCGGGAGAGGTCGTCCCCGAGGGTGACGCCGATCAGCTCGCCGGTGGTGTTCTCCACCCTGCGGGCGCGTTCGCCACCGGCCATCTGCCGGAACCGGCCGATCAGCTCGGCCCACCGGGCGAGACGGCCGCCGCGCAGCCGCTCGGCGAGCCGGTCGCGTTCCTCGAACGGCATCCGCTCCAGCTCGCCGGGGCCGACGCCCCACGCCCGATGCAGCGTGGCCTGGTGCCGCACCGCTTCGGAGGCCCGCGCGGTGGCGTTGCGCGCCATGACCTTGATGTCGGCGGCGGCCGCGGCGACGGCCCGGGCGGCGGCCTGCGCGGCCTGCCGGGCGGTGCCCTCGGCCGCCTCGGCGGCTCCCAGCGCCCGCTGTGCGGCGGCGGCGACCGGGCCCGGCACTGCACCGTCCTCGCCCGCCGCGGCAGCGACCCTCCTGAGCGCCTCGCCCACGCGAGCGGCAGCGTTCTGCGCGTCCCGCAGAGCCGTGCCCGCACGCCGGCCGTCTCCCGGGCGTCCCAGGCCCGCACCAACATCCGGCGCAGAGCAGTCGCCTGGACGAGAACGGCCATGGCGGCGGCGTAGGGGTCGCCCGCCGTCTCCCAGCGGAGTTCGGCGAAGTCCGGCGACCTCACCAGCGCGGTGACGATCCCGTGATCGGCGAGCCGGGCGGGGTCCATCTCGGCGCTCTCGCGCAGCCGGGGTTCCGTCTCCTGGTAGGCGGCCAGGAAGACATCGGCGAGGAGATCGCCGATGTGGGCGTGCTGTGGGCGCAGTTCGTCGACCAGCTCGCGCAGCGCGGCCGACTGCGCGAGCGTGTCGCGCCAGGCGATCCGTTCGAAGGGGTCCGTCACCACCGTCGCGGTGTGCCGCTCGGGCCGCCCGACGCCTAGGCCCAGCCAAGCCCCGGAGTGGCGCATCAGCTCGTCCAGCCCGACAGGTGTCCCGCCGCCGGCACCGTCTGCGGCTTCCGCCCCCGTCTCCTCGACGCTCACGGCTGCGCCTCCACCGAGCTGACGTCCACGCCGAGGGCCTCGGCGAGCACCCGGCCACGGACAGCGCGATGACGACCGATGACGCGGTCGATGGCCGCGGTCGAGCGACCGGCGTTCGCCGCCTCCGCACGCAGCGTCTCCAGCCGCTTGCCCGCCACGGCGAGCTTGCCGTGAGCGTTCTTGATGACCCACTCGCTCAAAGCCTCCCGGGACTGCCCGGCCATGGCGTCGAGCTGGGCCTCCAGCTCGTCGATGGTGTCGGCCAGGTCGAGAGCCTCCTTGGCGTCGGGATTGACCAGGTGCAGCACCTCCCGTTCGACGGTCGGACGCTGGGCGGGCGAGTCCCACAGCACATGGGTCAGCATCGACAGGTCGGTCTCGGCGACCGCCGGACGGCCCTGCAGGTAGGCCGAGGCCTGGAGCAGCCGCACCGCCTGCCGCCAGCGGCGGTCGGAGGCGACGAGCTCCTTGCGGCGCAGGGCGGCACGCAGGCTGCACACGGCGTCCACGATCGTCTCCGGGACACCGATGCCCGGGACGGACTCGGTCACGGCCCGCTGCAGCGCGGCCAGTCCGACGGTGGTCCGGGCGGGGGCGGCCGGGCGGCCGACGGAGGAGCGGACCAGTGCGGCGAAGTTGGCCGGGTCCGCCAGATAACTGACCTCGATCCGCACCAGCAACCGGTCGTAGATCGCGGCCGAGTCGTCGCTCTCCGGCAGTTCGTTGCTGGCGGTGATCGCGCCGATCAGGGGGCAGTGGATCGGTTCGCCGCCGTTCTCCGGGTGGTAGATCCGTTCGTTGAGGAAGCCCAACGTCTCGTTCAGCGCGGCCGTGGAGCACTTGAAGATCTCGTCGATGAACGCTATGTGCGCGGTGGTGGCGCGGCCCTCGTAGACCTGGCGGTACTCGCCCCGGGCGAGTGCGGCCACGTCGATGGGCCCGAACATCCTCGTCGGAGCGGTGAACTTCGACAGCAGGATCTCCCAGTACGACGCCCCCTCGATCCGGCCGGTGAGCTCCCGGGCCATCTCGGACTTGGCCGTGCCGGGCGGGCCGAGCACCAGCGAGTGCTGCCCGGCAAGCAGCGTCACCACCAGCGCGCGTACCACGTCGTCCCGTTCGTAGAAACGGTCCGACAGCTCCGCGACGATCGTTCGGAGCCTCGCCGCCGTGCCGGGCGCGCCGGGCGGGACCTGCTGACCCTCGGGCTCCGTGCTCCACGACCGGTCGCCGGCCTCCACCGAGTGCTGGGCCATCGACTGCGGTGCTTTGCATGTCTGTTGGCTCACCCACCGGAGTCTAGGGGTGCAGCCCGCACAGACGGACAGGAGACCGGCCATGGACGTTCCACCCGCCCTCACCGCTGCCGGTGAGCAGCACATCGCAGACCGGCGGGCCGCGCTCCAGCGTGTGCTGCCCCTGCTCAGCTTCTACGCCGGCCGGGAGGCCGCGGACTCCAACCCGGAACAGACCGCCCCGCTGCTCGGCGCGGCGACGAGGTGGCGGACGTCCCGGTCCGCACCGCCCCCGAGCGACGGCAGGGCATGAGTTCCGACCGCCCCTCGCCGGCGGTCTGCCTACCGGTGGTGCCACGCGACGCCTCGTGACGAGCCCGCCGGGCGGGGCCCGGAGGGGGATCCTGGGGGTATGGCAAAAGGGGCGGTGCGGCGGTGTGCCCTGTGCGGTGCTGAGCTTCCGACAGGGAGCCGGTGCTCGCGGCTGTACTGCGGCGCCCGGTGCCGTACCCGGGCCTGGAGAGTGCGGAGGGGCCGCTGGGCTGCCGTTGACGCCGCCGACGAGGCGTAGAAGGCCCTGCTGGAAGGGCGCCCGCACCCCTGGCCCGGGTTCCGCTGCCCGGAGTGCGAAGCCACCTGGTACGCCAGCGAGACCCCGATGGGGATCCGCAAGCGGTCGGACAGCCGTTACTGCTCGCCCCGCTGCCGTACCCGGGCCTGGCGTCGCCGGCAGCGTCCACGTTCCGTAGGCGTCACCGTGTGACGCCTGCACGTGACGCTATCCGCCCTCCCTCACCTACAGCGCATGCCGAGGGCGGTCCACCGGGCGCGCTGCTCGTCGGTCAGCTTGTCGGCCCGGCGCCGCGTGTTGTCGACGACGGCACCCAGCTTGATCTCGTCCCGTCCGGCAGCACCTCCACGGCCTTCCGCGGCACCCGCAGATGTCCCTCACGCTCGAAGAACTGCCGCGCCGCCGCCAGGCTCACCGCCCGCGCGGCCTCCCGCCGCCCCACCGGCCGCGCCGTCGCGCCCTCCGCGGCGGGGGCGGGCTCCAGGCCCAGCGACTCCAGCAGGTACTGCTGCGCGGGCATCAGCCGCTCCCACCCGGCACTCTGCGCCGCTGCTCACGAGGTCTTCACCCCTGCACGACGCCTGGCCGCCGTCCGACTGGGGTGTTGTGGTCCAGTTGTACCCGTCACAGTTCCGTAGGGCGAATCGCACCATGTGGCTTGCGTAGCCGTGGCGTTGCCAGCGGCCGGTGACTCTGATCTGCGCGATCAGGCCGAGGCGGCATGGTGCGCAGGTGTGCCAGACGAGGTGGGCGAAGTCGTAGCCGTCCGGTGTGCGGGCCTGGATCTCCTGGACCCCGGCCGGAGAGGCGGGTGGCTGGTGCCACCAGGTCTCCGTGTCAGGGTCGACTCTCCACTCCGGGGTGCTGGAACGGGTTGCGGGAGCTGCAAAGTGCCGTCCGTGGAGGGCGCTGGCCCGGCGCGACCACAGCCATCTGCCAGGCCGAGGATTGTGTGGCGTGCCCACGGTCATGTCTGGCTCTAGAGCGGCGGAAGGTCCCGCAGGGCGGCGGGCAGGGAATCGATACCGCGCTGCATGTACCAGGCCAGGGACCAGCACAGGACAACGCTGCGGCGAAGTCGCCACTGGTCGCAGAGCTGGGAGAGGACCTCGTCGCAGAAGTCCTCCCGTAGCTGCGCGAGCACCTCGTCCTCCGGGTAGGCGGCGTATCCAATGCCGCAGGTGTCCGGGTCCCCGAGGTGGAGCGCGTCGGCAAGGATCGCCGCGGCCGCCGCGCTGGTGCCGCCGCCGTTGTGGTCACAGCCGAAGCCGCCGGTTTCCGGCTCGTCGAGTTCACGGAGCACCGTCACGTCCTGCCGTTCGCTGGGGCCGAACTCGGGCTTCTCAACGAGGATCCGGACCGGCTGCCACTTTTCCACGTCGCTGCTGTCGCTGGGCGCGCGGTGGTCCGGGGGACGCTGTACGTGGTGCTGGATAACTTCTCCCTGCACTGGCACGCCCATGTCCGCACCTGGATGGCTGGTAACGACATCGAACTGGTCTTCTTACCGACCTACGGCTCGTGGCTGAACTGGATCGAGTCGGAGTTTGCGGCCCTGCGCTACTTCGCGTTGAACGGCACCGACCACCGCACCCACGACGAGCAGAACGCCGCCATCGCCGCCTTCATACGCGGCCGGAACGGCCGCGCCGAGCCGAAGGTCGGCTTCGCGCCCGAGTCACCGATCCGGCAGTGGACCGAACACCCGGCCAAGTCCGCGTGACAAACCATTAGCCTATGTGGCCGGCAAGCCACTCCAGAATGCGGTCCGGGTCTTTCTGGAAGTGCAGGTATCCGTCCCAGCGGCGCGTGGTGCCGTGGATCCAGAAAAGTTCCTTCGGCACGTCCGAGGGGATGGCGTCGAACATGGACTGGACATCGGCCGGCCGCGTCATGAGGTCGTCGTGGACCTGGTAGACGAGCGTCGGTACCCGGACGCTGCCGGCCGCGCCGGTCTCGACCGGGGACATCTCGTCGAGGCCGAAGCCGGTGCGGAGTCTGATGAGCCGGTCCAGCTCCTCCATCCGCTCGGCCGGGATGCAGCGCCGCTCGAGCGTTCGCTCCAGAACCGCGCGCGGCGACAGCGGCTGGCACGCGACCAGGCAGCAGACGTCCGTGAACTCCTGCGGAGCCCGCTGCATCCCGAACAGCGTGGCATCGGCGCCCAGGCAGCGGCTGAACAGCGCGATCCGCGACCCGCGCAGGTCAGGACGCGACCGTGCATACCGCAGGGACCCGACGACGTCGCGCGACTCGAATCTGCCGCTGGTGGTCACGCCACCGTTGGCGGCACCGCTGAGGCCGAAATTGCGCAGGTCGTAGGTGAGGACGTGGTAGCCGACGGCATGCAGAAGCGCGATGTCCGGCACCAAGTCGACCTCGATGTCATTACCGGTCTCGCCGTGAACCGACCGCCAGGGCTCCAGATGGGACGGCAGCCCCGAACGGCTGAAGAACCGCGGATGGTTGACGATCACGATCCGGTCGGAGCCGGGCGCCGGCACGAACCAGCCTTCGAGTGGAATCCCGTCCTCGGAGGGGAACGTGACGTCCTCGAAGTCCAGCCCGTGCTCGGCGGGGGAGTGCAGCACGGGCGAGCGTGGCGAGGTGCTGAAACGGTCGGCGATGGCTTCGAGCATGTCAGGCTCCCGTACGTGTCATGCCGCCGTCGACATGCAGGATCTGGCCGGTGATGAAGTCGGCGTCGTCGGAGACCAGGAAGCCCAGGGCGTTACCGAGGTCCGCCGCGACCGACTGGCGCTTGATGGTCTGCAGGGCCGTCACACGGGCGAACACCTCGTCGGTTGTCGGGCCGCCCGACCGGGCCCGGCTCAGGAAGCCCTGGGTCGCCACCAGGCCGGGTGCTATCGCGTTGACCGTGATGCCGCTGTCGCCGAGTTCGTTGGCGAGCGCACGGGTCAGCACGTGCACAGTGCCCTTGCTGGTCATGTACGCGAGGTCGCGATTCTGGGTCAGGGTGATGCCCGAGCCGGTATTGCCGATGCGCCCCCACCCTGCGTCCCGCATCCCCGGCGCGAAAGCCCGAGCGAAGAGCAGGATCGACTCGACGTTGACCGCCTGCACCCTGCGCCACAGCTCGATCGACATGTGCTCAAGGTCGGTGAAGGGAAAGATGCCGGCATTGTTGACGAGGATGTCGCAGCGCCGGTACCGGTCGAGGACCGTGCCGGTCACGGCGTCGACCTGCGACGGCTCACTGATATCGCACATCAGTCCCAGCTTGTCGCCGCCGCCCTCCAGCTCGCTCACCGCCTCCACCGGGTCGTCGATGTCGACGGCGACCACGTGCGCGCCGTCCGCGGCGAGCCGCCGGCAGTATGCGTATCCGATGCCCCGGGCCGCCCCCGTCACCACCGCCGTCTTTCCCTCAAGCGCCACGGGTGAACTCCAGTCCGATCTGGGTGGCGATCGAAAAGTAGTCCTCCAGGTGCCAGGTCCGCACGATGCGGCCGTCGACCACCTGGTGGAAGTCGGCCGCCCGGAACGCGACCTCGCGGCCGGTGCTCTCGACGCCGAGCAGCTCGCCGGTGTGCTTCCCGCGGCTGACCGCCCGCACTGCGACCATGTCCCGGTTCACGACGACGTGCTCCAACTCGACGGTCAGGTCACCGAACACACCACGGAGGTGAGCAATGCTCGCCTTCCATCCCTCTGGGCCGCCCCCGGCGCGCAGGGCCGGGACGGCCTCCCAGCCGACGGCGAGGGCCTCATCGACCAGCGCGCCGTCACCGGTGGAGAGTGCCTCGTAGAAACGCCGGACCGCGATTTCATTGTCGTTTGCCATGGATCTCACGGTAGGGACGCAGACTCTCGGTCATCAAAGACCTGTTCCGGAACACGTCATACCATTCAGGCATGACAGATCTCGACATTCGGCTGGTGCGCTACTTCACCACCGTCGCGTCACATCTGCACTACGGCCGAGCCGCGGCCGAGCTGCACATCGCGCAGCCGTCGCTGAGCCGGCAGATCAGCCAGCTCGAGGCCCAGGTGGGTGCGCGGCTTTTCGACCGGACGCGACAAGGCACGCGGCTCACCGAAGCGGGAGAGGTGTTCCTCCCCCACGCACGCGCCTTGGTGCGCTCGGCCCAGCAGGCCACGGCCGCCGCCCGGGCCGCCGCGCGGCCTACCCGGATCACCGTCGGTTACACCGCGGGCCTGATCGTCACCCCGGTGGTACGGAGTCTGCGGCACAAACACCCCGACGCCGATGTACGCACGCTGCACCTGAAGTGGAACGAGCCGCGCCAGGCCCTGCTCGACCGGCGGGTCGACGCGGCGATCACCCGGCTGCCGCTGCAGACCGACGGCCTGGACGTGACGGTCCTCTACGACGAGCCGAAGATGCTGCTCGTACCAGTCGGGCACCGGCTGGCGGGCAAGGAGTCGGTCACGCTCGACGACATCGAGGGCGAGCCGATCCCCCGCTTCCCGGATCCGGAATGGGACGCGTACTGGCGCATCGACCCGCGGCCGGGAGGCCGCCCCGCACCCGGCGGACCGTCGGTCGAGACCATCGAGGACAAGCTCGAACACGTCGCCGCCGGGCAGGCCGTGGCCATCATCCCGGCCGCCCTGCACACCGGCAGCACCCGACCCGACCTCACCACCATCCCGCTACACGGCGTCGAACCGAGCCACACCGTCGTGGCAACCCGGGCCGCGGACAGCAGCCGACTGGTGGCCGCGTTCCGCATGTCGGCCGTGACTGCCTTGAGCGGTTGATCACCTCAGAGGCTTGTTGACCCGCTGCAGCTTGCCGCCTTCCCCCATGCTCACCGGCCGGACGAACACCCGCTCGACGCCCCACGACCACCTCCAAGATCAAGCCCTGAAGCCAGCCTGCTGACCGACGGCAGGCCCGTCGATTGTCCGGTCAACGACGTGAGACGAGCCACTAGCAACGACGGCTGCAGCCTTCCTCCCCCCTCCAACCTCACCGACCTTGACTCCAAGGATCTCTACGCCATCCTGGAACTGGGTGGGGACGATGAGTTCTCCCTCGCCTGGGCGCCGTGGACCGAGATCGTCAAGGCACTCTTTCTTCTCAGTACGCGAAAGGAGCGCTCCGCGCTCCTCGCACAGCGCCGCGATGACGTTCCCGACGACATCGACACCAGCCTTGAGGCAGTGGACCATCCCGAGCTCAAGGACATGGTCACCATCCTCAGCCGGGCTACACGCACCGTTCGGGCCGGGTCGGCGATGGCGCCCAGGCACTGGCCGGCAACGTGCTGGCGACCGCGATGAAGTGGCACGGCAACGGCCTGGATCAGACGCTCCGTCGAACCACCGTGCCTCAACCAGGAGCCCCAGCAGGAGAGTCTGACGCTGAGCAGGCTTCTGATGCACCAGCCTCTCGCCGTACCCGAGCCGGTGGCGGGTGTGTTACAGGAGGATGACGGTGCGTTCGCCGGGTGCGTCCTGGTGGGCCCAGGCCGCCTCGACCTGGTCGAGCGGGAAGGGGTGTGGGCGCACGGCCATGCCGCCCGCGGCGATCGCGGCGACGAGCTCGGTGAACTCCCGCTGCAAGACGTCCATGGGGACCGCTCCGATGCCGCTGCCCAAGACGCGGAATGCGTTGGAGCGCATGGCATGTCCGGACAGCGTGATGGTGTCTCCGCCCATGCCGCCGATCTGCACCCAGTCCAGCAGGCGGGTGTGCTGGGTACGCGCCTCGAGGACGGCGCGCATGGCGAGTTCGGTGGGAGGTCCCCATACATAGTCGAGGACCACGTCGACCTCTGCGGCAGCCTCGGCGAGCGCGGCCCCGGTGGCGTCCTGGTCCGGGGTGAGCTGGACGATGTCGTCCGCGCCTTCGGCGGTGAGCTCGTCGAGGCGGGCGCGGTTGCGCCCAGCGGCGATCACGCGCTCGGCTCCAAGATGCTTGGCGACCTTGACGGCCATCGATCCGGCGTTGCCGGTCGCGCCGTGCACCAGGACCGACTGCCCGGCCTGAAAAGGCACCCGGGTGCGCAGCGCGGCCCACGAAGACAGGGCCGGGTTCATGGTGGCGACCAGGAGCGCGGGGTCGGTTCCGTCCGGGACGGGGATGGCGGTGGCCGGGTCGATCGCGATGCGCTCGGCCAGGGAGCCCGCGCCCATCGGCATGACGAAGGCAAGGCTGCCGTCGGCCCGGCGGACTACGGCGTCGGCGCCGGCCAGGGCAGGCAGCGTCTTGGGGCTGGTGTAGTGCTTGCCCGCAGCGATTCCCTTGGTGGCACGGTGCACGCCAACGGCGAGGACGTCCACCATTTCCTGGCCGGGGGCCGCCTCGGGGGCAGGGATGGAGCGGAAGTGCGGCGGCTCGTCGAATGACTCCACCAGCGCGGCATTGATCACGGGCATGCGCGTTCCCCCTGCTTGACACACGGAGCCGTTAAGATACGTACACGTTTCTTGTCGCCTCGACCCTACGACTGAAGGTTAAGATACGCAAGCGGATCCAATCGCATGGCCAAATCCCATGAAAGTCGACATACAGGGGTACCAGTGACTGAGCGGCAGGGAGAAGGCGCCCCCACCCGGCGCAGGGGCGCCGCCCTGGAGAACGCGATCACCGATGCCGCCTGGGACGTACTCGTCGAGCGCGGCTACAACGGCTTCACCTACGAGGCCATCGCGGCGCGCGCCGGAACCAGCAAACCGGTGCTCTACCGGCGCTGGCCGCAGCGGGAGGACCTCCTGGTCGCCACGCTCGCCCGGCACTGGCATCCACTCGACATCCCGGACACCGGCAGCCTGCGCCAGGACGCCGTCGCCCTCCTTCGTACGGTCAACGCCGAGCGGGCCCGCACCGTGATACTCATGCGCATCCAGCTGGCGGACTACTTCCGCGAGACCGGCACCACCTTCCAAGACCTGCGCAGCCGCCTCCACCCAACGGACCAGCAGCCCCCCTTCGCGACGCTCTTCGACCGCGCCGTCAAACGCGGCGAGCTTACGGACGTACCGCGATCCGATCGCGTGGTGAACCTGCCCTTCGACCTGGTGCGCCACGACATGCTGATGACCATGGGCGCAGTGCCGGACGAGACGATCGTCGAAATCGTGGACACTGTGTGGCTACCCCTACTCGGCCTATCACCCCACGCCACGCACGCAGGGCACTGAGCCTACAAATGCGACTCGTCGTCTGGTTCGACAACGGAATGGGCCAGGCACAAGATCTACAAGATCTACAGGAATCCGGCTGCTCACCGACCCCGGCCTCAGCCCCTACCGCTTGTCGTCAATCTCCGCTGCCGTCCTCACT
Organism: Streptomyces sp. NPDC006743; assembly: GCF_040703815.1. Classification (NCBI taxonomy): domain Bacteria; kingdom Bacillati; phylum Actinomycetota; class Actinomycetes; order Kitasatosporales; family Streptomycetaceae; genus Streptomyces; species Streptomyces sp. NPDC006743. The sequence continues at coordinate 771 of NZ_JBEYJA010000096.1, read as the reverse complement.
CTGGAGCGTCAAGCTGCCTGCTCAGGAGGCCAGGTAGTAGTAGTCTCGGAGTCGATCAGGCCCTCGCCATGAACTGGCAACCTGCGACTTCTCGCCCGGCTGATGCAATTCCCGAGGGTCGGCGTAGGACTCCGACATGGCGGTGGCCACGTGTCCGTACTGCACCGCGAGCGCGATCCGCCGGGCTGGCGGCAGATGAACCAGGCGATGGTGCGGCGGAAGCGGCGCAGGGGGACGGCGCCGTAGGGTTCGGATGAGATCAGCTCGTGGGTCCGGTCGTGGGCGGTGGCCAGCTGGTTCGCCCAGGTGGTGAAGGCGCGGATCCGTTCCACGGCGGTGCCGGAGGAGAGGCCGGTGCGGGGCATGCAGGTGCCCTTCGCCTACCGGAGAGGGTGCGGGTGAACAGCTGCTCGCCGTCTTCGAGTTCCTCGACGACGGCGATGGCGCGGGCGACGGGCTCCAGTACGATCCACGGCTCCCCTCGTTCTTCGCCTCGCCGATCGCGTTGCCGTCCTCGTCCAGCACCCCGTTGAAGTGCCGGCCGCGGACGTCGAATCGCACCGTGCCGTCGTACCGAGGGCAGGTGTTGCTCAGTGCCCAGAGCTTCCTGTCCGGCCAGGGTTCGATCGTGCACGGTTTCACCGTCGCGCTGCGAGCCGCCCGCGACCGGGTGGTCCCGTTACTGACTTCGGCTTGTCAGGGTGACGCCGGTTCGTCGAGAGCCAGGCCGGTGCCCACTATGAAACCGTCGAGGGTGCCTGGCCGGTACTG
>NZ_JBEYJA010000095.1:0-12547 GCF_040703815.1 Streptomyces sp. NPDC006743 | reverse complement strand
CCTCCAGTACCGGCCAGGCACCCTCGACGGTTTCATAGTGGGCACCGGCCTGGCTCTCGACGAACCGGCGTCACCCTGACAAGCCGAAGTCAGTATTGCTCCCAAGAAAGCCCCGATGAAGCCGCTGAGCAGCTCGGTCCACACCGTACTTCTACGCTTCCGTGTGGAATGGACGCTCGTACCCGGCCCGCTCGCCTTCTCTGGCGAGATGCGCTGTTTCGGCCTTGTACTTCGCCTCTTGGACCAGACCGTCTACCCAGCCGGCCAGCTCAGCCAGCAGAGTTCTAGCCTGGTGAGAGACGCCAGCGCCTTGCATGAGCGCGTATGGACCTGGCACAGGATCAAGTTGGACACTGCCGAACTGCTCTTCAAACTCCTCCTTGTAAGCATCCGGCAACCGCCGCCGGACTGCTTCGCGTTGGCGGATGAAAGCCTCCTGGAGAGCACCGCCGGAGACGGCTGCCTGATCAAGTGGTACAGCATCAAGCGCTGCCTTGATCATCGAGTGAAGCCGTATGTACGTCCCTACCTCTGAGTCCATGGCGGGACTGTAGTACCCGCCACTGACGTTCAGACCCTCTGCACCTCGCAACAATGCGGTACGCAGACCTGGGCAACCAGACTGCTACACGCTGGGTCTGCCAGGCCACCACCACCGCCATCTCCTGGTGGATGGCGGCTCTGCCGATTTCGCTGCGGCCTCCTCTGGCGTCGTGGCTACAGCCGCTGGCGGCATGCTGGAACCAAGCACTGCGGTACGGATCGCACCCCCGTCCGAGGCCACACTCTCCAACGGCGGCGATCCGGTCGCGGTACTGATCACGGATGTTCATGAGCGCATGCTCGAATGCGGCACGCCGCACCGGATCCTGTGTCCCCCGACGCCCGCCTCGATCTCCGCGATCGTAATGACGGTCAAGTAGAGGGCAGGAGCCGGAACCGAGCGAGCCCAGGCGACGACGGCCGGGCGGGCTTCGGCCGGGTGGTGATCTCGGCGACCACGTTGGTGTCGAGCAGATAGATCACTCGCCGTCCGCCGCATCGTCGTATGACCGCTGGCCGAACTCCAGACCCTCGAAGGGGGCCGCCGTAAGCCGCTCAAGGAATCCGTCGCTGCCCAGGATCGCCCAGCGGTGAAGCATGTCGGGCAAGGCATCGATGTCGGTGTCGGCCAGCTCGGCGTCGAAGTGCCCAAGCTGATGCCCGGGCAGGGGCTCCCGGATCTCCCGGATCGTCCGTAGCGGATGGGACCGAGGATGGGACTCCTCAGGTCTGCGCGGCGGGAGCGGCGGATTCGGGGCCGTGCTCATAATCGGCTCCTCCGCGCTGTGGTCACGGGCTCATGCCTGAAGATCACCCTAGGCCGGGCGGTCCTGGAGAGGGCCGGAAACGCCTCGAACCCGAGCTTTGACGGGACCATCCGCCGAGTCGCGCCAGCTGTGTCTGCAGCCGCCGGCTGCCAGCGAAAGCAATGCCCCTTTGGCTGGAACCATCTGAACGAAGCTGTCGGCTGGACACAATGGGGGAGCGCCGCCCTGTAGCCGGTTTCGTGACACGTCGCGTGCACCGCGGCATTGGTACGCGGCGAAGATCAGCTGTCGTCCCCTCCACCTAAGGTAGCGAATGACGCAGAGCTCAGCCGCCCGAGCTGGACGCTTCCATATGGGGCGTTTGTCCGAGGGGCACCCCCAGGCCCTGGACGCCTGGCGTGTCACCACAGACGATGCCGATGTGGCCGCCCGTGTCGCCAGCTTCCTGGGTGGCGAACCTCAACCGAACGAAGGGGGAGGAAGCGGTCTTGCCTACGAAGTGCTGACGGGCCGCGAGAGCGTACGCATTCTGCTGGATGGGCCTGACGCGGTGGCGGCTCGTATGGTCCTCTGGGGCAGTAAGGGCATCATCCACGAGTGCGACGGCGTGGAGTTCCTGTCGCCGAAGGAGAAGAAGGGCCAGCCCTGCGGCTGTCCTCCGCTGCTTGAGAACAGGAAGCTGGAAGCCAAAAATGGCCGCGGCCCGACGCCGTCCATCGACATCACCTTCCGGATCGCAGCGGCACCTGCGCTGGGCCCGTTCCACTTCATGACGACCTCGTGGCAGATGACCGCACAGCTATCCGATCTGCTGGACGCGCTGGAACGTGTCGACGGCCCAGCTGCCTGCGACCTCACCATGGAGCTCGTCGTCTATACGACCAAGGCGGGCAGAGGCGTCTGCTACCGAAAGCCGGTGGTCACGGTACTCGGCAGCCCCGACACCGTTGCGCCCGAACCCCCGCCGCCGGCCGAGCCCGCGCCCGCTCCGGCACCATCCGCACCCCGTCTCAAGACCAGGCCGGCCCCTGAGCCGACCACCCCGTCCGCACCGCAGTCGAGCCACTCGGTCAACGTGGATGCCGTTCTGCTCTGCCGTGCCGCCCATGTGCTGGGCACCAGCGACCACCAGGAAACCGTCATCGCCGCCCTGTCCGAGATCGTGGCAGGACGGCAACAGACCATGGAGCTTGCCCGGCTGCGAGAGGATGTCGGACGCATCGCCGCCATCGCGGGGCAAGCGCTCCAAAGCCGGGATTCCTCACTCACCTGACCTGGCTCCCATCGTCTCGCAGTGATCACCGACAGCCGGGCAGGTTGGTCTCAGTCCTGGTCTCATTCACCTCCGTCCGAGACTGTTCGGACGGGTCTGGACCGAACACTCCGCCGCAGGTCAGGACGCCTACGGACCCCGCCGGATCCCCAGACGAACATTTGGAAAGCATGTTGAGGGCAACCTCTCACCAGTTCGAATCTCGGATCCGCCGCATCGCCGACCTGGGCTTCCGCGATCTTCCGTCTCAGTCGGATGCGGGCATGAGGCGCTGGACGGGGCCGCCGCCCAGACGACCGAAGCCACCCGAGGCCGACCCTATGGCCGCCGGCTTCGAGGCCGTCTGTCACGCGACAGCCGCAGAGCGCGTCCGCCCCAGCCAGCACCTCCAGATACTGCTCCAGACCGTTCACCCGGTGCCGCACACTGCCCCGACGGATGACTACCTATCCACACAACCGGGGACTCGCCATCACCGGAATGCTGACTATCCCGTTAGATCTCCTTAAACGTCCCGTTTATGCCAAGTTCTTCTAGGCGCTGCTGGATTTGTTCAGCCTCATCGGCCTGTATCACCAACTGGAGTGTTCCCTGCAGATAGCTGATCTGCCGTTCGTCCAGGGCCATGTAGAACGCCCGGAAGAGTGCGGCGAAGCCGTCGGCGCTGTCGGCGTTGGCCAGGAGGTTCTTGGTGAACGAGAAGGCGACCTGCCGGTCCCTAACCTGTTCCGTTTTCGGAGATTGGTCCGGACTCGGCCTGTCGGTCTCCCGCTGCCGGGGCACGCTTGGTGTGTCGACCCCTGAGCTGCCGGGCTTGCGCGGTGAGCCATTGTCGACGGTGTCGTCGGCGCTCACGAAGCATGGACCTTCGTGAGCCGGCTGGTCGCAGTCGGCGCACGTCTTGGGTTGTGGCTTGGCGAGGCGCAGGCCCGTGCTCGCGAGGTTGACCTGCCCTGGTGCTGTGACCTCCACCTCGGTGCCCGCTCCGTCGACGATGCTCAGCAGGCCCTGGCTGACAGCATCGTAGATCGCCTGCTGAAGGTCGCGGTCACCGCCGTACAGCAGCGGCAATCGTGGGGCGCTGTAGAAGGCGGCTCGGATGTCGGAGAGGGTCTTGCCGTAGTCGTGGTCGCGAAGGTTGTGCAGGAGAGCCTTGGCGCTGAACTGGCCAGTGTCGAAAACCTTGTCCCGAGCAGCGAGGCCCTTCCAGACGAGCATGCCGTCGAGGGCGGTGATGTTGTCCTTGTCGAACGTGAGCTGGTCGAGGTACCGCTCCCCGTCCGGATCGGGCTGGGCGAGGTAGGCGACATGCTGGTACGCCCGCTTGAGTGCCCTCTCCAACTGAGTCTTGGCCTCGGCGAGCTCCTTGGCGCCGATGGTCTTGAGCTCGTCGTCGTTCTGAATCTCGGGAGCCTGTAGAGCCTTCTGCCTCGCTAGATACTCCACCGCCAGGTTGCGTGCCAGGGCTCGCTGCTGGGTGTTCACCACGGCGTATACCGCACTGCTGGCCCACTGGACGGGGAGCTGCTGGGCACCTTGCCCGAGCCCCATGGCGACGGTGAGAGCCTCAAGGGTCGGCTTCTCCATGCCGTTGCGCAGGCTGTACTGCGCGGGGTCCAGCACGATGAGCCGGGTGGTGTAGGCGGTGTCCAAGCCTGCAGTGGCAAGGACGTCGGCAGGACTGCGTTGCGGGTCCGCCGAGACGAACTGCACTTCGCGGAAGGGGCCGTTGCTGGCCAGTCGCTTCGAGATGGCGGCGATGACCTGATCACGCTCGGCTTCGGTGATGGTGCGCCGGATGTTCTTGACCAGCATGCGGTGAGTGAGCCGGGTGGAGAGGAAGTAACGGGCCGGCTTGTTGTTGCCCTGGCCGGGAGTGATGTCGAGAGCGCTCATCCCTCGGTTGGGGTTGACCAGCTCATCGACGACGCCGTCGGCGTCGGTGACGGTGTACGTGGTCTCCGGCACGCTGGTGGCCGCCTTGACCTCAGGAGCACTGGCTCCGCGGCCCCGCCCCGGGCGCAGGGTGCCGACAACACTCGCCAGAAAGATAAAGGTGGCCGCACGTTCAGCCGCGCGTGGGTTGTTCGGGGCCCAAGTGCTGGATGGGCGTTCAAGGTCCTGGCGGCGCGCTGCGCCCGACGAGCCATCGTGGTTGATAACTTCGATCTCGGCCAGGCTCCGGTAGTTCGCGATGGTGCGGTCGTCTTCCACCAGGCCGCTGCCCAGGAGCGCCTCCCGGACGGTGCTGTCCGACAGTGGCAGGTCTCCGGGCCCTATGAGTGCCGGCACCCACTCACCTGCCTTGCCGCGCTGCTGCAGGGCATAGACCGTGGCGGCGAAGATGCGGATCGTGGACCGGACTCGCTGGAAGCCGGCGACCTTGCTCCACTCTTCCTGCGCCAGGCTCATCAGCATGGGGTGGAACGGGTAGCAAGCTGTCATCTGCGTGGGCCAGTTGCGACGCCACCCGGCTCCGATCGGGTCCCAGACCTGCTTGCTCCAGGTCTTGTCCGTCAGCACGTCCTTGTAGAGCGCGGCAGTCGCGGCGAGCACCTCACCGGCGGGTTCGGCGTCGAACAGCCGGCGGCGGAGGATGTCGGCGAAGTCACCCACGCCTGTCACGGTGGTCGGCAGGCCGTTGCGGTCGAGCTGACTGTTCAGGTCGTCGCGGCGGGCCTGAGCGGCGGGCGAGAGCGCAGTCTTGTCGATGTCGGAGGCGATCATCACGACCAGCATCGAGACGTGGGGGACATCGTTGACGGCATCGAGCAGTGCCCGCAGGAACGCCATGTCCTGGGCTGCCAGGTCGGTCTGGTTCGCGCCATCGAGCCCGTTGCCGATGTAGTCGAGCACCTCGTCGATGATGATCAGAACGGGTCGGTTCACCGCGCTGATGGCCTCAGCGATCTTGTGCTTGTCGCTCCAGAACCGCCGGTAGCGCTCGAAGAGGGTGTAGTCCTTGGAGAACAGACGCCACAGGAAACGCTCATAGAGGTTGACCGCAGGCCCGTCGAGCTCCTGTACCCCGGCCCCCGGGGTCATGTTGTCGCAGGGCAGCACGACGACATGCGGACGTCCGAGGTCGCCGGTAAGAGGGTGGCCGATCCTGGCCCTCGCGCGCTCGGTCACCTTCTGACCGAGCTCGGTTCGCAGTAGCGCCCCTGGGTTGGCGGCCAGATGGTAGGCGCCGATGCACGCGTGCGACTTACCGCCGCCCATGCCCTGGTCGAGTCGAGTGACTGCTCGGGCTTTCAAGTAGTCGTTGCCACCACCGATGCGGACTGCAATTTCGCTGAGCAGGTCGATGAGTCGCTCGGTCGGATGCGTGATGTCACCGTAGTAGTCGGCGTCGGCATAGGGCGGCCGGTCCGCTCCCGTGGCGTGAACGGCCCGGAACAGCGACATCTGTACGTCATCGATTTGCCCGGAGGCACTGCGGATCTCTTGGCGGAGCTTGAGCGCCTTCCACCACGGCGTCACGCTGGTCGTCATGGCTGCTCTCCTGGGCTGGTGAATACGAGGATCACGGAGGTGAGGGTGGGGTTGGTCGTCATCACATGAGCCGCAACTGGACGTCGTCGGTCAGTTGGGGCTGGCCCTTTTCGTAGTCGCTCGCAGCAACGGCCTCAGCGGCACTGACCACGCCGGGCCGGTTGCGCAACACGCGGGTGAAGCGGACGGAGTCTGGGTCGTTGTCGGGAAGCCGGTCTGCGAGGAACTGGACGGCGGCCCACAGGAAGGTGTCGTCGGCCGCGTGCTCTGCAGCCGCCAGTACCTGCCCCATGGCCTGTAGGCCCTCCTCCGAGGCAGCTGCGAGCGCGAGGGCAATGTCGATCACGGTCGAATCTCCGTCGATCTTGCCCTTGTAGTCCCGGGAGGCGATGAACCGCACACCCTTGTCGGCATCAGGAACCAGGTCGCGTATCGCCGCCAGGTCGAGCGAGGAAGCCAGAGCCTGCCAGCGCAGTTCGGACTTCGCCCTGATCTGGCGGTTGTAGAGCGTGATCCACCACAACGCGAACCGCGTTCGAGCGTCAAAGGTCTCCAGCGGCTGGTGGTTGATCTCGACGGCCATGGCCTCCTGGACTGCAGCTCGCGCCAGCGGAAGAAACGTGTAGATGTCGACGGGTTCGCCCTTGGCGTCGAGGATCTCGCTGTAACGGCCGACGACCTCCATGGCGGGTCCGGCAGCGGCCATCAGCATGTCCGCCGGCGCCAAGCCCCACCGCTCCCAGTCCGGGTAACGCCGTTTGATCTCGGCCTTGATCTCGGCCTCGACCGCGCCCTTTCGCCCGGGGGATCGTCCGGGCGCCATGGGGCGGCACGACATGGTCAGGGTGGTCTCGATGTTCGCCTTGCCCTGGTGGTTGCTCGCCTCGGTGTTCGCGGGCCAGGAGCCCGTCATCACCAGGCCAGCCTTCTCGATGGCCGTGAGCAGGCGCTGCCAGACCTCCGGGTCTCCGGAGCCGAACACGATAGTCACCAGTCCGTCGTCGCGGACCACGCGACGCATCTCACTGAATGCCTCGGCGATCTTCGTGTCGTAATGCTCGCGAGTTCGGTGCTCGTTGGGCGCCTCCCCCCGGACCCGCTTGACGATGATCTCTTCCGACTTCTCCTGGCAGCCGTGTTCGTCGGAAGTGATGACGAGTTCGGGCCAAGTGTTGTGCAGGGCTCGCTTCAGCCATGCGTAGATCAGATCGGAGGAGTCGGCGTACGCGAGCATCTCGTCGTACGGCGGGTCGGTGACCACAGCAGTGATGCACGCGTCCCGCAGATTCATCGAGGTAGCCGACCCCCGAGTCACGCTGACCGACGTCCCCTGGATATCAGCCATCAGATTCGAAAGCGTCGACATGCTGCTCTTGCACAGAGACGCCCAAGAGCCCGGCCCAGTGCCGATTCCCACTTCGAAGAAGTCCTGAGAGAAGGTAATTGACCCTTGATTGGCGTATATGTCATGGACCCCTGCGCGACTGATGTCGATCGTGCACCCGCGGGTAGCGCGTCGAAGCTTCCGCGCAACGACTGACCCGGCGTATCCGCTCAGCGCCCGTGCGTAGTCAGCGCTCACCCCCGCCTTGTACATGAGTTCGTCGGCCACCTCAGCAATGGTCTGGGTGAGCATGACGAAGGCCAGGGTCTGCCGATCACACATGAAGTCGCCGTAGGTGCGCGCCCCGTAGATGGACGGCCCGATGATGTTGTTGTTGCCCGGTGCGATCCGTTCGTCGGGTACTGCACTCAGAAAGGGGCTCGGGTCGGACAGCTCACGTAGTGCGGCCGGCGTTGCGGCGACAGCCTCGAGCTCCGCCTCGGTGGGCTCCCGATACTCCTTGCCGAAGTCGTCCGAGTGGTCGGCCACCACTAGGAGCATGTCCGTGGCACGCCTCTCGTCGGTGAGTCTGCGATGCACATCGAGTGGGTGTACATGACTGCAGAACGGACAGATCGCCGACTTCCCCGGTAGCGTCCGACCCTCAGCCGTACGAGCGCGTGTCAGCGTTGGGGTACGCCTTGGAGGTCCCTCGTGCACCACCGGTGCGCAGGTACCAGCAGCCGGGTCGGCTTCGATGTAGAACGACTGGCCGGGATCATTGACAGGCGGGGCGCCCTTGCGGCCACGTTTTTGACTCGGCCGTCGCAGCTCGTACGAGCCGACCAGAGGGAACCGGTTGCCGCACTCCTGGCACGGTATGGCGATGGCCCACAGGTACCCCCACGGTCGTTTGCCGTTGACCTCGGGGTAGTAGTCCGCCATGGCTGCCGTCCACCGGCGTCCCACCTCATCGAGAGTGGCGCGAACGTCAATAAGCAGCCGCGGCCGGTCGTCGTAGAGAGCGTCGCTCTCCTCGGCGAACGGCAGGCTCGGCTCCTGAGACCAGTCCCGGAAGGGGAAGTCGGTGAGGAGCGAGCTGGCCAGCACCGCGACCGGGCTGTAGTCGACACCGTGGGCTTCAAGCCCAAGCCGCCCCGCCTCGAGAGGGATCATTCCGCGCCCACTGAACGGGTCCAGGACCGATGCGCCCTCAGGGTTCGCCTTGAGGATCTCGTCGTGGAGTATCTGCCAGGCGGCGTAGCGCCCGGACATGGCAGTGTGCACCAGCTCCTGAAGACGCTGTTGCTCGGCCTGATCCTCTGGCCAGGGCAGCAGCGAGCAGAGCACCGCTGCCTTGGCCTGTGCGACAGGACGCTTTGCGAACCACGGAAACAGCCCGATCTCGGTCGCACCGCTTCCCCACCCCGCTGAACTGTTCACCGAAACCTCGGCACAGGGGAACCAGCGTTCGATCATGCGGGTCATGCGTTGCTCCCGGGGGCGTTCTTGAGACTGCTGCCCGGGACGCGGAACACCGCGTTCCCGGTCATGACGTTCGCGAAGAGGGTGGCGGGGTCCTGATAGGCGCCGAAGAATCGGCCCTTGCCGTCGGCACACTGGTCGATGACGTACAGCCAGTACTCCTTGCGGTGCTGGGTAGCGATGAGGACTTCGTTGCCGGTCATCCGGATGCCGTCGCTGGCCGCGCTGCCGAGCACGCCCTTGACCTCGACGTGGCGGACCTGGCTGTGCCGGCGGGCCTCCAGGTCGTAACCGCGGCCCTCGGTATGGACATCGGCCACTGTCCAGCCGTCATCCTCAAGGAGTTGCTGCACGCGTCGCATGGAGACCAGTTCGGCGTCGATCTCGGCCTGAACGCTGATGTCGGCAGTGGCCAAGACCCGGATCCGACCCACCTGCTTCGGTTCGGTCAGCTGCACGTCTGCGAGCCGCTCGAGCTCTTCGAGGCGCTGAGCGGTCTGGGCCTGAAGCCGGTGCCTCAGCTCCAGCCGGGCAGCGCGATCATCGATGCGGTCGGTGAGGCTCAGTGGCAGGTTGGTCAGGTCACGGCGGGCTTGAGCGAACCAGTCGGCGCGCACCTTCCGGTGCTCTGCTACGGTCGCGGCAGCCACTCGGCGGGCATCTGTGAGCGCGTGTCCTTCCCTGGCCGGATGCGGTGCACTGCCGTTCTGGTCGGTGGGCACGAGGTTGGCCAGGGACTCCCACCTCACCGGGCGGGCGGTGCCGCTGTCGTCAACCTTGATCAAGGTGGCCCATACGCTGGCGCGCTTGCCGTTGCTCTCGGTCATCGTGGCCTCGTACGCGTACAGGTCGTACGGGGTGAGGCTGGTGGGATCTGCCGCGGCGCCGGACTGGTAGAGGTCCTCGGCCAGGGTGTGCTTGGCTATGTCAATCAGGTCGCTGAAGCCGGGCTCACCGGGGCCGAGGGTGACGGTGTCGCCGACATCGATGCTCTCCGAGGCTTCGCGCACCACGTCCCCGCTGGTGGCGACGTGAACCTCGTTCCCTCCGCCCAACGTGGCCGGAAATCTTGCCTTGCCGCTCCGGGAGAGCCGCCGGAACCCGGGCCCGGCCGCGGTGGGCGTGGACTTCAGCACACCGGCCGCTGCGAGCCGGTCTAGGTATGCCTCGACAATGGCAGGGTTGATGCGTGCGAACAGGTCACGCTGGAGCAGCGTCAGCGCGGCCACTGCGTCCACCTGGCTGGCGAGGCGTCGCTCGTTGTCCCGTACCTTCCGGGCCGCCCGGATGAGTTCCTGGGCCTGGACTGCCTGGACGGCGTCGATGGCCTGCTGTTTCTTCAGCTCGTCGTTGCCGTAGAGGTCCGACAGCCACTTGTCATAGTCAACGCCGGTCATTTCGGCGACCACCGACAGGCTATCGAACATCTGGCCGCGCAGTTCGTTCGCGGCCGTGACGAAGTTGTCCAGGAGGCGCAGCAAGGTCACGCCTTCCCGGGTGTCGGTGGCGACCAGGTTGTAGAGGTAGACGTCGCGCTGCTGACCCACACGGTGGATGCGGCCCATCCGCTGTTCGAGGCGGACCAAGGACCACGGGATGTCGTAGTTCACGAGCACGTGCGCGGCCTGCAAGTCGATGCCCTCGTTGCCGGCATCGGTGGTGACGATGATCTGGAACTCGCCGCGCATGAATGCCTTGCGCGCCTCGTCACGTTCGGTCTTGCTCTGGCGGCCGGAGTAGAGCTGGGCGCTGTATCCCTGGTCCTGGAGCTGCCGGGCGATCCACTCGGCAGAGTCGGCATACTCGGTGAAGACCACGGCCTGATCACCGCTTCCGGGGTGAATCCCGTGGGGTGCCAGGCAGTCGTTGGTGAGCCGCTTCCACTTAGACGGCTGCCAGCGGGAGTCGTTGAGCGTTGCCTCGATCTGCTGCACGAGGCTGTTGATCGCAGTTCGCTCCGCCCGCGTAGAAGCCGAGACCGTATGGATCACCTTGGCCTCGTCGACCTCGGCCTCGTCACCGTGGTCCTCACGGTCGGCGATGAGCGCCGCCTCAGCCTCGCTCATCGCCCCCATGTGTTCATGCCGCCGGCGCAACGTCTGGGCCAGAGCGTAGAGGCTGGAGGCTGCTCGCTTGCCGTAGACCATGCGGGCAAGCGGCTGCGCCACCGGAGGGAAGAACCGGTCGACCATTTCCAGGGCGGCCTTGTAGAAGCCGTACTCGGTCTGCGACAGCGGGACGCTGTGGTTGTGCGCCGTGCGGCCCTTGAACAACCGGGTCGTGCCGTCGTAGTCGACCAAGTCCTCCTTCATCCGCCGCAAGAAGTGGATGGGGCCAGGGCGCAGGGCACTGAGCTCGACGTTAGGGTCGCTGCCCGGATCCGGGTAGATCCCCGGGTCGACCAGGTGCAGCAGGTGCCGGAAGAGCCACTCCTTGCCTCGGTGGGGCGTTGCCGTCATCAGCAACGCCCGCGGTGTGTTCTTGGCCAGCAGCCGTCCGACCTGGTGGAATCCGGCGGCAGTCGGAGTCAGCCGGTGCGCCTCGTCGAAGACGACCAAATCCCAGCCAGCTTTGTCCGGACGGATGGCGTCCTGTACCGCGGGATTCACCGCTGCTAACTCAAGCGACACCACCCACAGGTCGTTGGAGTTCAAGGCGTCCTCACGCACCGTGGCTGAGGTTAACTGGCGCAGACCGCCCCCCAGCAGCCGCTGGAAGTCGTCCACCCACTTCGTGGCGAGGTTCGCCGGGCACACGATGATCGCACGCTTGGTCAGGCCGAGCCTCTGCATCTCACGCAGGTACAGACCGGCCATGATCGTTTTTCCGGTACCCGGCTCGTCGGCTAGGAGGAAACGCAGCAGGGGCTGGGGAAGCATCGCTCCGTAGACGGCCGTCGTCTGGTGCGCGTACGGCTTCAGCGGTGTGGCTGCCATCGCGCTGGACTCGGCGTTGGTCGCCGCGGCGTTCATCCACTGTGTCCACATGGCCGCCAGCACACGTGCGGAGTCAGCCTTCCCGTCGCTGACGAGAGGCCGCACGGTCTCCGTGTCTCCAGCTGCCAGATTCACTTCGTGACGACGGTCTTCGTCGTCGACCAGGATGAGGTCCCATGACCCCGGTTGATCTCCGGGCAGGGCGAACCTGACCGTGGCGAACTCCGGTACGCCAGCGGCCTGGACCCTTACTCTCTGACCACGCTCAAACGTGCCTGGGGCCTGCATGCTTATGCGTCAGCCTCAAGACTCGCCGGAACCCAGCCGAGACTGGCCAGGAGCCAACCCACCGCACGTGGATAAGCCATGCCCTGGTCCCTCCCCCTCGGCCAGCCGCGGTTCCCCCACCTGCGACTTACTAATGGGATGTCAAATTACTGTATCCCGCTGCTACTTCCAATATGAAGAGCACGAAGGGAGTGCAGGGGCCGCCGCCGGCTCAGATCGATGAACCTCGCCGGACCTGGCCAAGCAGCTCAGCGGCGCCCGCAAGGACTGGACGAGCCTCCTCCACACCCTGCTGGGTGCCTCCCATCCGGACGGTGGACGACGTACGGCGATGTGACGACCGTTACTGACTTCGGCTTGTCAGGGTGACGCCGGTTCGTCGAGAGCCAGGCCGGTGCCCACTATGAAACCGTCGAGGGTGCCTGGCCGGTACTGG
>NZ_JBEYJA010000094.1:0-12774 GCF_040703815.1 Streptomyces sp. NPDC006743 | reverse complement strand
ACCGTCGGCCACACCCTGGAGGAACAGGCCGCCCTCCGGCCCGAGGACGGAGGACCCACCGACGCGGGAACCCTCCACGAGGCGGTGGTGGAGGCCGGGACGTATCCACACCTCGCCGCCACCCTGCCGGCGCTCACCAGCACGGACTTCACAGCACACTTCGAATTCGGACTGCGGCTGCTCCTGGACGGACTGCGCGCCGTCCGGCGGTGAGCCCGACGGCGGTGAGCCGGTGACAGTGAGCCCGGCGGCGGTGAGCCGGTGGCGGTGAGCCCGGCGGCGGTGAGCCGGTAGCGGTGAGCCGGTGGTGGTGAGCCCGCCGCGGTCCGCGTGCGGGGTGTGACGCCGCCCCTGTCCGCCCAAGAGGCCCGGGGTCCGCGGCAGCGTCGGGCCGGGTGCCGGCGAAGGACGGCGGCCGCGGTCCCGGCCGGGGCGGCGTCGTGCACGCCGACGACCGCGAAGAGGCGCCGGCCCGGGCGCCGGTGCTGCCGCTCGACACAGCGGAGCAGCCGACTGTACGGCTGTGCCCGCTGTGCGGCGCGGTGCCGAACTTGCCCCGTCCGCAAGGGCTTCGACCACGGTCTGGACGAGCCCTGGCCGCCGATGCCGGAGAGCATCGAGTGCGACCGCTTCGTCCTTCCCAGGGTCGGCGGACGAGCCGCGAGCCGGCTAGCGCGCCACGCGGTGGCGGAGGTAGACGACTCCTGAGCCGAAGGTGCGGGTCTCGACGAGTTCGAGATCCACCCGGCGCTCGTGCCTGGGGAACAACGGAATGCCCCCGCCGACCAGCACCGGGTAGACCATGACCCGGTACTCGTCGATCAGACCCGATGCGGCCGCCTCGGCGGCGAGGGTCGCGCCGCCGATCGCGATGTCGCCCTCCCCCGGCTCGGCCCGCAAGCGCTCGATCTCCTCCGCCGGAGCGCCGGAAGCCAGGCGGGCATGGCCCTGCACCGCGGACAGCGTGGTGGAGAACACCACCTTCGGCAGCGGCTTCCAGAGCGCGGCCCACTCGAGCATGGAGTCGTCGAGGGACGGGTCCTGGTCCGCGGTCTCCCAGTACAGCATCGTCTCGTACAGCCGTCGTCCCAACAGGTGGACGCCGACCTCCCGGATCTCGTCGATCCAGAAGCGGAACACCTCTTCGTCGGGCGCCGACCAGTTGAAGTCGCCGTCCGGTCCCACGATGTAGCCGTCGAGTGAGACGCTCATCGAACAGGTCACGCTGCGCATCAGAAGCCCTCCTCGGTGACGGGTTCGGCAGTAGGACCGCCGGACGCCGCAGAACTCATCGTCGCTCGCGGGGACTCCTGGGCCGTGCCCCTACGAGGCGGCCCGACGTGCTCAACTCGCCGGCTGAAGCGCTCCGTCACCTCCGGCCGAAGCCGACGGCAGACGGCCGGCGCGTCACAGAAGACGCGCCAGGGCCTCCTCGGACGGGCTCCCGGCCGCGCGCCGGGCCGCGCGTCCGCCCGCGGACCCCAGGACGCGCGGGGCACCGCCGCCGCGATCCTCGAACTCGTCGACACCGACGCACCACCCCTGCGGCTCTTCCTCGGCACCTCCCCCTATCCGGTGGTCGAGGCGGCCTACCGCAAGCGGCTCGACACATGGAACGACTGGCGGCACCTCGCGTCCCGTGCGTGACCGGTACGGCACACCCCACGGCGTCCGGGGCCGCGGCGCGCCACGTGCCGCATGCTGTCCCCGGGGCCGAGGACGGGACACCCAGAGCGTGTTTCGAAAGTGGCGCCGTCCGCCCGAAGGGAGGGCGGGCCCCGCGGCGCCTGGTGCGTGTGATCGCAAGGCGGAGGGTCGTCCTCGTACTGGGCGTACGCGGACGATCCCGACAACGCGGCGAGCGCGCGTGCCAGGCGCCGCGGGGCAGGCGGGTCTTTCGAAACACGCCCCGGGCGGCAGCCGGAGCACGTTCATCGTCGCGGGGCGCCGGGTCCTACTCGGCCTGGAGGTCGATGACGACCTTGCCCCGCACGTGCCGGCCGGCCTGGAACTCGGCCGCACGGCGGATCTGCTCGATCGGGAAGCTCCCCGCGAGAGGCACTCGCAGCCGGCCCGCGGCGACCAGGCGGGCGATCTCTTCCAGGGCTCCGGGGGCCGCGTTCGCGCCGTTGCCCGCCGCCACGCCCTCGACCTGTGCGGCGATGGTGCAGATGCGGCTGTCGGGGACGCCGAGTTCCCGTGCGAGGTGCACTGTCTCGGTCCCGTACAGGTCGAGGGCGGCGGTGACGCCGCCGGGAGCGAGGGCTCGGACCCGGTCGCCCAGGCCGTCGCCGTAGGCGACCGGTTCGGCTCCGAGGCCGCGCAGATGGCCGGCCGATTCCGCCGATCCCGTCCCGATGACGCGCGCTCCCGCGATCCGCGCCAGCTGGACGGCGAACACCCCGACCCCGCCCCCGGCGCCGCCGATCAGCACGGTGTCGTCCGGGCCGGGGCCGATCGCGGCGAGGGCGGCGGACGCCGTGCGGCCGGCGATCGTGAGGGTGGCGGCGGTGCGGTCGTCGACGCCGTCGGGTGTGTGGTGGGCCTCGTTCGCGGCGATCCCCGCGGCCGGGTCGACCACCACGAAGTCGGCGACCGCCCGGGACAGGGCTCCCCCGAACACCCGGTCACCGGGCGCGAAGCCGCTCACCCCGTCACCGACCTGGTCGACCACTCCCGCGTAGTCGGTGCCGAACCCGGCAGGCAGGGACAGGCCGAACCGGGCGGCGGTGTCCGCATCGGCGGTCATGATCCAGTCCATCGGGTTGAGGCCGGCCGCCGTGACCCGCACACGGACCTGCCCCGGGCCGGCCTGCGGCGCGGGGACCTCGCGGACATCCAGGACCTCCGGGCCGCCGAACGAATCGAGCCGGACCGCCCTGCTGCCGCCTGCGCTCGGTTGCCTGCTTCGGGTCTGCACGGGGCTCCCCTCTCCTTGCCGTACGAGAAAACGGACTATGCTCCGTTTACATGAACGACCGTAGCACAAACGGAGCGCGTTCCGTTTCGAGTGGGACAGAAGTCCGCGCACCACGGGCGGACGCGGTCCGCAACCGCGATCACCTGCTCGCCGTGGCCACGCGCGTCTTCATGTCGGCCGACGCCGAGCCGTCGATGCGCGTGATCGCCCGCGAGGCAGGGGTCGGCATCGCCACTCTCTACCGGCACTTCCCGACCCGGGAGTCGCTCGTGGACGCGGTCTACCAGGATCAGGTCGTGCGGCTGACGACCGGCGCCCGCGAACTGCTCGGCCAACTGTCCCCACCTGCGGCGATGCGGCGCTGGATGGACTTGTTCGGGGACTGGATCGCCACCAAGAACGGTATGCTCGACACGCTGCTCGCGATGATCGAATCCGGTGAGATCACGCATGCACGGACCCGGAGCGAGCTGCTGACGGCCATCGACACGATCCTCGACGCCGGTCGCGCAACGGGGGAACTCCGCTCCGACGTGACCGCGGACGACGTCGCCGCCTCGCTCATCGGCATCTTCACCGTGTTCCCCCCGGTCGGACACAAGGCCAGGGCGGGCCGCTTGCTCGACCTCCTGATGGACGGCCTTCGGCCCCACGGCCGGCCGGGCCCCCTCGCACCGCGGGACGTCACTTCCTGATCGCTGCGCAAGGAACTTCGGAGCCTTCACCGGGCACGACGGTCAGCGTCCACCGCGCGCTGCCGAGCGAGACGTCCAGACGGTTCCGCAAGAGGACGGGAGCAGGCCGAGGCGGAGGCCGGCGAGTCCTTCCGGCGGCGCCTGCCCGGACGTCTTCCTCGTCAGCCCCTTCCCTTCTCCTCCCGCAGAGCCTGATCGAGGAGGACTTCCGCCGCCGCCCACGCGTGCCGGCCGTGGTCCGGATCGTCCAGCACCATGGCACGGCTGGCCGCCCCGTCCGCGAGGATGGCCAGCTGCTCGGCGAGCGGCAGGGGTTCACGGCAGCCCAGCTCCGTCACCACCGCGACGATCAGCCGCACCATGCGCAGCTTCTGCTCCCGGGCGTAGGAGTGCACCGCGCTCTCGGGGTCGGGGAACTCCGCGGCGGCATCGATGAACGGACACCCGCGCACCGGGGCCGCGTCCGCCGCCGGCAGGTCGAACAACCCGCGGATCCGGTCACGCGGGGGGATGTCCTCCCGGGTCAGCACGCCTTCCAGGGTGGCCCCCGACAGTACGAGGCCCTGCAAGTGGGCGATGACCAGGTCGTTCTTGGTGCGGAAGTGCGCGTAGAGCGTCCGCTTGGACACCGGCGCTTCCTCGGCGACCTGTTCCATGCCGGTCGCGCTGATGCCCTGGGTCGCGAACAGCCGGGCGGCGGCAGCCAGAATGCGCTCCCGCCCGCCGCGCCCTCGCCGCCCGGATGCCGTGGCCGTCGTACTCGCGGTCGTGTCCATGAAGGAAGTATACGCACTCGTTTACTTAAGTCGGCATCTCGCGTTAAGGTGGCCCCGCATGTAAACGCCACCGTTTACATGAACTCTTTCGTCCTCCAGGTCATCGAAGTCATCAAGGAGTCCCATGAGCAGGACCGTCCCGACCGAACTGAGCAGCTGCGCGGAGAAGCTGATACGCGGCCGTCACGCGACCCGCGCGTTCCGCCCGGAGCCTGTGCCCGAGGACACGATGCGCAGGATCTTCTCGCTGGCCGGCACCGCGCCGTCCAACTCCAACGCGCAACCGTGGCGGGTGGAGGTGGTGAGCGGAGCGGCACGTCAGCGCCTGGCCGGTGCCCTGCAGAGGGCAAACGCCGAACGGCGCACCTCGGTGGACTTCCCGTATTCCGAGAAGATGTACGCGCAGGTGCACCAGACACGCCGGGCGGCGTTCGGTGCCGAACTGTACGGGGCGCTGGGCATCGGCCCCGACGATCACACGGCCCGTGCGGCCTACGACGCGGAGAGCCTGGGCTTCTACGGCGCGCCGCACGCGGCCTTCCTCTTCGTCCACGGTGACGGAGAGGCCCGGCTGGCCGCGGATGCCGGCGCCTATCTGCAGACGCTGCTCCTGGCCATGACCGCGTACGGCGTGGACAGTTGCCCGCAGGGACTGCTGAGCTTCTACGCCGACACGGTCCGCGCCGAACTCGGCGTCACCGGGGGGAAGCTGCTCGTCGGCATCTCCTTCGGCTACGCCGACGAGGCGGCGCCGGTGAATCAGGTGAGGACCGAGCGGGCTCCGCTCGAGTCGACCACGGCCTTCCACGACTAGGGTCTGTCCGGCGGATCATGCCGCGGGTCAGCCGCGGGGCGTGAGAGTCCGTCCCGCGGTGAGGACGTGTCCTACAGGTGCGGGTAGTCGGTGTAGCCGCGGTGGTCACCGCCGTAGAAGGTGGCCGGGTCCGGCGTGTTGTAGGGGCCCTGGGCGGCCAGGCGGGCGGGCAGGTCGGGGTTGGCGAGGAACAGTGCCCCGAAGGCGATCATGTCCGCGGTGCCGTCCTGGATGAGGGCGAGCGCGTCCGGGCCGGTGGGCTGAGGATGGGTGAGCGGGTTGAGGATGAACGTCGCGGGCCAGAGCTTGCGCAGACGTGTGGTCAGTTCCCGGTCGGCTCCTTCCATCAGGTGCAGGTAAGCCAGGTTCAACTCGCCGAGCCGGGTGACCAGCGTGGTGTAGGTGCTCTCCACGTCCGCCGCGTCGTGCTCGGCGATGTCGTTGTAGGGGTTGGCGGGCGAGACGCGGAAGCCGGTGCGATGGCCGCCGATCGCCTTCGCGACGGCCGCGGCCACCTCCACGGGGAACCGGACCCGGCCTGCCGCATCACCGCCCCAGCCGTCCGCGCGCCGGTTGGTGTTGGGGGCGAGGAACTGGTGGAGCAGGTAGCCGTTCGCGCCGTGTATCTCGACCCCGTCGAAACCCGCGGCGATCGCGTTGCGTGCCGCGCCGGCGAAGTCGGCGACGGTGCGCTCGATGCCGTCGGCGTCCAGTTCCTGCGGGGTGACGAAGTCCAACGGCCCCTCGTGGGTGAACACCTGGCCCTTCGCGGCGACGGGTGAGGGCGCGACGGGGTGCAGACCTGCGGGCAGGAGACGGGGGTGGCCGATGCGGCCGGTGTGCATCAGCTGCGCGAAGATCACCCCGCCCTTGGCGTGGACGGCGTCGGTGACCTTGCGCCAGGCGGTCACCTGCTCCGGCGAGTGCAGGCCCGGGGTGTCGGGGTAGCCCTGGCCGACCGGCGAGGGCTGTATGCCTTCGGTGACGATGAGGCCGGCGCTCGCCCGCTGGCTGTAGTAGGCCGCCATCAGGTCGGTCGCGGTGGCGCCCGGCCCGTAGGCCCGGCTGCGGGTCATCGGTGCCATCACGATGCGGTTGGCCAGCGACCGGCCCGCCACATCGACCGGGGCGAATGCGTTCGTCATGAGGATCTCCCTGCTGTCACGAAGACGGAAGAAAAAAGGGGGGTACATCTGCGCATCGCCGGCCTGCGAGTCCTCCCCGCGCGCCGGTCCGGGAACGGAGCCGCGCCCGCCGCCGGGGCCCCGCGTGCGTGTTCGTGCGTCCCGCCGCGCTACGCCGCGCTGATCCGCCGATCACGGCGGGGCTGAAGCATGTGCTCCTGAGCCGGTGCGGAGCGAGGACTGCCCTCCAGCAAGCCCCGCTCCGCACCGGATCCGGATGGTGCCGGTGAGCCAGCCGGCTCTCCGTGCCGCTCACTCGCCAGGCGGCTGCCGGCCGTGGTCCCTGACCGACTTCTCGATGATGCGCGCGCAGGTGGTGAACGCCTGGATCTGATCGGGGGTCAGGTCGCGCACGGAGGCCTGTTCCAGGGTGCGCCACATGTCGGCGATGGGCTCCTGGAGAGCGCGCCCGGCGTCGGTGAGGTGGACCACCATGACCCGCCGGTCGTGGGAGGCGGGCTCCCGGGTGAGCAGCCCGGCCTCCTGCATACGGCGCAGGGACTTGGAAACGGTGGAGTGGTCGAGCCCGACCCGCTCCAGCAGTTCCGCCTGGGTCCGGCCGTCGCGGTCGAAGAGCTGCATGAGCAGCAGTTCCTGCCCCGGGTGCAGGTTCATGGCGCGCAGCATGGCGGCGGCTTGGGCGCGGTGGGTGCGGGCGAGCTGGAAGACGGCGTAGCTCAACGGTCCCGCTTCCGCCGTGTTCGGAAGCTCCGATGAGGTGGGGTCTGACATGGTTGCTCCCTCGTCACCCGGCAAGTGGACCGGTGGACTGGTCGATGGTCAGGACGATCTTGCCGCGATTGTGGCCGGCGTCGCTGGCCTGCTGCGCTTTGGCCGCTTCGGCGAGCGGGTAGGTGGCGCTGATCGTCGTGACCAGGGTGCCGTCGGCGGCCTGCCGGGCCAGCTCGGCGAGGCGGGCGGCGGAGCGGCGCTGGGGGCCCTCGGCGAAGACGACGCCGAGTTCGGCGGCGCGGAAGTCGGCGGTGGTGACGATCCGGTCCGTGCCGCCGCGCAGAGTGATGGAGTCCTCCAGCGCGCCCTTGCCCGCGGCGTCGAAGACGGCGTCCACCCCTTCGGGGGCGAGCGCACGGACCCGCTCGACCAGATTGCCGCCGTAGACCAGTGCGGTCGCGCCGAGGGAGGTGACGTACTCCTGGTTGGCCGGTCCGGCGGTGCCGATGACGCGGGCGCCGCGGGCGACGGCCAGTTGGACGGCGATGGTGCCGAGCGCGCCGGAGGCGCCGTGGATCAGCAGCGTCTCACCGGAGGTGACGCCGAGCAGGTCCAGGACGCGTTCGGCGCCGTCGCTCGCCACGGGCAGGGCGGCTGCGTGTATCCAGTCCAGACCGGCCGGCTTGGGTGCGAGGACGGCCGCGGAGGCCAGGGCGTACTGGGCGTAGGAGCCGGTGTCGGACCAGCCCAGCACCTCGTCCCCCGCCTTGAGGTGGTCGACGTCCTCGCCGACGGCGTCGACCACACCGGCGATCTCGCCGCCGGGCACGGCGGGCAGCGTGGTCGGGAAGATGGCCTCCATACCGCCGGAGCGGATCTTGCCGTCCACCGGGTTGACGCCGACCGCCTTGACGCGCACCCGGACCTGGCCGGGCCCGGGCCGGGGGATGTCGATCTCCGTCTCGTGCAGGACCTCGGTGCCGCCGAACGTGTCGAAAACGATGGCCTTCATGACTGCTCTCCTCGAAGTGGGACGCCGCACCGGCCAACTTACGTGGCCAGCCACATAAAAAGTAGCATCGATTACGTGGCTAGCCAAGTAATCGCTTCGCAGGCATCTCGGGCACGGCCCGGGTGCCTCCCCGGCGCGGCCCGGGCGCCCCCCCAAGGGGCTGCCGCCAAGGGGCCCACCCCTGTCGCCCCCTCGGGGCGGTGTCGACTGAAACTTGCCTTACTGGTAAGTTAAGTTTCATGAGTCCGCGAAGGAGTGCCAGGAACCAGCTCATCGAGAGCGCGGAGGACGTCTTCTACCACCGGGGCTTCGGGGCCACCGGTGTGGACGCCGTCGCGCAGGAGGCAGGTGTGTCGAAACCGACGCTGTACGCCCACTTCTCCGGCAAGAGCGAACTGGCCGCCACGGCACTGCGGCACCGGCACAGCGAGGCTGCCGCGGAACTGGACGAGTGGCTGGCCGGCGTGAGCGATCCCGGCGACCGGCCACTGGCGGTGTTCTCGTGGCTGGCACACCGGTACGAGAGGAAGGGCGGACGGGGCTGCGCCTTCCTCAACGCCGCGGCCGAGGTGGTCGATCCCCAGGACCCCGTACGCCGGGCGGTCCGGGAGGAGAAGCGGTGGCTGCGGGAACTGCTCACCACCCTGTGCGCACAGGCCGGGACGGCAGCGCCCGAACTCCTGGCCTCCCAGTTGCTGCTGCTCATCGACGGCGTGGCCGGGCGCGTGGTCGTCGAGGGACCACAGGCCGCAGCGCGGGCGGTGGCCGACGCCGCGGACGCCGCCGCCGTGCTGCTGGCCGGTCCCTCATGAGGTGGGCCGGGGACCGGGTCGCGCGGCGCGCCACCCGGCTTCTGGGGGGCCTGGCTCTCTACGGGTGCAGTACGGCCCTGCTCGTCCGGGCGGGTCTGGGAACGGACCCGTGGACGGTGCTCACCCAGGGCATCGCCCGTGCCACCGGGCTGACCCTCGGGGCGGTCGTCGTCCTGGTCTCGGCCGGTGTGTTCCTCCTCTGGCTCCCCCTGCGGCAGCGGCCCGGCATCGGTACCCTCGCCAACGCCGTTCTCGTCGGCCCCGTTCTCGACCAGGCCCTGCGGGTGCTGCCCGCGCCGCACCCCTGGCCGTACCGGCTGCTCTTCCTCGTCGGCGGCCTCGTCGGCACAGCGGTGGCCACCGGGCTGTACGTCGGGGCCGGCTGGGGGCCGGGCCCCCGCGACGGGCTGATGACGGGGCTGGCGCGGCTGGGTCTCTCCGTCCGCGTCGCCCGCACGCTCGTGGAGGCGTCGGTCCTGGTGGTCGGGTGGCTGCTGGGTGGCACCGCCGGAATCGGCACGGCGGTGTACGCCGTCGGCATCGGACCGCTCGTCGGCTACTTCCTGCCGCGTCTGGCTCTGCGGTCGAACGAGCCGGGGGTGCCACCGCGTGACGGGCACACTCGCGCGTCCCGGCCGGACGCCACGGTGGATTCGTCCGCACCCTGAGTCCGCGCCGGGCCGGTGGACGGTTCCCCCGCCGGGGACGAGCAGCGGTTCGGCGGCAGTCTGTGCGCGCTCGGTTCACGTACCGGTGCTGTCGGCACAGGCGCCCCGCGTTGCCCCCTCGCGGCGGGCCGGCGGCATCAGTCCAGCGACATCACCCGGGCCCGCGACCCAGCGGCACGGCCGGCCAGGCTCCCGGTGTCCGGGGCGGTGATCGGCGAGCCACCGGGGCCACGGCCCGGCAAGCCGGTGCTCGGTGACGTTGCCGGCGGCCTCCGCGCCAGGCGCGGAGGCCGCCGGTGTTCCGCCCCCGTGCCGGCAGGTCCTGAAGACCGAGGCCATGGGCTCCCCGGTGGGCCGACGGTGCCTGTGGGAGGCGGCAGCCCGGTGAGCGCGGGCGGCTACGGGATCAGTAGAGCGCCCAGAGGGAGATACGCCCGTTGTTGTCGACGCAGGTGGCGTCCTGGTAGTGCTTCTTCGCCTCGGGGATGTCCGCCTGGCACGCGGCCATGTCGGGGTACATCTCGGGTCCACCGGCGATGTCGTGCCAACTGGCGGCGGAGGCGGAACCAGCCGTCAGCGGAATCGCGACCGCGGCGGCAACGGCAGCAAGCCCGAAGGTCGTTCGCTTGCGCCACGACTTCATGCGTCTCTCCTCACGTCAAGGACCAGACCCGGGCCGGGTCTTCCATGTCCGCTCAACCCGTGCCCGAAGATCCACCTGACAGTCCTCGGTTCACGACACCGGCACCAGATCTCCCAAAGGCACCGTCGGGCCGGCGACGGCGGGACATCGCCCACCGCGCCACGTGGAGCGACGGTGACCGGCGCGGGATCTCCGACACACCCGGCCGGGCCTCAGAGCTGCGAACAGAAGGGGGTTCCGAGCGGCGGGCGGTGTCCGGTGCGTGCGGCCGCAAGACGCCGGAAGGTCCTTGCAGCGGAGCCACCAGGGGGCCTTCCGGACAACGCGGCGAGGGCGCGTGCCGGGCGCCGCCCGCCGGGCGCCCCTTCTGTTCGCAACTCTCAGTGGTGGGCGGCGCCTATCTCCCGCACCAAGCGGGACGTCACCGGCACCGGCACGTGGTGGCGGTCGGCGGCGCGCAGCAACGCCCCGCCGATGGCGTCGAGTTCCAGCGGCCGGCCCGCCTCGGCGTCGCGCTGCATGGAGGATTTCATCGCGGGCGGGAAGGCGTCGTACCGGGCCAGCGTCTGGGTGAGGTCGGCGGGGGCACCGCACGCGCGGCTCACCGCGACTGTCTCGGCGACCAGGCTCTCCAGCTCCTCGCGGTGGCGGTCACGGGCCTCGCCGAGGGGGAGCCTGTACCGGGTGGTGAGCAGGGCCAAGGGCGCGAGGAAGGCCATTTTGGCCCACAGGGCTCCGTTCTCGTCTTCCACCGCGCGGGCCGTCGTGCCCGCGTCGGTCAGGTTCGCGGCCAAGGCTTCGATGCGGGGGCGGGGAGCCGTCCCGGCGGTCAGGTCGATCTCGACGAACGGACTGTCGTGTTCGATCACGACGGGCCCCGCGCCGTCGGGCCTCAGGCAGGTGGACTCCACACGGATCACTCCGGGGGCCACGCGGTCGGGCCGGTAGCGAGCGCGCAGGATCGCGGGGTGTTCGACGCCGTTCAAGAGGGGGACGACGAGGGCGTCGCCGAGGACCTCGCGCGGGACTCGGGTGAGCGCGGCGTCCAACGTGGTGTGCTTGACGGTGATCAGGCACGTGTCGACCGGCTCGCACAGTTCGGTGGCCGCCTCCACGGCGGCGGTGAAGCCGCCGAACTGGCGGCTGCGGACCTCGATCCCGCTGCCGCGCAGGGTGTGCGCCGTGGCCTCGCGGACCAGGCAGATGACCCGGTGGCCGGAGCGGGACAGCAGGGCGGCCAGCAGGCCGCCGACGCCGCCGGCGCCCAAGACGGCCACAGTGGGCTTGCTCGTCATGAGGATGTCCTCTCGTCGGTCGGCCCCGGTGATCGGTGGCCGCCTTCAAGAGGATCTTCGCAGAGTTGTCGTCCGAGTGGGGGCGGGAATGCGGAGTTCCCTCGGGCGGGTGCGGAGGAAGAGCGAGCGCGCGACGCAGGGGAGCCCGCCGGAGCGACCGGGCTCGAACTGTCAGCCGTCCTGCCGGGCAGATGCGGGCGAAGCGACGGGCACGGACGCCGACGTGTACGCGGGGGCCGGCCATGAGAGCCGAGTCGGCGTCCGCCTGCCGCATCGGTCCGTCAGATGACCTTCTTCTCCTCGGTGACCATCACGGCCACCGAGTCCATGTCGATGAAGCGCGCTTCGTCGGGATTGACCAGTGTCCGGTAGTTCTCGGAGGCGAAGAAGGCATCGTGGTCCTCCCAGTTCTCGAACCAGATCTCCGTCAGGCCGTCGTAGGCCCGGGGCGGGTAGTTCTCGGCGGGGACCGGGTGGGACACGGTGTACTTGCGCACATAGCGCTCCGCCTCCGGGATGGAGGTGAACAGCGGCGCGTGCCGGTCCCGGTGGTACTCGACGAAACGCTCGTACGGCATGCCCTCGACGCGGTTGATCATGAAGATGAGTTTCAGCATGGAGTTAACCTAAAAGCTCACATCAGTGTCAGGGGCAAGTGAGTCGGCGGAACGTGAGGAGTTCGGCATGCGGATCGGTGAACTGTCGGCCCGGACGGGAGCCAGCCGCCGGTCGCTGCGCTACTACGAGGAGCAGGGCCTGCTCGTCAGCTCCCGTTCGCCCAGCGGACAGCGCCACTACGAGGACGAGCACGTCCAGCGGGTGCGTCTCGTGCAGGCGTTCCTGGCAGCAGGCATGTCCAGCGGCACCATCGCCGAGATGGCGCCCTGCATGTCCGAGCCGACCGAGGACAGGGCGCGGCAGGCACTGGAGATCATGGGCCGCGAGCGGGCCCGGCTGTCCGAGGCCATGGACGGCCTCGCCGCCGCCAGGGCCGCGCTGGACCGCCTCATCGAGGACAACCGCGCATACCTGGCACGGCCGGCGGGCGAAGCCCCGTGAACCGGGAACGTCCGGATCGGCGTGCGGACCGGAGGAAGATCCGAACGAGACGTTCTGGTAAGCGAGTTGCCCGATGCGTCCGTCAAACGCGCGGGACGGTCCTGCGGTGTTCGCAGCTGTGAGAGCTGGGGACGAAAAGGGAGTCCGATCAGCTCGCGGCGTCCGGTGCGTCCGGTGCGTGCGATCGCAAGGCGCCGGAAGGTCCTTGTAGCGGAGCTACCAGG
>NZ_JBEYJA010000093.1:0-13019 GCF_040703815.1 Streptomyces sp. NPDC006743 | reverse complement strand
CCATCCGCATATCTCACACACCATGGGATACAGGCATCACTCCGGGTCCCTCACAGACTTCATGAAGGTTCACCCCGACGAGCCGAAATCAGTAGCGCCCCTCGTGTTGAGGACGCCGACAGGGCGGTGACGCGGACCTCGGTGACGTTCGCGTTGGTGGTGGCCAGGCCCACGCTGGGGACCGGCACCACGTAGAACGGCGGGGTGAAGGCGAACGTCGCCGGCGCGGGCCTGCCCGTGGCCGTGGCTCCGGCCCCGCGGCCGGGGCCGGTAGCGTGGTTGACCGTCCGCGCCTGCTCCCGCCGCCCTACCGGCCGCGCTGCGCCCTCTGGGGCCGGGGCGGGCTCCAGGCCCGGGGACTTCAGGAGGTACTGCTGTGCGGGCCGGAGCCGGTCCCACCCCGGTGCGCTGCCCTGCCGCCCGCGTGCCGGAGCCTTCGCCCTGCACGATCACCTCACCGGGAGCCTTGGGAAGAGGGGCACCGGCCCTCCCGTGTGCCTGACGCAACCGGTAGAAGTGCGGCCACCCCGCGTCCCGCACCGGACGTCACCCCGGATCGATCCCATCCAACGCCTCCCCGCGCCTCGCACGCCCCGCTGTGTGTCACCGGGGTGGATCGGGTCGACGTGACCGCCACCGCGTCCGCCGGCGGGAAGACGATCACCTGGGAGGTGGTGGAGAGGGTCCCGCTGGGTGCTGGGTGCTGGGTGCTGGGGACGCGGGGAGCGCGCACCGTGGAGCCGGTCTGCCCAGGCCGGTAACGGATGCTACCGCCTTTATGCCGGCCGGAATCCCTCTGCCCCAGCCTGGGCTGATGCGCCAGACAGGTAAAGGAGAGACGGTCCTCGGATCAATTTCGAAAAGCCATGAAAATGCCATGTGCATAATCAGGGCCCGAAGCGTTGCATATAATCGGAACGTAGCATTGGCGCTTGCGTTCCCAATTTTACAGCAATTCCGAGCCGGGTCAACGCTCTTACAGGTCAGACAGGTGTTCACCCGCAAGTGTGGCGTCTATTCCCATCCGAATTTCCTGCCCTTACCTTGAGAGTGCACGCAGCCACGGAAATGGCTGGAGTGATATCCCCAAAGGGGAAGGCAAATGAATCTCAGGAGCAAGGTCGCTGTTGCTGTAGGGGCAGCGGCGATCGGTCTCGGCAGCGTCATGGCGTCGGTCAGCTACGCGGACGACGGCCCGTGGCTGCCCGGCGAGAACGACTCGTTCCGAGCCTACAACGCGGGAGTCGGGCAATACCTCGACTCCAACGGGTCCGGGAACAACGTCATCACGTACCCGCGCTCGGATTCCCAGCAGGTGTGGCACAAGTTCGCTCCGCAGGGCAACACCTTCGGCCTCACGAGTGAGGGCAAGGCCGGTCAGTGCATCACGGCCCCGCACACTCTCGGCCGGCCGGCAACGATGCAGGACTGCGACGACCGAAACCCGCTGCAGCGGTTCGTGATGGTCATCGAGGGTGACAGGACCCTCATCGCCAGGGCGGGCGACACGGGCGAGGTGCTCACCGCTACCGGAAAGAGCTCGAGCGGCAACCTCAAGAACGTGACGCTGGACACGAAGCGGACCCCGAACCTGAACCAGCGCTGGTACATCGGCGAGGCGTAACAGCTGTGCAAAGCGGCTGAGCAAGGAACACCTTGCGGGACCGGTCTTCGGAGATGCGAAACAAGTGGCGTGTACGCCTCCCCTCGGCTGGGCGCTTCTTCCGGAGACCGGCTCCACCGCAACCGTTGATCGCTGTCGATAGCACCCCCGCCTCCGGAAGGCACCAGGGGGCCGGATCCAGGGGGTCAGCCCTTCCGTATGACGCATGCGAGCCCCTGCCCTCGAAGTGACACCCTCTCTGGGGATAGCAACCTTTTCGGCCGAGGCATGATCCAAATTCAAGGATGGGCGGTGCAGCGCACCTGGACTGTATGCAAGCGTGCCCCGGAGTGCTGAACGGATTCTTCTGCGGTACTTTTAAGGCCACGCGGCAGTCCGCCTACCGGCAATATGAGAAGCATAAAAGGGGATGTGCTCGCGCCCTCTGGATGGTGGCTGAACGTTTTTCCGTGAAAGTGGTGCCGCGAACAATACAGCATTGAACTTTCATGACCCCTCCTTTGCGCGGCATCCATGAAGATGTACCCGGACCACGGAGGAAATCCCGTGCGGCGAACAGCGACAGCGATCACACTCGTCATCGCGACAGCTCTCGCGTCAGCCCCGCCGGCGACCTCGACGGAGCACGTCAGCGAAGCCACCCGCATCCTGCACCTGACCAACGACGCACGCAGGCAAGCCGGATGCAAACCCCTGAAGACCAACCCCAAGATCAACCACGCTGCCCGCAGGCACGCCACGGACCTGCAGGCACACCACCGCTACTCCCACACCGGATCAGACGTCTCCGACCCCGGCGACCGCCTCCAGGACGCCGGCTACCACTGGCGCCTGGCCGGCGAGAACATCTTCCTCGGACCACACAACGCCCAGGAAGCCGTCCAAGGATGGCTCGCCAGTCCCCAGCACCGCGCCAACATCCTCAACTGCGCCTACCGCCACACCGGAATCGACGTCCAGGGACCACCCGACCACCGCCTGTGGGTCCAGGATTTCGCAACACCCTCACCCCCTCGCCACCGGAGCGCGCGGGACGAAGGCCGCGGCGGCCGGACAGCAGACAGGGCCGGGGGCGGGCCGGACCGGGCGGACCGCTGAACAGGAACCGGGCAACGCCGTACCAGCGGGCCAAGGCCGCCGGCTCTGCCGAGACGGCAGAGCCGGGCGCGGTGGCCCCAGGAGGCCGACCGTCACGCCCACGGCTGCGACTGCCAGGTACTACGAATCGTTCAAAGACGAGGGGGAACGTCGAGCACCGCTGCCGGCGCATCCCGAGTGCAGTCCACACCGCCCGCTGCTGGTCGGTCAGTTTGCCGGCCCGGCGCCGCGTGTTGTCGGCGACGGCACCGAAGTCGATCCCGGTCTCGTCCGGCAAGGCTTGCCACTGCTTTGCGCGGAACCTGCAAGTACCCCCGCTCGAAGAAGTACCGCAGCGCCGCCAGGTGCACCGCCCGTACTGGCTGCCGCGCCCACGGGGTGGGTCCCGTCTCGGGAGGGCGGGCTCACGCATGACAGACGCGTCGGTTGTGGCAGGCAGATGCTCTGCTGGCATGGTCCCTCGCTTCACGGCACGAGGGGGCTGCCCGGCTGGGTCCCGGCGAGGGTCGGTCAAAGGATCCGCTCGTGTGGGTGATCGCTGGCGGGGCCCGTAACGTGGGGTGCTGCCTTGGAGGTTGTGGTGGGCATGCGAGTAAAGATCACGGTGAGGCCCGCAGGCTCTGCTGAGGCGGTGGGCGCGAACGTTGCGGTGCCGGGCGGCAGGGACCGGCCGGAGCGCGGTGGGCCGTGGGCGCAGCGGACGGCGGGGCAGGGCTTGGTCGGGCGTGTGGTGGTCACTGCTGTGGCGGCCGCGGGCCTGCTGGCCGCGGCGGCCGGGGGCGCGGGGGCCACCAGTGTGATCGGTGCGGGCAACAGCGCGCACGACAACCACTGCGCCAATACCGGCTCGGCCCGCACGCGGCAGCCTGACGGGCTCTCGGCCGGTGCGGTGGAGGGCGGTGTGCTGGCTGTGTTGCTGAGTGCTCCGGCCAATCAATGTGGTGATCTCGGTCTTCCCAAGGAGGACAAGGCCGACCAGCCGGCGGAGAACGCTCACGTCGACGTAGCCGAGTGACAAGGCCACCATCGCCGCGTTCGCAGAGCGGCAGCGCCGGGGCCCAGAGCCACGGGCACAGCTCGGGCCTCCCTGCCCCCTTGAGACACCCATCGTGATCGCTACCGTCATCGCCATCACCGCAACGCTCGCCGGTGCGCTGCTTTCCGGACTGCTGTCCGGCAGGCAGCATTGCGCGGTACCGCGTCCGGGGTCGCCTCGCCGGCAACGCGGTCGCGGGCCGGAGGCCGCGCCCTCCGCTCACACCCCCGGGTGAGGTTGGTGTGTGAGACGGGCCGGGGGGCTTGCGCCGGGAGCGTCAGCGGGCTTCGCGCTCAGTGAGTGCGCTGGTTCCGAGCCACTGCGCCCACTCCGCTGCGTGTCCACACATAAGCGCAGGGTAAATAACTGGCGAATTGCGGCGATCTCCAACGGAAAGGAGTGACTGATGCGCAAATTCCTGAGCGCCGTCGTCGCGAGTGCTGCCCTGATCGGGCTGTCGCAAGTGCCGGCCGCGGCGAGTGCGCAGGCACCACAGGACTGGACGCGCCCGTACGCCACCTGTGAGGACGGCTACGTGACTCTGGGGTACGACGGTGCCCCCGACAGCGCCTGGGACTGGGTGGGCCTGTACTACACGCAGCACGAGCACGAGAACCCGACCAGGGGACTGGCGGGCTGGTACGACGCGATCGGTATCTGGCACAAGGCATGGTATTGGTCGGCCTCGACCGCCAAGTACCAGACCGGCATCACCCGCGGCAGCTTCGTGGAAGTGGTGCACTGGAAGTGGTCCGAGGGAATCGATCAGTACATGGAGGACGGCGTCTCTCGCGTAGGCCACATCGACTGTGAGTGAGTGAACAGCCCACACGTGTTCCGACGCAGCCGGGTTCACAGGAGATCGGCGACGGGCCTGGTCCCGGAGGTGGGCACACGAAGGGCGCCCACCCCTTCGTGTGCGGGGTGGTCTACAGCAGGTCCACGGGCGGCACGCGCCGGGCGGATGACCTCCGCCCGGCGCGTGCGTTCAGCGCGGTCTCCATCTCGGGGCCGGTGGGGCGGTGCAGGTGGGCAAACCAGACCACTGCCACCTGCGCGCGCTGGCGTGCGAGGTCCCACCACAGGGCCGGGGGCTCGGTCAGTTCCATGACGACGTGGACGGCGCCGTCGCCGCCGGGCTTGTTGTCCTCACTCACGCCGTCACTGCCTTCACCGCGGTCCTCACCCTGGCCACGGCGGCGGCCGGCGTCCCCGCCGTCCTCCTCACCTGATACGGCACCGGTCCACAGACACTGCTGCTCGGCGGGTTCGCCCATGAGAGCCGCCCGCCGTACGTCGACCGGACCACCACCCTCGTCCTGGCGGCAGGCGCCACAGTCGCCGGTCTCCTCACCGCAGGAGTGCGCGGGCATCCCTGGACCCGCCGGTCGTTCAGTCCGGCACGAGGCGGTAGGGACTATGGAAGGTCACGCTGGTGGAAACGGAGCCGGCGATGGAGGTAGGCATCGGCATCGCCCGTGACGCGGTCGCGGCCCTGGCCGAGGGGGGCGGTCGGCTCCACCGGACCTGTTCCGCCCCGCGTGTTTCCCGCGCGGGGCGGAACACCGGTGTCGAGCACGGGAGGGTCACAACGACATGAGACGACGATGGATCTCCGACAGGCGGTCGGCCTTTTCCTGCAGGCCGCTCGGATCGAGGGGGCGGTGACCGTCCGCATTCAGCTCCGCGGTGAGGCGTGCCTGCTCCTGTAGGAGCAGATTCTCCTCGGGGGAGAGTTTGTTCACCGGACAGGACATGTGGTGGGTGGCAACGGGGTCGACGACCCCGGGAACATGGATGGGCGCCCGCATCGGATAGACGGCCAGGCGATCGGTGTCGTTCTCCCGCTTGTACCGGTAGATCAGCCAGCCGGTGTAGACACCGGCGCAGGCCCGCACGTCCTGCCGGCCCCAGTAGTCCTTCGCGACGGGGACGGTCTTGCCGTACTTGTCGCTCTTGGTCACTGATGTCGTGTCGGCGGTGCTCTTCGACCACGTGAAACTCGCGGTCCTCTTGGTATCGACGCCTTTGGCGTTGACCCCGGCCTCTGCGGAGAGACCGAACTCGTAACCTTCGGTCGTGGTGGAGCTGACGGTGACTGCGTACTGGGTCTCCCATGTTTCCGTCGCAGGGCCCTGCTGGGCGGTAGAGTGGTGCACCAGCGGGGCCTGCGCGACGAGGGTGCCGATGAAACCGGCGGGGAGCACGGAAACCCAGGCCGCCCTGCGCTTTTTGCTGTAGCCGCCCCAGTTGGTTTCCCATTTCGGGAACTCGTCCCAGTTCTCGTGAACGTGGTCCACCTGGTCCCTGCGCCACGTCCACAGGTTCTCCATCCGGGTGTAGGCATCGGCCAGGCGGAGTGCCTCCTCGGCCTGGCTCCGGGTGACCTGGAGATCCCATGTGACGTACAGCTGGTCTTCGGTGAACGCGAGGGGCCTTGCATCCGGACATCGCGCCAGGTCCATGGTCTTGGGCGGAATGTATGGCGGCGTGGCCGGGTGGTTCAACGGAAGTACGTTGTAGTCGCCGAGGGGGAAATCACCGAATCGGCTGGCCATGACGAAGCTCCTTTCCCGGCCTGCGACCGAGATTGCGTCGGTGTACAGAGGACCTGGTGCCCGACATGCCCGAAATCACCGACAGGTTGGGGGGCTTGTGGTGGTGCGAGCGGCGCACACCTGCGCAACTCGAGCGGCGCACGTTCAGCGAACACGCGTCGGTCGCTCGACCCCAGGAAGAGCGCCGCCCGCCGCCGCGCCGCCAGGGCACGGTGGCCGCCGTCGCCGCTCACCGCGCGGCACCGGGAGACCTTGCGCCTGACGGGGGGTCTGGACCGGGGCGCGCCGTCACAGCCATACCAGCCGCGCCCCATCTCCGCCCCCGTCGTCCGTCTCGCGGTCCTGGCCCCCCGCTCTCCGGCTGGCCGTGGATGCCGCCGCACGCGCCTGCTGCGCCCTGCGCGGCGCCGACAGCGCCGACACTCTGACCACGGCGAGGGAGGCCTCCCTCGCCGCCGACGAGCGTCTGATCGCCCAAGCCGGGCGCCTGCTCGGCCTCTGACCCGCCGCGCCGCGACGAAGGGCGCGGCCCCGGCCACCAGGTGGTGACCCGGGCCGCCCCTTCGGCATACCCGTCCCACCCAAACCCGCCCAAGGCAGGGCGTATTGACATATAGCCTGACGTTCTGCCAGGGTTCATGCCGTTCTCGTCGGACTGGCAGGGTCCGGCGTACGAGAGGGGAGTCGTTCCATGCTGGAGTCGCCGCGCAGCAGGGCCGAGGTCGCCAGGTACCGCCGGGATGCGGCCGGGGAGGTGGACGCACTGCTCAGTAGGCGCGGTGCCCTGGCCGGCGCGCCGTGGTACCCGGCACGGGCCGGTGACCGCCTGGTGGTCACCTATGAGGCGACCGGCCGCGACCCCCGGTGGACGGAGACGTACGAGGTGCAGGACGGCGCCGGCGGCCGGGTGCTGCGCCTGGTCGGTCATACCGCCCCGGTCGCCTCCTTGGCCGGATGGTTCGCCGGCCCGCCCGGCCGGTGCGACGGCGACCCGTTCGCCACCCCCTGGAGGGAAGCCGCGCCCCGACCGCCTCGTCATCCTGCGCGGCGGCCGGACCGTCCACCGGGGCCGCGACGCCCTGACCCGCCCGGGGACCGCCGGGCCGCGCATGACCATGGCGGCGGGAGCGGACGGGACCATGGGCCTGGCGGTGGTCCAGGAACGCCGGTGCACCCCCGCACAGGCCGAGGATCTGCTCGCCAAGGTCGTGAGCCGGGCGCAGGAGTATGTCCGGGATCACCGGCGCCCGTAGACAGCTGGCACGCCGGAAGAGGGGGCGTCCCCGGCCACGAGGTGGTGACCGCGGCCGACCCTTCGGCGTACCGGCCCTCGGCCTCGGCCGCGGTCAACTGCGTTACGCTCACCACACGTTGCGTGTCTCCCGGATCACCGGGCGCAATTGCGCGGTCCGGCAGCTGACGGACAAGAGACCGACCATGGACGTTCCACCCGCCCCCACCGCTGCCGGCGAGCAGCACCTTGCGGACCTGCGCGCCGCGCTCCAGAGTGTGCTGCCCCTGCTCAGCTTCTACGCCGGACGGGAAGCCGCCGACTTCAACCCCGAACAGACCGCCCTGCTGCTCCAGGCCGCGGACGAGGTGACGGACGTCCTGAGCCGCACCGCCCCCAAGTGACTGGCCAGGGCACGGGACGGAGGGGGAGGACACCGTCCGGCGGTGACCGGAGTGTCCCTCTGGCTGTCTGCCTACCAGCGGATTCCGCGCGGCGCGCAGCGGGGGAACCTGACGGGCGGCGCCCGGCGGGGATTCCTTGGGGTGTGGCAGGGGGCGGTGCGCCGGTGTGCCTGTGCGGTGCCGAACTCCTGACGGGGTGCCGGCGCTCGCGGCAGTCCTGCGTTGCCAGCTGCCGTACCCGTTCCTGGAGGATGCGGCGGGCGCGCTGGGCTGCCATCGGCGCCGGGGGCGAGGGCGTGCACGGTCCTGCTGGAGGGGTGCCCGCATGCGCCCGCACCGGCTGCCTCGGGCTCCGTTCACGCAGCAGCAACCCACCCGGATAAAGCCGGAGAAGGTCCCCTGAGAACCTCCGATCGGTGCCTGGCGCACATGCCGCGATGAGTGGGCGCCTGCGTCGCGGTCACGCAGATCACTTTGGGACAGCCACGGGGCATTCGGCCCTGCCTTGGGCCGGGCGGCGTTACTGTGTGCTTACGAATGATCACGTTCGTGTCGATCCGTGTGAACCGATTCAGGCGGGCAGTGGGCAGGGCTTGGACCGTCTGCGACGGGGCGGGGCGGGGTTCGGGCTGTGACTCTGCTGTGACAGCAGGCAGGAGCGCAGGATGGCGACGGAAGAACAAGCAGTGCAGGAAAGCGGCGTCCTCGAGGACGGCAGCCGGGCGACACCCCCGTCACAGGAGGAAGTCGCCAAGGCGGAAGCGGCCCGCAAGCAGCTCGGCGCACAGGGCTATGACGTCTCGGTCAAGACGTTCTGGTGGGGCTTTGAGATCCACCTCAACGCTGAGGCGGCCGCACTGGCGGGCGACATCGCGGAACTGATCGGCGACGTGGCAGGGGAAGCGCTGCCGTCGCCGATGAACAAAATCGTTGAGGCGTACTGCAAGATCAAGGCGTTGTGGATCAAGGAGGTCGGTCAGACCTACGGCTGCAAGCTGGTCTCCCCCTGGATCGCTCCGGGCATGCTCATCCCGGTCAGCCTGAAGCCCAACGAGGACACCAACCTGTGGTGGACGGTCTACGAGACCCGGGAGGAATGGAACAAGGACGAAAAGTTCACCGCCCACCACAGCGCCGCGAACCCAGCGCTGGCCGAACACCAGGGCAAGCTGTACTGCGCCCACCGCGGCTCCCCGTCCGACTCCAGGCTCTGGTGGACGGTCTACGACCCGGACAAGGGATGGAGCGAGGACACTTTGTTCGGGGCCCATTCGAGCGAAGGCGGACCGGCACTGGCCTCCTTCGAAGGGCGGCTCCACTGCGTGCACCGGGGCAGCGGCAACGACAAGCAACTGTGGCACACCACCTTCGACCCGGCCACGGGAAGGTGGAGCACAGACACCCGTCTCGACGCCCACTCCAGCTCCGTGGGCCCAGCCCTGGCGGTGTTCGGCGACAAGCTCCACTGCGTCCACCGGGGCAGCGACTCGGCGCACCTGTGGCACACCACCTGGACCCCATCCACGGGATGGACTCGCGACGTCAAGCTGAACGTCGGCACCTCGGCGAACCCGGCCCTGGCCGTCTACGACGGCAAACTCCACTGCGTGTACCGCGGCAACAACACCACCGCCCTGCAGCACATCAGCTACAGCACCAGCAGCGGATGGGGCACCGAACGCCAACTGCCCGCCCACCACAGCCTGGAAGGGCCGGGCCTGGCCGTGTTCGACGGCAAGCTGTACTGCATCCACCGCGGCCACGGCGGCAACGACCAGAAACTGTGGTGGGCCACCTACACCACCAACGGCGGCTGGAGCACCGACAAGGACTTCCCCGCACACTCCAGCGGTGCCGGCCCCGCAGTGATCGCCTACCGCGACAAGTACGGGGACAAGAACCAGATCCTCGTCGTCCACCGCGGCTACGGCAACCGCGCCGCCGGCACCGACACCGCCGAAGACGAAGCACGCCTCGCCCAAGAGCAACGCGCATGGACCGCAGAAACGGCCACATCTTGATCTGAGTCCTCGGCATCTGCACGCACCGTGAGCGGCTGCACGGCCGGGTACCGGCCGGGACCTGCATGAGTACCGTCACTCCTCTCTGGGCCGCCTCGGCGAGCAGGGCGCGTCGGAGTTGGTGCCGGTGGCCAAGTCCCGGCACAAGAAGGCGGAGAACGCCCGCCGGTACTTCAAGCCCTGGGCAGAGGCCATCGCCGAGGTGACCAGCCTGCTCGCCCCGGGGACTGCCGGCGCTGAGTCTGTAACGGCGGCCGCGGTTCGCGGCTGAGCAGGCTGGGTGCAAGCCCCACTGCGTTGCGACCAGGCCAAGCCTGATGGGATTGCAGCACTCCTCGTTCGACGGCTCCCGCTGGTCGAACCTCACCCAGTGCGCCGTGCGCTTGGCCCCCATCACAGAGGATGATCAACTGGTTGGGCCGCCGTTGCCCAACCCTCGAAACGAAGGAGTGGATATGGCCGAGCGACAGAGTGGCACCGTCAAGTGGTTCAACGATGAGAAGGGGTTCGGCTTCATCACGCCAGAAAGCGGCGAACCGGACCTGTTCGTGCACTTCAGGGCAATCCAGGGTTCGGGGTTCAAGAGCCTCAAGGAGGGTCAGAAAGTAACCTTCATCGCCGTGCAGGGGCAGAAGGGCATGCAGGCCGACGAAGTCATCCCCGAGTCGTAGATCAAGCCTGCCCAGGTCCCGGCGACCCTGCTTCGGCTCCTATGCTCCCGCAAGGATGGGCCGGACATCCGTGTCCGGCCCCTCGCGCTGTCACCCCCGATACCTCCGAGGAAACCACGCGCAACCATCTGACGGAGTGATGTGAATCGCGGGGTCACGGACCGTTCGAATACCGGGTGCCTCCCGAAGTGGTGAACACTCGCTGCCCGTTCCGTTTTCATGGACAAAGCCAGTCCTGCGCCCGACGACTACCAGTGCATGCTGAGGGCGGTCCACTGGGCGCGCTGCTGGTCGGTGAGTTTGTCGGCGCGGCGGCGGGTGTTGTCGATGACGGCTCCGAGTTTGATCTCGGTCCCGTCGGGCAGGACTTCCACCGCCTTGCGGGGGACCCGCAGGTGTCCTTCCCGTTCGCGGAACTGCCGGGCGGCGGCCAGGTTGACCGCGCGGGCCTGCTCGCGCCGCCCCACGGGCCGCGCCGCGCCCCCCTGCGCCCTCCGGGGCGGGGGCAGGTTCCAGGCCCAGGGATTCCAGGTGGTACTGCTGTGCGGGCATGAGCCGGTCCCACCCGGCGCGCTGCCCTGCCGCCCACGCGCCGAGGTCTTCGCCGTGCACGATGACCTGCCCCGCGGCCTGGGGGAGCGGGGCGCCGGCGCGGACGTGGGCCCTGGCCGTCACCACCGACGGCCTGCGGGAGATCCTGGGCTTGTGGGCCGGCGACGGTGGTGAGGGCGCCAAGCACGGGCTGCACATCCTCACCGAAATCAAGAACCGCGGCGTGAACGACGTCTTCATGCTGGTCTGCGACGGGCTCAAGGGTCTGCCCGACGCGGTCGAGACCGTCTGGCCGCGGACCGTCGTGCAGACCTGCGTGGTGCATCTGCTGCGGGACTCCTTTTCGCCGAGTTCGCCGACGCCTGCGGCTCTCTGGCAGTTCCCCGGTGCTGGGTACGCCTGGTTTCCCCCGCCGCGCGCCGCGCGGCGTTCACAGCCGCTTTCCGGGCCGCCTGCCGCTGGTTCTTGGCCCACGTCCCGGTGGGTTGTCCCTCCCACACGGCGGTCGCGGGCGGGGCGAAGTGCCCGTGTGCTGCGGCGTGGGAGCGGGCGATGGCGAGCATGCCGTCGCACTCGGTGTAGACGGACCAGACCATGCCGAGGTTCTCCAGTTCGGCCACGCGCTCGGCTTCCAGTGTCCGGGCCGTGTAGTACCGGCGCTGATCCGTCGGCCACGCTCCCAACGGGTAGGGCCCGGGCTCTGTCCAGTCCTGCGGGGTCCGGTACGCCGCCGGGACCGACAGTACCTGCGACCCGGTCTCCTGTAACCACCGCTGCGCGGCCGCGATGCCGTGCCGCCAGTACGTGCGCTCGGGGTCGATGACGCGCAGCCGCACGAACGCGGCCACCGCCGCAGGGTCCCGTTCGGTGCTGAACCGCAGGACACCGGCCGCCGCCGGACGCACCCGCGCCGCCCCTCGTCGTCCTGCTCCTGGCCCTCGTCCTCATCGCCCAACTCGCCTTCGTCACCAGCCAGTTCACTGCCCTTCCGGCGGCTGTGCGGCCTCGGGTCGGCCAGTGCTTCCACGGTGTCCGTGTCGTGCGCGCGCAGCGCCCTGAGGATCTTCGCCAGGGTCCCGTACGCGTCCGAGGTGAGCATTTCGTTCTCATCCTCGTCCGGGCCGAGGAACATCGGCACGATCAGTGTGGCCAGTTTCCCGTGTCCGGGACACTCGCACTTGGGGATAGCGAGGTGCGTTGCCGTTCAGTTACTTGATATTGTTGGCGGTGAAAATCTTCCTGAAATCAGCACTCACACATCGCATTTCGACAACGATTAGCGCTACACAACGAAACAGGACGTGAAGGGTCCTCAGGGGAATGCTCTGCGTATGGTGAGTTGACCTTGCGCCGGCCACAGGAACCCCAGAGGGCCCGCTGCGCCCCCCCCTGGGGGCCATCGACTCCCGCAGGGCGCCAGAGGGGCTGTCAGACCCTGTCTCGGCGGCGCAAGTAGAAGTGATCGACCCGTGGTAGGGGTAGCGCAGGCCCCGCAGGAGCGCGCTATGGTTCCCGTGTTCCAGAATTGAAGAGCGGGCGCGGGAAAGGGCCGAGAGACCGGGACGGTCAATTTTGCCAAGGCGGCACCAAATTGACGGTGTCTCAGGAATGGGGGAGAGCCGAAGCGACTGCACCCCACTCGTGGTCAGCCTAATGGAATTCGCGGAGCGAATTCCATGTCGGTCCGAATCGCGGAGCGAATTCGGACCTCGGCCAACGGAGTTGGCCGGGTATTCCGGCGGAGCCGGAATACGGAATTGCGGAGCAATTCCCTGGACCGCCGCGTAGCGGCGGCGCGTCGTGTCTGCGGAGCAGACCGCGCGC
>NZ_JBEYJA010000092.1:0-13049 GCF_040703815.1 Streptomyces sp. NPDC006743 | reverse complement strand
GCGTCCGGGGTGTGGGGGGGGGGGGGGGGCCGGGGGTGGTGTGGGGGGGGGGGGTCGGTTTGGGGGGGGGCGGGCCCCCGCCGCCCCCACCCCTTCCGGTCCTGGTCAGGACTCCAGCGACGGCGGGGAGCCGGGCAGCGGGCGTCCCGCCGACTCCGTCATGAACCACACGGCCACGCCGCCGATCAGCGACGCAGCCATCATGTAGTAGGCGGGCATCATCATGTTGCCGGTGGCGCCGATCAGCGCCGTGACGACCAGCGGTGTCGTGCCGCCGAACAGCGACACGGAGATGTTGAAGCCGATCGACAGGGAGCCGTAGCGCACCCGGGTCGGGAACAGCGCGGGCAGCGCGGACGGCATCGCCGCGGTGAAGCAGACCAGGAGCAGGCCGAGCGCGGCCATGCCCAGGCCCACCGCCAGCAGGCTGCCCTGGCGGATCAGCAGCAGCGCCGGGATCGACAGGACCAGGAAGCCCGCGCAGCCCGCCGCGATCACCGGACGGCGGCCGACCCGGTCGGTGAGGGCACCGGCGAACGGCTGGACGATCATCATCAGCGCCATCACGGCCAGCACGACCAGCAGACCGTGCGTCTCGTCGTACTTCAGCTGACTGGTCAGGTAGCTCGGCATGTACGACAGCAGCATGTAGTCGGTGACGTTGAAGACCAGCACCAGGCCCATGCACAGCAGCAGCGTCTTCCACTGGCCCGTGACCATCTCGCGCAGCGGAACCTTCGGGCGGCTCGACTCGGCCTTCTCGGCCTGGGCGGCGAACGCCGGGGTCTCCTCCAGGCGCATCCGCAGGTACAGGCCGATGATGCCCATCGGGCCCGCGATCAGGAACGGGATCCGCCAGCCCCAGGACGTCAGGTCGTCCGTGGACAGCAGGGCCGTCATCAGGGTCACCAGGCCCGCGCCGCCGATGTACCCGGCGAGCGTGCCGAACTCCAGCCAGCTGCCGAGGAAGCCGCGCCGCCGGTCGGGGGCGTACTCGGCGATGAAGGTGGAGGCGCCGGCGTACTCCCCGCCGGTCGAGAAGCCCTGCACCAGCCGGGCGGCCAGCAGCAGGATGGGGGCGCCGACGCCGATCGTCCCGTACGACGGGATCAGGCCGATGGCGAAGGTGCCCGCGGCCATCATGATCATGGTGACGGCCAGCACCTTCTGGCGGCCGATCCGGTCGCCGAGGGGGCCGAAGACCATGCCGCCGAGCGGGCGGACCAGGAAGGCCGCGGCGAAGGCGCCGAAGGTGGAGAGCAGCTGTGCCGTGGGGTTGCCGGACGGGAAGAAGACCTTGCCCAGGGTCACCGCGATGTAGCTGTAGACACCGAAGTCGAACCACTCCATGGCGTTGCCCAGCGCGGCGGCCTTCACGGCGCGCCGGACGAGTGCCGGGTCCGTGACGGTGGCGTGGGAGCGGTCGGAGCGTTTCTTGGTGAGGGACACGGAACGGGGCGCGGTGACGGTGGCAGCCGACAAGGCTTCGCTCGCCTACCTTTCGACGGGGGCAGGGACACGGCCCACGCGGCAGCGCTGTCGGCGGACCGAACCGGCCCGCGCCGAACGCGGACCGAAACCGGCCCGCACAGGGACGGACCGACACCGGTCCGCACAGGGACGGACCGAAACCGGCCCGCGCGGATGACGGACCGAGGCGGTCCGCGCGGATGCGGGACCGGAACCGGTCCGCGCGGATGCGGGACCGGAACCGGTCCGCGCCGGGCGCGAACCGAGCGGCCCGTGGCGTCACGGACCGGATGGGACGGTCCTCCGTCCGGATGGCCGGAAAGTGACCACCGCGGCGGGCCAGAAATCGACCATACGACCGGTTGGTCCCTTCACGTATCGTGAGCACACAGATGCGCAGTGCAGCTAAATGCGCGATACGCAGGTACGTATGCCCGCCGTCGGCCGCCACGCACGTGCCCGCGCTGTGATCCTTGTCGCGTCGCACGGCCGCCGGCGCACGCTTTCCCGCCGCCGGGAGGGCTCGCGCGCGCCCCACGGCCCCCCGCGGACGCTCCCCACGCTTCCGGGGCGCCTCGCTGAACCACCCGCCGGACACCCTCCGTCACCGACGATCGCGCCCTCGGGGCCCGCCGCCGTCCGGCGACCGGCGCGTTCCGGGCGGGGGGAGCGCGCCGGAGGCAGGGGGAAACCGGCGCACAGGGGGCCTTTTCACGCCGGGTCGCGCGCCCCATAGGGTTCGTACCGGGACAGAACCAAAAGATCCCGGACGTGTGGGACGTGGAACGAGCGGGGCGGGAGGCCGACGGGGCGTGGCGGATACGGAGCGCAGTGGCGGACCGAGGGCGGCCTACCCGGGTGCGGCGGCTGCCGCCGCCCCGGCCGGAGCGCGGATGCGGGCGGCCCGCCTGGGGCTCTGGCTGACCGCCGGGCTCCTCGCGGCACGGCAGGTGGCCGCCGTCCTCGCCACCCCCCGCGGGGAACGGCTGACGGCCCTGGAGACGTGGGCAGGGCCGGGCGGCGTCCTGCACGTCAACGGGTCGCTGTACGACTCGGCCCGGTTCACCGGCACCCCTTTCAGCGGTCTCGTCCTCAAGCCGCTGACGAAGGCCGCCGAGGACGCACTCGGCTGGAGCTGGATCTTCGGCACCCTCCTGCTCGTCGTCGCCCTCGGTCTGATCGCCGCCCGCGCGCTGCCCCAGCCGGCCGGGCGCCGCGCCTCGCTGACGGCCGCCCCCGTCGCCATCAGCCTGCTCATGCTGTCGCTGCCGGTGCGCGACGCGTTCTGGCTCGGCCAGACCGGCGTCACCCCGGTCCTGCTGGTGCTGCTCGGCCTCTTCGTGGTGCGCGGGCAGCGGGCCTGCGGCGTCCTGGTCGGTCTGGCCGCCGCCCTCCAGCCCACGGTGCTGCTGTTCGTGCCCCTGCTGTGGTGCACCGACGGCCGACGGGCCGCCGCCGTCACCGGCGGCACCTTCGCCGCGGGCACCGCCCTCGCCTGGGCGGCCATGCCGCACGACTCCGCCACGTACTGGATCCACCACATCGCCGGCACGGGCCTGGGCGGCCGGGCCGACGGCCTGGCCAACCAGTCCCTGCACGGCGCGCTGCTGCGCCTCGGCCTGACCGGACCGCTGGAGATCGGCCTCTTCCTGGCGCTGGGCGCGGCTGTCGCCGTCCTCGCGCTGCGCCGGGCGGTGCGCTACGCCCGTGACGGCCAGCTGCTGCTCGCGGTCGCCGTCACCGGCTGCGCCGCCATCGCCGTGTCGCCCACCGCCTGGCAGCACCAGCTGCTGTGGGTGCTGCTCGCGATCGTGGGCCGGGCCGGACGGCGCGCCTCGGACCGGTACGTCTGGCCGGTCACGGTGGTCCTCGTGATGACCCTGCCGGCGAAGATGCTGCTGCCGGACATGCCGGTCCTGCACCTGGTGCGGGAGAACACGGTCCTGGTGGCCGCGCTGGCGGCGGCGACCTCGGTGCCGTTCCTGTCCCGGGCCTCGGACCACTACCGTGCCCCGGTCCCCACCCGCTACGCGGCCCCGGGCCCGGCCCGGTTCCGGCACGTGCCGCTCGTCCCGTTCCTGCGCCGGGTGCTGACCCGCCCCAGCCTCCTGCTGGAACTCCTCCTGATCCGCGTCACCTACGCCGCCTACTCCCAGGTGCGGCTGGCCGCCCGCGGCAGCCGCGCCACCGCCGAGCACCACGGCCACCAGATCCACTCCCTCGAGCACGCCCTGCACATCGACGTCGAGCACTGGGTGAACCACACGACGGTCCGGCTGCCCTGGCTGGACCACTTCCTCAGCTACTACTACGAGACGTTTCACTTCGTCGTGCCCATGGCGGTCCTCGCCGTGCTCTACGTCCGGCGGCCGGTGGACTACCGGTGGGCGCGCACCGCCCTGGGCGGTGCCACGCTGTTCGGCCTGCTCGGCTTCTGGCTCTACCCGCTGGCCCCGCCCCGGCTCATGCCGGGCCTCGGCTTCATCGACACGGTGCACGGCGCCCAGGACTTCGCGAAGCCGGACTACGGTGCGATGACCGCGCTCACCAACCAGTACGCCGCGATGCCGTCGCTGCACTTCGGCTGGTCGCTGTGGTGCGGTCTGGTGATCGCCGTCGTCGCGCCGAGGTGGTGGATGAAGGCCCTCGGGCTGCTGCACCCGCTGTTCACGGTCTCCGCGATCGTGGGCACCGCCAACCACTGGGTGCTCGACGCGGTGGGCGGGGCCGCCGTGGTCGGCGCGGGCTTCGCCCTGACCTACCTGCTGTCGGGCCCCCGCGCGGCGGCGGAGCCCCGCCCGGCCCGGGCCGCCGAGGAGCCGAGACCCGCACCGGTCGGGAGCTGACATGGCGGGGCAGGGGGGCCGCCGGGCCGCGCGCGCGTCCGCCGCCCTCGTGCCCGCCCTCGTGCCCGCCGCGCTCGCCGTGGCCCTGGGCCTGTGGGGGATCGGCCGGCAGGACAGCATGTGGCGCGACGAGTCCGTCACCTACCAGGTGGCCCACCGTTCGACGGGTGAGCTGAGGCATCTGCTGGGCCACATCGACGCGGTGCACGGCCTGTACTACCTCCTCATGCACGCGCTGTTCGCCCTCTGGGACGGCGGTCCGCTCGCCCTGCGGCTGCCCTCGGTGCTGGCGACGGCGGTGGCGGCGGCGGGTGTCGGGGTCACCGGCGCGCGGCTGGCGGGCCGCCGGACCGGTGTCCTGGCCGGTCTGGTCTTCGTCCTGCTCCCGGTGACCCAGCAGTACGCGCAGGAGGGCCGGTCCTACGCGCTGGTCACCGCGGCGGTCACCTGGGCCACGTACCTCTTCGTGCGCGGCACCGGCTCGGCGCGCCGCCGCTGGTGGGCGGGGTACGCGGCGGTCCTGGCCCTGGCCTGCCGGCTGCACGAGTTCGCCGTCCTCGCCCTCGCGGCCCACGCCCTGACGCTGTGGCGGCTGCGGGTGCCGCGCCGGGTGCTGCACCGCTGGGCGGTCGCGTCGGCCGCCGTGCTCGCCGCGCTGCTGCCCCTGGCCGTCGTGAGCGCCCGCCAGGCGGACCGGCAACTGGGCTGGCTGGGCCGCCCGAGCACCGGCCAGTGGCTCGCGTACGGGGCCGTCGCGGCGGTCTGCGCCCTGCTGGCCCGGCTGCTGCTGCCGCGCGGCCCGGTCCGTGCCGGCGGGGACGGCGGGATCACCCGGGATGGCGGCGGCCGGGACGGCGAGGGCATCCGGGATGACGGGGACGGCGGGGACGAGGCTGACGGCGGGGATCACGGGGACAGCGGGCGCCGGACCCTCGTGTGGCTGGGCCTGTGGCTCGCGGTGGCCCCGGCCGGGCTGCTGATGACGGTCTCCCTCGCCGAACCCCTGTACCTCGACCGGTACGTGATCTACGGCATGACGGGCGCCGCCCTGCTCGCGGGCGCGGCCCTGGACCGTGCGCTCGCCGCCCGTTTCCGGG
The DNA here is from genome assembly GCF_040703815.1 of Streptomyces sp. NPDC006743. Taxonomy (NCBI): domain Bacteria; kingdom Bacillati; phylum Actinomycetota; class Actinomycetes; order Kitasatosporales; family Streptomycetaceae; genus Streptomyces; species Streptomyces sp. NPDC006743. The sequence goes on along the minus strand of NZ_JBEYJA010000092.1, from coordinate 7,636 downwards.
TCGCCCCGGCCGTCCGGGTCCCGGCGGCCTGCCTGGCGGCCGTCACGGCGGTGGCCGTCCTGCTGCCCTGGTCGCTGTCGGTCCGCTCCCCGCAGAGCCGCAAGGACGACGTGGTCGCCGTCTCCCGCGCGGTCCGGGATCTCGCCCGCCCCGGGGACGCCGTCCTGTTCCTGCCCGCCCGGCGCCGCGAGTGGCTGCTCTCCCGACCCCGCCTCTACGCCGGTCTGGACGACCTCGCCCTGGCCGGGTCGCCCGCGGCCTCGGGCACCCTGGAGGGCACCGAACTGCCCGCCGCGACGATCCGGCGGCGCCTCCTCGCGGCCTGCCGGGTCGTCGCCCTCGCCGACCCGGCAGGACAGCCCCTGGACCCCTACCCGCAGGAGGCCGTCAAACGGGACGTCCTGCGCCGCCGCTTCGAGGTCTGCGCCCGCACCCGCGTCCACGGCGCCCAGGTGATCCTCTACGCCCCCGCCGGCCGCTGCGCCCGCTGAGACGGGCCGCCCGGACCCTGCGGCGGCCCGGACCTCCCCCCGCTCAGTCGGCCCGCCGCAGCCCCCTGACCAGGAGCTGGGCCAGACGGCGTGCGTCGTAGCGGGGGTCGTTCTCCGCGCCGATGCAGAGGTTGCCGACGCCGCGCATCAGCTCGTAGGGCGCCACGCCGGGGCTGATCTCGCCGGCGGCCACCGCCGCGTCGAGCAGCTCGCCGCAGACCGGGACGAGGCGGTCGAGGAAGTAGGCGTGCAGCGTCTCGAACCCGGCGTCGTCGGACTGGAGCGCGGCGGCCAGGCCGTGCTTGGTGACCAGGAAGTCGACGAAGAGGTCGATCCACCGCGCCAGCGCGGCATGCGGGCTCGCGCCGCCCTCCAGCAGGGCGGGGCCCGCCTCGGCGCAGGCCTCCACCTGGTGCCGGTAGACGGCGACGATGAGGTCCGCCCGGGTGGGGAAGTGACGGTAGATGGTGCCCATGCCGACACCGGCCTTCGCCGCGATGTCACGGACCGGCGCCTCCACGCCCGACGTGACGAAGACCGCGGCCGCCGCGTCGAGCAGGGTCTCCTTGTTGCGCCGCGCGTCCGCCCGCTTGGCCCGCTCGCCCCCGGAGGCCGCGCCCGCCGCAGCCGAGCCACCCCGGCCCGCGCCCGCGGCGCCCCCCGTCCCCTCGTCGCTGTCCTTCACCGTGCCGTGTCCTTCCCTGCCGGGATTGCGGGTTGCCAAAGCGGAACGTTGTTCCGTATCGTTCGTCAGGGCTTACCGGAGCGTCGTTCCGTTTGTTCATGATGCCAGAACGGCGACCCTCCGGCCACCCCTGCCCGCCCCCGCTCCCCTCCCGGAGGAACCAGCTCATGCAGTACCGCACCCTCGGCCGTACCGGCGTCCAGGTCAGCTCCCTCGCGCTCGGCGCGATGAACTTCGGCCCCATCGGCCGCACCACCCAGGAGGAGGCCACCGCCCTCGTCGACGCCGCCCTCGACGCGGGGATCAACCTCATCGACACCGCCGACATGTACGGCGACGGCGAGTCGGAGGAGATGGTCGGCAAGGCCATCGCCGGCCGCCGCGACGACATCGTGCTCGCCACCAAGGCGGGCATGCCGATGGGCGACGAGCGCAACCACCGCGGCGGCTCCCGCCGCTGGCTGGTCACCGCACTGGAGGACAGCCTGCGCCGCCTCGGTGTCGACCACGTCGACCTCTACCAGCTCCACCGCTGGGACCCGGCCACCGGCGACGAGGAGACCCTTTCGGCCCTGACCGACCTGCAACGCGCCGGGAAGATCCGCTACTTCGGCTCCTCCACCTTCCCCGCCCACCGCATCGTGCAGGCCCAGTGGGCCGCCCGTGAGCACCGCCTGAGCCGCTACGTCACCGAACAGCCCAGCTACTCCCTGCTCCAGCGCGGCATCGAGGCCCACGTCCTGCCCGTCACCGAGGAGTACGGCCTCGGCGTACTGGCGTGGAGCCCGCTGGCCTCCGGCTGGCTGTCGGGCGCCGTCCGCGCGGGCCGCGACATCACCACCCACCGCTCCGGCCTCCTGCCGGACCGCTTCGACCTGAGCGTCCCCGCCAACCAGGCCCGCCTCGACGCGGTCGAGAAGCTCGCCCGGGTCGCCGACGAGGCCGGACTGACGATGATCCAGCTCGCCCTCGGCTTCGTGACCGCCCACCCCGCCGTGACCAGCGCCCTCATCGGCCCCCGCACCCTGGACCACCTGCGCGCGCAGCTCGCCGCCGCGGACACGGTGCTGCCCGCCGACCTCCTCGACGCCGTCGACGAGATCGTCGCCCCCGGCACCGACCTCGCCCCGCACGAGAAGTTCGACACCCCGCCGTCCCTGCTGGACGCCTCGCTGCGGCGCCGCTGACCGGACCGGCCGGGGCGGCCGCGCCCGGACGGGCGCGGCCGCCCCCGGACGTGCGGCCCCTGCGACGCGCGGATCCGGCGGTTCAGTCACTGAGGTGAGTGAGGCGGTGGGGCGCGGGACCGCATTCGAACCACAGGGTCTTGCCGCCCTGCCGCATCCGCTCCACCCCCCACTTGTCCACCACCGCGTCGAGCAGCAGCAGGCCGCGCCCGCCCTCCGAGTCCGGCGACAAGTCCCCCGGCGTCGCGGGCAGTTCGGACGAGCTGTCCGTGACCTCCGCCCTGATCCCGGCCGCCTGCCGCAGCAACAGCAGCGTGCAGCGGCGGTCCGGGACGTGCCGTACGACGTTGGCGACCAGCTCGGTCACGGCCAGCTCCACGGCGTCGGCCAGCTCGGCGAGGTCCCATTCGGCCAGGTACGAGCGGACGATACGGCGGATGTGCCGCGCCGAGTGCTCACCGGCGGTGAAGGTCATGCGGTACTGGGCGGGGCGGGGACCGGCCAGGACCGAGGGGAAGTAATCGTTCACGGGACGAGACTGACGTGCTGTCACTACGCTGTGCCACGGAACGGACACAACGGGTCCGCCCGTGGGCGTCCCGTGGAAAGGGGACCGCGCGTGACCAACATCAATGTCCTCGACCCGGGGGCTTCGCCGCTGGACTACTACGGCTACGAACTGCGGCGGCTGCGGGAGGCCGCGGGCCTGACCCAGCGGCAGTTGGGGGAGATCGTCAACTACACGGCGTCCCTGGTGGGACAGGTGGAGACGGCACGGAAGCTGCCGACCGCCGAGTTCAGCGAGCGGGTGGACGCGGCGCTGGGAACGGGCGGGACGCTGTCCCGGCTCGTCGCGCTGGTGATGAGGAGCCAGCTTCCGGCTTGGTTCCAGCAGGTGGCGGAGCTGGAGACGCGGGCGGTGAGGATCCATACCTTTCACACACACTTGGTGCACGGGCTGCTGCAGACGAAAGCGTATGCGAGTGCCGTCCTCGGCGCCCTGGATGAGACTGACCTGGAGGACCGCACGGCCGTACGCCTGGCGCGGCAGTGCATCTTCGAGAAGGCTGAACCGCCAGTGCTCTGGGCGGTAGTCGGCGAAGCCGTTCTGCATCAGAAGATCGGTGATGAGGCCACCATGCGGGAGCAGCTTGCTCACCTGCTGACCTTTTCACGCAATCCGCGGATCAACGTGCAGGTGTTGCCTTTCTCGGCCGGAGCCCACGCGGGTTTGCAGGGCTCATTCGACCTCTTCCACTTCGCCAACGACCCCGACATCCTCTACACAGAGGGCTATGGGACTGGACACCCAACCGCCAACCCAGACACCGTCAAAGACTGCTCACTCCGTTACGATCACCTCCAAGCCGCCGCTCTCTCCGTGAAGGACTCGGCGGAGCTGATCCGGCGCGTGATGGAGGACCGCTATGGAGAGCAACTGGCGTAAGTCCAGCTACAGCAGCGACCAGGGCGGCAACTGCGTGGAGTGCGCGCCGCTCGGGTCCCTGGCCTGGCGCAAGTCCACGTACAGCGGCGACCAGGGCGGCTCGTGCGTGGAGATCGCCGGCACCCCCTGCGCCTCCGTCGCCGTACGCGACTCGAAGGTGGCCGCCGGACCGGTGCTCACCTTCCGGCCCGGGGCGTTCACCGGCTTCGTGGGCTGGGTCTCGGAGGCGGGGCAGCGATGACCACGCTCCAGAACCGGCCCGGCACCGCAGTGATCGTCGTCGACGTCCAGGTGGACGTCGTCAAGGAGGCCCACGCCCGGGACGCGGTCGTCGCGAACATCGCGGCCCTGGTCGAGCGAGCCCGGAGGGAAGGCGTGCCCGTCGTGTGGGTGCAGCACTCCGACGACAACCTGGTGAAGGACAGCGACGGCTGGCGGATCGTCCCGGAGCTGACGCCGGCGGAGGGGGAACCCCTCGTCCACAAGAACTACGGCGACTCCTTCGAGGACACCACCCTGGAGTCCGTGCTGTCTGACCTCGGCGTCGGCCGGCTCTTCGTGGCCGGCGCGGCGACCGACGCCTGCATCCGCTCGACCCTGCACGGCGCGTTCGTGCGGGGGTACGACACGGTTCTGGTCGGCGATGCCCACACCACGCAGGACCTGACGCGCTGGGGCGCCCCGCCCGCGGACCAGGTGATCACCCACACCAACCTGTACTGGAGCCACCAGGCGGCACCGGGCCGCACGGGCGGGACGGTCAACAGCACGGACGTGGACTTCGGGGGCGCCACTGGCCGGGAGTGACCGCTCACGCGATCACTCCCGGCCAGGCGGCACCGGTGCCCAGGCCCCCCTCGCTGCGATCGGAGGGCGCCCGGGTCAGAAGATGCCGGTGATGGTGGTGTCCCAGCTACTGGTGCCCACGAGTTTCGGTTTGCGCAGGGTGGTGGCAGTTCCGGGATAGAAGAGCAGGCAGCCGGTGGGGCATGTGGTGGTCTGCTCGGTGCCGCTGCTGTCGGCGTAGCTGACGGTGTAGTTCGGGTCGGCCGGTGTCGTCGCCCAGACGTCGCCGTAGGCTTCTCCGGTGGTGGGCTGGTACTGGTGGTAGGTGATGTCGGAGCCCGCGTCGGGGTCGCTGTAGGTGCCGGTGGTCACGGTTCCCTGGACGTTGCCCGGTGAGGCGAGATGCGGACGCCGGTCCCAGCCGCTTGCCCCGTACAGGACTCGGGTGCCGAGGGAGTAGGTTCCGTCGGTGATGCGGCCGGGGTAGAGGAAGAGTTCACCGGTTTCGGGATTGCGGGCGATCAGGTCCTGGACGCCGTCGCCGTTCTGGTCCCCGAGGGCGAGGTTGGTGTAGTCCTTCCAGCCGCGGGTGCCGATGACGGTGCGGTTGTTGAGGTCGAACGGCTCGGTCTGGTCCTGTCCTCCGCCGCCGATGGTGTTGCCGGTGTACAGGTAGAGCTGGGCGTCGGTGCAGGTATCGGTGGTGCACTCGATGGTGATGAGGTCGTTGCCCTTTTCGTGGCCTGGTGTGTTGTTCTGGTCGATGTCCCCGGGTGTGACGATCTGACGGATGCGGCGCCAGTCGGGGGCGTTGTCGATATTGGGGTGCACGAGTTCGGTTCGCGTGTCGTAGGCGGGCCGGCCGAGGCCGTCGCCGCCGTAGACGTAGAGCTTGTTGTCGCTCAGACGGACGACGAAGTCCTCGTACCCGTCCGGTGCGGTGCCTGGGCCGGTGAAGCCGCGGAGGTCGCCGCGGTGGGCGATGAGGGCGTTGCTCCAGCCGCCGGTTCCGACGATGTCGGCGGGGGAGACCTTGCCGGTGCCGTCGCCCGCGTAGAGGCGCAGCTTTCCGGTGTTGTCGATGGCGATCATGTCGGTGTGGCCGTCGCCCGTGAGGTCACCGGGCAGGTCGGTGTGTGCCAGAGGGCCGGTGCCGGGCTTCTGGCCGGGGGCGTAGACGAAGTCGGAGGGGGTGGTGCTGAGAATGACGGCGTCGCTGGCCCGGTCGTAGGGGGAGTGGTTGCCGGCCTTGTCGTAGGCGAGAACGTGCAGGGTGCTGTTCGGGGTGCCGCTGGGGGTGATGGTGACGCGCGCGCTGTGGTGATCGGCGCCGACGTCGATCCAGTTGCCGTTGGAGCAGCGGGTGCTGGAGACGGAGATGTACTGGTCGGTGTTCCAGCAGAAGCCTGCGAGGTCGTTCGCGGTGTTGCTGAGCTGCAGTTGGACGGGCTTGCGCGCGGTGTAGGTGTCGGTGGCCTCGTCTGCCGGAGTGCCGTCGGTGTTGGTGATCCTGACGGCGTCGGTCGGGCCGATGCGGTCGACGCTGAAACTGCAGGGTGCGGTGTAGCTGCTGGTGGTGTTCTCGTCGTCCTTGGCACGGACTTGCCAGGTGTAGGACCCGTTGGTGAGTTTGGAAGCTGCCACAGTGACCGAGGCGGTCTGGCCGGTGGAGACCTTGTCAGTGGCCGATGCGACTGTCGCTCCTGAAGAGTTGGCCACGGAGAACTCGCCGCTGACCTTCCCGCCGTCCTTGTCGGTGAGCTTCGCGGTCAGGACGATGCCGCTGTTGCCGATCAGGCCTTTGCACGGGACCGCCTTGTTGCCGTCGCCGCCGGGACTCCAGGTGCCTTCGTAGGAGTGGTGGTCGTCGACGGTGGGCTTGAAGTTGTAGGTGATCGCCAGGGCGGGGTTGTTGGTGAAGCGCTTGTAGCTGTCGTGATCACCTTCGTGGCTGCTCTCGGCCCGGAGGCCGAAGGTGAGTGCGCTCCAGCCGTTGTCGGCCGCCTTCTGGACGTAGTCGGTCAGTGCCGCCGAGTGGTAGTCGTGGCCGAGGGTGCCGGGGCAGTAGGTGGGGTTGCCGTGGGCGTAGGAGGCGGAGTCGAGTTTGTCCGCCCAGCTCGGCTGACTGTTCCAGGTGGGGGTGGTGTCGATACTGCCGGTGGACCACAGTTCGGTCGGCCCGGCGAGCGAGGCGTCACAGCCCCAGGAGTGGGTTTCGACTACGGCGAAGTTGGTCTTGAGGATGTCGGCGCCCGCCAGACCCTTGGTGTCCATCGCGAAGAACGAGCGTGTCCGGCCGGTGCCGTTGAAACCGACCCGCGGCTCGTCACTGGGGTTGTCGGAGTTCCATCCGGAGCCGTTGGGGTAGTCGGCGCCGGGGGTGGCGGAGTACACCACAGCCCACTTCTGGCGCTTGCCGCCGGAGAAGGGAGGTTCCACCACGAGCGGGAACTGATCGGCGGTGGCGAGCAGAGTGGGATCCGGTGTCAGAGTCAGCGTGTCGCCGGACACCTCGACGCCCACGGGGGCGGAACTCGGCAGATCCCCGGCGCCCGACGCGGTGAGCGCCTTCTTCGAGACGGTGGCGGAGGGGGCCGGCTGCTCCCACATTCTGGGACGCAGGGCGCTGAAGACGACATTTCCGTCCGCGTCGGTGGCGGTCAGGCTGCCGGTACCGGCGTCCGTGAGAGTGACCCCGACGGTGCTGACACCGAGTTTGATGCTCTGCACGGCTGGGTCGGCCGCGGCTTGCGGCGTGTTGATGATCAGGTCTTCCGAGAACCCGTCGACCTCGGCGATGACCTTGAGGTCGACGCCCGGCAGGACCGACTTGTACAGGGCGGAGTCACCGTCCAGGACAGGTTGCGGCAGCGCGGTGGGCCAGGACAGGGACAGCCGCTTGTCGTCTTTGACCATGGAGGCCAGGGGGGTGGTGCCGCCTCCTGAGAGGTCGTTTTCTCCCGATGTTTTATCCCGGAATGGGTGTTTGATCCTGGGGTGTCGGGTCGCGCCAGGAGATCGTGTTCTCGCCGGTGAGGCG
>NZ_JBEYJA010000091.1:0-13053 GCF_040703815.1 Streptomyces sp. NPDC006743 | reverse complement strand
CTGCATAAAAAACCCGCCCCCGGCCCCCCGGCTCGCGACGCCCGGCACGCACGCTCGCGGCGTCGCCGGAAGGCCCTGACAGCTCCGCCACAAGGACCTTCCGGCGCCCTGCGACCGCACGCGCCAGATGCCGCGAGCTGATCGGACTCCCCTCTGTCCGCAGCTCTCAGTCTGCTCCTCGTCGAAGTGCTCTTCGTGCCCCTGCACGCTCGACCACGAGGAGTACCTGGTGTCCACCATCCGCTGGACCGAGAACCACACCCGCCGATCCGCCCGCTGGCATTCCGAGAACGCCGCCCCTCTTCCCCAGCGGATCGTCGTCGCCGACGACCGGATGAAGGCCAACGACGCCTACCGCCGAGCGTGCGAAGGAACCGCTCTGCTCTGGCAGGGCGACTTCCACAACGCCCGGCAACTGCTGCAGGCGATGGGCCGCCGCATCGACCGCACCACGCCCAGGCCCGGCACAACCCCGAGCGAGTCCTTCCACCTGCACCGACGCACCACCCGTCACCGCGCCCGCGTCCTCGGAAAGCTCCTGGTGCTGCTGGGCGACGACTACGGGCTGGCGCTGCGCCGGGCTCCTGACGTCCGCCAGGCGTGCCTGGAAGCCTACGGACCGCCGAAGGGACCCGTCGCGGTCTCTCTGCGCGAACTGCTGGGAGTGATCGGCGCGCACCAGTGGCGCCTGAAGGGAATCGACGTGCCGGCCCTCGGCACCCGCATCCATCCCCACTACGGCGTGTTCGCCCCCGTCAGAAGTGAGTACGTCGACCTGGTCGCCCGCACCCCACTCCCGCCGGCCACCCGGAACCGTCCCGCCACCAGCACAGCATTCGACCTCGGCACGGGAACCGGCGTCCTCGCCGCGGTCCTGGCCCACCGCGGAATCAACCGCGTCGTGGCCACCGACATCAGCCCACGCGCCCTGGCCTGCGCCAAGGACAACGCTCACCGGCTGGCGCTGACCGACCGCATCGACGTGTCGGGCCCCGGCCTGTTCCCCGAAGGCCGCGCCGACCTCATCGTGTGCAACCCGCCCTGGCTCCCCGCCCGCCCGACCAGCTTCATCGAACAAGGCGTCTACGACCCGGACAGCACCATGCTCCACAGCTTCCTCGCCGGACTGTCCGCCCACCTCCGGCCAGGCGGCGAAGGCTGGCTCATCCTGTCCGACCTGGCAGAACACCTCGGCCTCCGGACACGTCAGCAACTGCTCGACACCTTCCAGGCAGCTCACCTCCGCGTCGTGGACAAGATCGACACGAAACCCCGCCACCCGCGCGCCACAGACGCCACCGACCCACTCCATACAGCACGAAGCGCCGAAACCACGTCCCTCTGGCGCCTGACAGCATGACCCGCACGCGGACCACGAATCGGCATCCCGCCTCTCGGTTCACCACCTGATCGCGTGGGTGACTTCGCCACGTTCACGGGATGGGCCCTCACCTGCTGCGCCGGAGGGGAGGCGGCGGACTCCAACCCGCAGCAGGCCGCCGTCCTGCTGCTGGGAGGCCGCGGATGACGTGACGGACGCCCTGGCCTGCACCGCCCCTGAACGACGGTCGGGGCGCGAGACGAAGAGGGTCGGTCACCACCAGACGATGACCGACCCTCTTCCTCTGTCCCGCGCCCGACGGCTCCCCGCGCAGACCGAGCACGGTCCACTCCGCCGGCCGGCGGACGGCAGCGACGCGGCGCACCCGGCAGAGATGTTCAGGGCCAGGGCCGTCCCCCCTCTGCCTCTGCGTCGACGTCCGCGTCGGCAGCGGCGTCGGCCACGATCACGGTCGCCGCGACCACCTCCGGCGGGATCCCCGGCCCGGGGAGGCGTCCTCGCCCGCGCCCGCGGCCCGGTCGGCGGCGCCGACTGGCTCGGGCCGCTGCCCGTGGAGGCGCTGCACCGTCGCGGCCCGCGTCAGGCCGCCGCCGTCCGGGACCACGGCAACCACCGCGGCGGGCTGCTCGCCGGTGTCTCATCCGCCACCGTGCAGCGCCTGCCCGGCACGGAGGCCGGACGCCTCGCCGCCCGCCGCGCCCGCGCCCGCGGCAGCGACTCGGGTCGGTACCGCAACGCCGCCTATGAGGTCGACCGGATCGCGGAGATGTCGAACTGCAGTCGGACCTTCTCGCTCACCATGGCGCCTCCTGTCTTGAGGCGCTGGTTGTAGACCAGGCCCCACTCGGTGCGGTCGATGGTGGTGGTGCCGTCGAAGCCGGCCCGCTCGTAGCCGAAAGGATCCAGGACCGAGCCGAGGTAGTCGAGTTGGAGGTCGACGGGCCGGGTGACGTCACGGATGGTCAGGTCCCCGGTCATGCGGAAGGTCTCTCCGCCTTCGTGGAGGGTGGAGGTGCTGCGGAAGACCATTTCCGGGTGGCGACGCGCGTCGAAGAAGTCAGGGCCGACGATGTGCGCGTCCCTTTGTTCCACACCCGTGTCGACGCTGGCGACCCGGATGACGAGCTCGGCCCGCGACTCGGAGGGCCGGGCTCCGTCGAAGTACAACGTGCTGTCGTATTCGGTGAAAGCCCCCCGGACCGTCGTGACCATGGCGTGCCGCACGGAGAATCCGATGCGGCTGTGCGGGCGGTCGATGGTCCACCGCCCGGTCAAGGCCCGAAGCGCCGGGTCGAGCGCGGCAGCCCTGGGCGTTGCCTCCGCGACGGAGGCGCCGGTGTCGGCAGCCGCGGTCGGTTCGCCGAGGGCGGTCTGGCGTCGGCTGAAGATACCCATGATCCTGAGCCCCTTCCCATCTGCTCGCTCTGTGCTGTCAAGGTGTCGCCGGGCACTGCCCAGCCGCATCGGTGGTCCCGTCCGGGGCGCGTGCGGCCGACGGTCGAACGGCGACGCGATGTGGAGGTGCGCTGCCGGACGGCCTCGATCAGCACCGCATGAACGACCGCGACACGCGACACACCTGTCGGACAGCACCCGCCGTCGGACGCCCCGGGTGAGGGTCTACTGCGGTGGCGTGGGCGTGTCGTGGGTGCGGTACATCGCCTGTACGTCCAACTCCAGTTGGACGGTCGGACCGACGACGGCGATGCCGCGGGCCAGCATGGAGCGCCAGTTGAGGGTGAAGTCCTCCCGGTGGAGTTCGGTCTTCGCGAGAGCCGCGCAGCGCAGTTCCTGGTCGTAGCCTCCGTTGACCATCCCGAGATAGGTGGTGTCGAGGCCGACGGAACGGCTGGTGCCGTGCATGGTGAGGGTGCCGTGCAGGGTCCACTTGGAGCCGCCGCGGTGGGCGAACCGGGTACTGGTGAAGTCGATGTGCGGGTAGCGTTCCACGTCCAGGAAGTCGGCGGAACGCAGGTGGTTGTCGCGGGTGTTGTTGCCCGTGGTGACGCTGGAGGCGTCGATGCGCACCGACACGTGTGAGTCGGCCATGTCCGGTGCGACGTGGATGCCGCCCTGGAAGCGGGTGAACCGCCCGTGGACATGGGCCATGCCCACGTGTTTGGCGATGAACCGGATCGCGGTGTGCGGGGGATCGAACAGCCAGGTTCCGGCCGTCGGAAGTTCCATCTGGCGGGCGGGCTGGAGCGCGACGCGCATCGGGGGCAGGGCTGCGCCGGCGGTGATGTCGAGGTTCTCACGGGCGGGTGACAGGCCCTCGGCCGCGACCATCGCGCTGTAGGAGCCCGGTGGCAGCGTCGCTATGAAGTAGCCGTGGGGATCCGTGGTGCCACGCGTCGCAACCCGGTGGCTGTCCAGGGCGGTCACGGTGACCTCGGCTCCGCCCATGGGCTGCCCCATGGGATCGAGGACCTCGAAGCCGAACGCCCCGGCGCCGGGCGGCAGGGGGACCGAGATGCTCCCTCCGGCACCGGAAGCACCACGGGAGCGCCGACGACGGAGTAGCCCGAGAGCCATGGAGTCCACCCTTCTTCACCTGCGTCAGCGTCAGACGACCCGCTCACTGCGAGACGTTCGCGGTCGCCAAGAACCGTCGGCGACGAGAGGACGGACGCGGAGTCAGTAGTTCGTCGACGATCATAAAGCCCCCCGCGCGCAGGCGACTCGGCTCGATGTCGAAGCTGCTCAACCCTCTTGTCGGCGGGCGCGGGGCCACATATCAGTACATCGGCCAACCATATCGACACACCTCGACTTCGTTGCTTTGCAGCAATGCTGTGGTGAAGAACACGCAAAGGGGCCGTGATATTCACAACCGGTGTGCGGTTTCATCACGGACCTGACACAGGCGGGCAGGCAGCGCCTCCCGGCCAGGAGACCGGGAGCCTGGGGACACGGCGAGCTGGGCACGGTGGCCGTCTCCTCCCGGCCCGGCGCCCCACCCGGCGGGCAGCGTCGGCCCGGCGCCCCACCCGGCGGGCAGCGTCGGCCCGGCGCCTCGCCCGGCGGGCAGCGCCGGGTCGGGCGCGGAGGTGGTGAGCACCGGCTCTGGCAGCGTCCGGGTCACCGCGCCCTGCCTTCCGTCGGGTGCCCCCAGCTCGGAGAACCGCCGGGCGCCGGTGCGGGCGGGACCCTGGCGGCAGGCACCCCCGGCGCTCCGGCGCGGGTGCCGGTCGCGGCGGGCGCGGCGCCGGTCCGGGTGCCGTGTCAGCCGGGGGTCAGGACCATGCGGAAGCGGGCCCCGCCGGAGAGCATCTTGCGGTAGGCCTCGTCCACGTCGTCCAGCGGAACGGTCTCGGTCATGGGACGGAGGCCGTGCAGGGCGCTGAAGGCCATCGTGTCCTCCACGTCCTGCGACGTGCCCGACGGGTGGCCGCGCACGACGCGGCCGGTCATCAGCAGCTGGGCCGGGCTGATGCCGAGCGGCGCGGTGTCCGCGCCGATGACCACGAGTTCCCCTCGGGGGGCCAGGCCGTCCACGGTGGCGGTGATGGCAGCGGAGTTGCCGGCGGTGGCCAGCACGACCCTGGCGCCGCCGAGGGACCGCAGCGCCTCGTCGACGGGGGTGCCGGAGGTGCTGTCGACGTAGTGGTGGGCGCCCAGCCGCTTGGCGAAGTCGGCCTTCTCGGCCCCGCGGGCGATCCCGACGGTCTCGAAGCCCATGGCCGCCGCGTACTGCACGCCGAGGTGCCCGAGGCCGCCGAGGCCGAGCACCGCGACCAGGTCACCCGGTCGCGCGGAGCTGCGCCGCAGCCCGTTGTACGTGGTGACGCCCGCGCAGGCCATGGGCCCGGCGTCGGACGGGGCCAGCGCGTCCGGGACGCGGGCCAGGGCGTCGGCGGGCACGATCACCTTCTCGGCGAAGCCGCCGTCGTAGGCCCAGCCCGGCACCGTCAGGTTCGGGCAGACGACGAAATCGCCCTCGCGGCAGGGCCGGCAGTGACCGCAGCTGCCGCCGAACCACCCGACGGCTACCCGGTCGCCGGCCCGCCAGCCACGGTCCTCCACGCCTTCCCCCAGCTCCTCCAGGCGCCCGGCGATCTCGTGTCCGGGAACCTCCGGGAACGACACTCCCGGTAGTCCGCCGCTCACGAAGAGGGCATCGCTGTGGCAGATCCCGCACGCCTCGACTGCGATCCGCACCTGCCCCGGGCCGGGTCGCGGAACCTCGCGCTCGACCAGCTCGAAGCCGCCGTCCGGGGCGGTCACCTGCGCGACTCGGTAGGTACTCATCTGTGTCTCCGGGGAACGGGTACGACGGCCCCCACCCGATCCAGCACAACAGCTCGCGGCCGATCGCGCGCGCCGAGCCGGCCGGGGCCGCCCTGAGCTGAGACGACGCTGCCATTTCCGAAGGGCCTCAGACCGGCTCTGGGGGCGCGGAGCATGCCCAGCAGCATGGTGGCTGCGTAGGGTGAGATCGGGGAGCGCCCGGAGGCGGTTTCGGAGAGCGGCCTGGGACCTCAGCCCCCTGGAACGTTGCTGAGAACTGTCAGCAGGTGGTCGCGTCGGAACCGGGGCGACATCACGCACATGGTGACCTTGGGCTCTCAGTGGAGGTCAGTGCGGTGGACATGAGGACAGGGGCCGCTTGCCGGGTGGCAGGTTGCCCCTGACGGCCACGGGCAGCGGGACCGACGTCGGAACAGGCGGGCACGGGACCGCGACGCCCTCCGCCTCCGGGGCCGCGGCGCCCCGTCGTCGGAGACCGAACGCCCGGCGGCCCGTGCGGCCTTTCGGTAGCACGCCCGGAGACTCAGGTCTGCACTCGAGGACTGGCTCAGAACAAGGTGTCGGTGTTCTCGGTGTTCTCGGTGGGTGGTGGGGCCGGCGCGCGGGTGCGGCGGGGACGCTCGGGCTTCGGGTCCTTCCCGAACAGTGCTTGTGTACCGCATTCGTCGGGCACGGCGGGCACCGGCCGGCACACGGCCGCGTCGACCAGGTCGAGCGGGGCGCGGTCGTCGAAGTCGGCGCGCTTCATCCGGGTCCAGTCGCGGCCCTCGGGTGTGGCGGTCACGGGCGGTCTCCTGTCTGCGCTCGGGGGCCAGGGGGCGGGCGACGTGCCCCGGTGGCATGCCGGGGTCCGGGGCAGTGCCGTGCGGTGCTCGCGTCGCCCGGCGGGCCGCACAGGCGATCGCCGCCGCGGTGACGGTTCCGGCCGCTCTCGTCCTCCTCGATGCCGTGCCACGGGGTGTCGTCGCCCAGCGCACCGGCCCGGGCTGTCCCTCCGTCCTTCTGCCCGCACACGGCCCCCGGATCGCGCCTCACCGGCGACGTACGTGTACGTACGTGGTGCTGGTGCCCTCGCCGAGAGCGGCCATGTCCGCCTTCCGACCGGCGGTGTGCGGGGCTGGGATGTCGTCCGCGGCCGGCAGACGTCTCGGGCGCGCCACCCCAGATCCAGGTGGAGGCGAAGGCGGACGTCGTCACTCGGCATGCCGGCCAGGGTGGCATGTATCGCCGGAGTGTGCGGCAACGCTCTGTCGTGCGCTTCACCCAACAGCCGCAGAGACCTCCGCGTCCGAAAGGCGCTTGGGGCAGCCCGGAGACGTCCTCCTTCGCGACGGAGCCCGGACGCCTGGAGTCCCAGGACGGGTACGGCCTGGTCCGTCGCCGTGCTCAACAGGCCGCGTGTCTCCCAGGCGTACGCCCGCTGATCCCCGGCTGATCCCGGGCTGATCCCCGGCTGATCCTGTCGTCTTGGAGCGGATCCGGAGCAACCACCTGTCCCGGACCGTGAACGTCACAGCGGAACAAGCACGATCGCACTGACGGCACGCGGCTCGCTCGCCCGCTCTGTGCCGGAGGCGCGCGCCGCCTCCCGTGGCAGACATGTGCGGCAGCAGCCCGTCGCGCCGCCGGCACACCGGCCAGGCCCCGGCCGCGGCCGGTTGGACCGTCCTCGGGTCGGCGCCCGCACTCTCCGCGCCAGGCGGGCGGACAGCGCGCTTGCCTCGCCCGGGGTGAACCCTTGCCCGGCCTGGAGACGTGATGCCTCGCGGAACTGCTGCCGTTCAGGCGCTCAGCGCGCCGTGTGCGTACCGCAGCCCTCGGTGCGGGTTGAAGAGGTCAGGGTCCGATCGGAGAGCCGGCCGCTCCTGTGCATCGAAACGCCGGCCCGGCCCGGCCCATGGCGGGCCGAGGCGGATTCGTACGGTGTGTCAGCGGGACGGACTGCTGCCTGCTCACTTGGCGTGACGACACACGCGTGTCAGGTGTAGATGCGGGGAGACTGCACGTTGCCGTAGTAGCCGTAGTGGCCGTTGACCGTGGCCCAGTATCCGGATTGCACCACATAGGTGCCGCCGGCCGGGGCGGACCATGCGCGGTCCGTGCCCTTCCACTCGTTCTGCGACGGTCCGCCCTGCCCCGGCCCGACCCAGCCTCCACACACGAAGTCGTGGACTTGAGTCAGCGAGCCGTCGGGGTTGACGCGCATGAGCTGTGCGCACGGATCGACCTGGTCCGGGTCACCGGGGTTCCACTGATGCTCGACGGTGCTGACATCCGGGTAGATGCGCGTGCTGTTCCAGCTGTTGCTGGTGTCCGCTGCGTAGGCGCAGGAGTCCATTTCGACGTCGCCCGGCTCCATGATGTACGCGCGGCAGCCGCCACCCCAGACCTCGGCGGATGCGGTGGTGGTCCCGAGTGTGACACCGGCGAACGCGAGGCACGCGACGACGCCCAACTTGGCGATGTGTCGGATTTCCAAGGCTCCGAGTCCTCCCCCTCGGACCGTGCGGGCGCACGGCCCCTGGAGGGAGCGTGACACGGTCGGAGGGGCGGGAACAGTGTGTTGGCCGGAATTTGGGAACCCATGGCGAAGACCTAGGGATCGTTTGAGATGCGGATTTCGTTCGTGGAACGATCGCGGTGCCGCGAGGGCCGGTTGAGAAGCCGGTCCGGGGGCGCTTCCCCGATCGACGCGGTCGCACCGGACACGGACTCGACCCCTGCCGCCGGATTTGCCCCCTACCGGTGACGAGCTCGGTCGCATCCCCTGTGACATGCCGATACCCCATGGTCTGCCGTTGGTGTGGGAGTCGTGAAGAGCTCTCGCGCGGTTCTGGGGATTTCGTCGCGGGAGCGGAAGGATCGGGGCACTCGGCGCTTGCGGACAGGCCGGGCGCCGCTCCATGCGATGGGAGACCGATCAACGATGTCCACTCCGGTGCGGAGCAGAGTGCGGACGGCCGTGCTCGCGCTCCTGGCCGTCACGGCCCTCGCCTTCAGCGCGACCCTCACGACCGGCGCGGCAGCGGCCCCCGCTCGCGCGAAACAGGGACCAACCTCGGTGGCCTATGTCGAGGTGAACAACAACAGCATGCTCAACGTCGGCAAGTACACCCTCGCCAACGGCGGCGGCAACGTCTTCGACATCGCCGTGATCTTCGCGGCGAACATCAACTACGACACGAGCACGAAGGCGGCGACGCTGTACTTCAACGAGAACGTGCAACGCGTCCTCGACAACGCCGCCACCCAGATACGGCCGTTGCAGCAGAAGGGCATCAAGGTCGTCCTCTCGGTGCTCGGCAACCACCAGGGCGCGGGCTTCGCCAACTTCCCGTCCCGGCAGGCGGCGTCGACGTTCGCGAAGCAACTCTCGGACGCCGTGGCCAAGTACGGCCTCGACGGCATCGACTTCGACGACGAGTACGCCGAGTACGGCAACAACGGCACCGGCCAGCCCAACGCCAGCTCATTCGTGTACCTGGTGTCGGCACTGCGCGCGGACATGCCGGACAAGATCATCAGTCTCTACAACATCGGCCCGGCCGCGTCGCGCCTGTCCTACGGCGGCGTCGACGTCTCGTCCATGTTCGACTACGCCTGGAACCCGTACTACGGCACCTGGCAGGTCCCCGGCATCGCCCTGCCCAAGTCGAAACTCTCGCCGGCGGCCGTCGAGATCGGCGGGACCTCGAAGAGCACAGCCGCCGCCCTGGCCCGCCGCACGGTCGCGGAGGGGTACGGCGTCTACCTGACGTACAACCTGGACGGCTCCGACCGCAGCGCCGATGTCTCCGCGTTCACCAGGGAGCTGTACGGCAGTGACGCCGTCTACGCGCGGTAGGCCGAACGCACTCCCCGGCACCAGTCATCCCGTCGGGGTCTGCCGCACCCCGTAGGCCCGCGCCCCGGGCGCTCGCGCGTTCGGCAGGGATGCGGGTGGCGCGACCGCACGCACTGACGTCGGCTCGCCAGGGGGGAATTGGGGCGTCCGAAGCAGACCGGTGCGGGCTGCGCGAGGGTTCTCCGGAGCGGCTCGACGACGGTCGACCGTCAGATGCCGGTGCGGTCGGGAAGGGAAGGGCTGGAGACGCGGTCGTCGGGGTGTTCCGCTGTCCGGCTGGGCCTGAGAGATGCGAACGAGCGGCGGACGAACGCGATCAGGGAGGGCCCTTGGCGGAAGCACCACAGGGCGATGACCGGATCGCAGATGGCGCATGCCAGGGACGAGTCGTGGGCGAAGGGCAGGATCGGATGGAGGTCGAGGTGGTGGGCGACGTCCCATGCCGTGTGGAGCAGCCAGCCGATGCCGATGAAGGTCCAGGAGTCCAGTCCGCGGTAGGCGACGTAGGCCATGAGGGCGACGAACGGCATCTCCCACGGCCCGAATCCGCCCCCGCTCAGATAGGCGGCGCCGGCTCCGCCCACCATGATGGCGTTGAAACGGCGCCGGTGCGGTTCTGCGATCAGGGACATCAGCAGGCAGTAGAGGGTGCCGACGATCACGGGTGACACGAAGTTCATGACGGGACGACCTGTTCTTCCGTCCGGGCGGCGCGGGCCGGATCGCCGCGGTCGAGTCGCCGTAGCGCGAGCAGCCCGCCGGCGCCGGGAACGAGGGCCAGGACCTTGGCGGCGGCCGTGGCCTGCGGGAGGCGCCAGGTCGCGAACACGACGAACAGGTAGGCGCAGCCGTGGGTGGGGCCCGTCAAGGAGGAAACGGACTTGAGGTGGACGGTGAACACATTGGCCAGCATCGCGATCAGGGAGATCAGCTCGGCGTGAGCAGCGATGCGCAGATGGCGCGGAGAGCGCAGGTGCATGGTCACACTCCGGTGGTGGAGCCGGGACGAATGGTCGTCAGTACGTGACGGTGGCTCAGAGCAGGGTGAAGACGCCGGTCACCATGGCGAGACGGGGCCCGGCGTCGAGGGCCTGCGACGGCGAGGCGGAGCCCGTCGCCTCGGCGGAGCACGGTCCTGGGTGGACAGGATCAGTGGTGCCGGTGGGTCGGCGGCCGCCGCGGTCGGCGGGATGGAGGCGATCAGCCAGGCGTCACCGAGGACACCGGACCTGCCGGCCGTGACGAGGCCGAAGAGGAGAACCGCTGGACCGCTGTGCCGGTGCCCCCATAGATCCGGCAGTCACGGTGCAGCGTCCCCAGCGGGTGCGGGCGTCGCCGTCGGCGGAGCCGCCGAGCGCGGCGCAGCGTCGCGGGACTCGTGCCCGCGGCGGCGGTGACCGGGCCGGCGGCGACGGCGGCCAGGACGTGCAGGGGCAGAAGGAGCTTGGTCACGCGCGGTGTTCCGGGACGGTCCGGCGCTCGCCGGTGACCTTCGAGGACGGAAGGCGGCCGGCCTTGGAGGTGCCCTGGAGGGTGTCGCCGTCGACCGTCACGTCGAACGCCAGGTTGAGCCGGACGGGCTTGGTGACGGCCTGCTTCCAGGTGAGCCGGTCGCCGGCGAGAGTCATGTCGACGAGCGGTACGCTCTCGCCGGCTCCGTGGGCGACGCCGGTCAGGACGCCGTCCTCGTCACGGAGTTCGACCACGGCCTCAATCTTGCCGATGGGGGTGGAGATGGACAGGTTCCAGGTGCCTTCGACGGACATGCCGATGTGTTTCCTGTCTGTGCGAGGGGAGGGTGAGCGGAGGATCTGCGAAGGACCGGGGTTCACAAGGCGCCGGGCGTCGGCCCCTGGGCGCGCCAGACGGTGCCGCGCCGTTCGTGGGCGAAGAGCTCTTCGACGGCGTGCGCGACGCGGGGGCCCACCTCACGCTCCAGCAGGTACAGTCCGAGATCGAGCCCCGAGGTGACGCCGGCGCCGGTGACCAGGTCGCCGTCGTCCACGATGCGGGCGCGGACCGCGTGGGCACCGGTGGCGTCCAGCATGTCGAGGCCCATGTGGTGGGTGGTGGCGTGGCGCCCCTCCAGCAGGCCGGCCAGGGCCAGGACGAGCGAGCCGCCGCAGACGGTGGCGACAGTGATGTCAGGGTCGTCCATCGCCTGCTTGAGGAGTGCGGGCAGCCCGGTGTCCAGTGTGCGGCCCAGCAGTACGGGGATGAACTCGTCCTGCTTCCACTCGCCGTCGCTCGCCTCTTCGTCCGGGACCTCACCGGGTTCGCCCACGCGGCCGGAGGCACCGGGCACCACAAGCATGTCCGCGCGCTCCAGGTCGAGGGCGCCGTCGGCGCGCAGCACCAGTCCTCCGGTGCCGCTGACCACCTCCCGGGGGCCCTCCGCGGTGACCAGTTCGACGGTCACCGCCCCGTCCGAGGCCGTGCCGCCGGCGTACAGCACCTCATAGGGGGCGATGGCATCGAGCGGGTCGAAACCGTCGAACAGGACGACCTGAATGTGCATGGAAGGTTCCTTCGGGGGCGTTCTCCATCGGACACTCCGAAGTCAACCGGCTGCCGCAATGATCGCCCAGTGGCACTAGTGACAGGTTTCAACGGAAAAACGCCAAGCGTCTCCAGGCGGCCGTGAGCTGTGAAGACGGGGAGCCGTCGGGTATCGGTCCCGGACCGTCGAGCGGAGGGGGAAGGCGGGTTCCGCCCCCGCACGCCGTCGCCGTTCTCGTGCTGGACCGGATGATCCCCTTCGACGTGTCCACTCCGGTCGAGGTCTTCTCCCGGACCCGCCTGCCCGACGAGCGACCCGGCTATCAGGTCGGGGGCCGTGCCGCACACGACGAGATCGACTCCGGACCCAAGTCACACATCGCACGTCACGCGCCCCAGGTCACACGTCCATGGTCGGCTTGAATGCGGATACGTGGTCCGTGAGGAAGGTTCGCAGGCTGCGGGGTTTCTGCCCGGTGAGGCTGGTGACGTCAGGGGACAGCCAGGCGGCATCTCCTTCAGCGATCAGTCCGAAGACCTGGGCGTTGGAGGTGGCGACCGGCTCGGGAAACCCAGCTTGGACCATGGCCTCGCGGTGCTGGCCGGGCGTGAGCCGGCGGTACTCGATCTCTTCGCCCAGGGCGCGGGACAGTTCGGCGGCGACGCCGGCGTAGGTGACGAGTTCAGGACCGGTCAGCAGGTAGGTGCGCCCCTCATGGCCGGCGGGGTCGGCTGCGACGGCCGCCGCGGCCGCGGACACGTCACGTGAATCGATCATGCCGCACCGGCCGTCGCCGGCAGACATCACGAACCCGTGTGTCCGCTTGATCATCGGAGCCATGGAGAACAGGTTCTGCATGAGCAGGTTGGGGGCGAGCAGGGTGTATGGCAGGCCGCTCGCTCTGAGGTGAGCCTCGATGCGTGCGTGATCCCGGCGGCGGCCGACGGGGGAGTCGTCCGTCGCCTTGTGGTTCGTGATCTTGACGACGTGCTTCACATCCTGGCCGACGGCGCTGTCGATGGCCGCGATCTCCTGCGTGGGGACCGACGGGGTGATCAGGACAAGAGTGTCGACACCGGCCATCGCCGCGTCGAGTGTGCCGGGCCGGTCGAGATC
>NZ_JBEYJA010000090.1:0-13598 GCF_040703815.1 Streptomyces sp. NPDC006743 | reverse complement strand
GCTTCTTACGCCCCTGCGGAATCCGGTCCGCTCGGATCTCGAAGTCCATCGCACCCCTTGAACTGGGGTGTTGCAACGACTCCTAGAACCCAAGGTGGGACGGGAGGCCCCTTTCCCGTGCCCGCGCGCGCCCGGATGCGGCGGTCCGCGGGTCCGTGGGCGGCCGGGGGGGCGGTGCGCGGTGTGCGGCCGTCCGCGCGTGCGCCCGCGCCCGTGCGGCCGTGGCGAGCCGGGTTCAGCCCGCCAGGACGTCCAGCAGACGGTCCACGTCGGCTTCCGTGTTGTACAGGTGGAAGGCGGCCCGCAGGTTGCCCGCGCGGGCGGACAGTTCGATGCCCGCGGCGCTCAGCTCGCCCTGCCGGTCGCCGAGTCCGGGCACGGACACGATCGGGGAGGCGGGCGCGGGGACCGGCTCGTGGCCCAGCCGGCGCAGCCCGGCACGGAACCGGTCGGCCAGCGCGAGGTCGTGGGCCCGTACGGCGGCCACGCCCAGCTCCTCCACGAGTTCCAGGGAGCGGCGGCCGCCCGCGTAGGAGAAGAGCGCCGGGCTCTCGTCGAACCGGCGTGCCGAGTGGGCCAGTTCACCGACCGGGCCGTAGCAGCTGTCCCAGGGCCGCTCCCCCGCCACCCAGCCCGCGAACAGCGGGTGCAGACCGCCGAGGTCGCCGGGGACGACGAGGAAGGCCACGCCCCGGGGGCACAGCAGCCATTTGAAGGCGACGGCGGCGACGTAGTCGTGGGCGTCCGCGTCGAGGTCCAGCCAGCCGGCGGCCTGGGAGGCGTCGACGTAGGTGCGGGCCCCGTGCTCGCGCGCCGCCGCGCGCAGGGCGGACAGGTCCGCGATCCGGCCGTCCGCCGACTGCGCGGCGCTCACCGCGACCAGCGCCGTCCCGGGGCGTACGGCCTCGGCCAGCCCCTCCAGCGGCACACTGCGCACCTTCAGGTCACCGCGCACGTGGAACGGGTTCACCACGGAGCTGAAGTCGCCCTCGGCGGTGAGGACCTCGGCGCCCTCGGGGAGCGAGGCGGCGATGAGCCCGCTGTAGACGGCGACCGAGGCACCGGCCGCCACCCGGCGGTCGGGGACCCCGGTCAGCCGGGCGAAACTCGCGCGGGCCGCCTCGACGTCGGCGAACATGTCGGTCGGCCGCCCGGCGGCGGCCGCGTCCACGGCGGTGCGCAGCGCCGTCACCGTACGGGCCGGCAGCAGCCCGAGGCTCGCGGTGTTCAGGTAGGTGTTCTTCGGGGCGAACTCGGCACGGACGAGGGTCTCGAAGGTCTCCATGGGACCACTGTGCGGCCCGGCGAAGTCGAAGTCCATCGCGAATTCCTGCCCGGTTCCCCCAAGGAACGCTTATGCACGGGCTCCGACCTCGGCGGATGCGCGCATCCGCCGCAGGCCGGGCCGCGCTCAGTCCCGCGGGACCGCGCAGCCGTCCGGCCCGCAGGCCTCGGCGCCGCCGCTCGCGTCCTGGAGCAGGGTCAGCGGCGCGCGGTCGCCCCACGCCCGGGTGAGGGCCTGGGCGAACACCTCGGCGGGCTGGGCGCCGGAGACGCCGTAGGTGCGGTCGAGGACGAAGAAGGGCACCCCGGTGGCGCCGAGCTGGGCGGCCTCCTGCTCGTCGGCGCGGACCTCGTCGGCGTAGGCGGCCGGGTCGGCGAGCACCGCCCGGACGGCGGCCGCGTCGAGCCCGGCGGCCACGGCCAGCTCGACGAGCCGTTCGTCGCCCTCGGAGAACACGGACCGTTCCTCGGCGAAGTTCGCCCGGTACAGCGCGTCCAGCAGCTCCCCCTGCCTGCCGTGCTCCTTGGCCAGGTGCAGCAGGCGGTGCATGTCGAAGGTGCTGCCGTGGTCGCGGTCCCGGGTGCGGTACTCCAGCCCCTCGGCGGCGGCCTGGGCGCCGAGGTCGTCCTCACCGGCCTGCGCCTGCGCCTGGCTCATGCCGTACTTCCGGGTGAGCATGGTGAGCACGGGCGTGACGTCGCCCTTGGCCCGGTGCGGGTCCAGCTCGAAGGACCGGTGCACCACCTCGACCTGGTCGCGGTGCGGGAAGGCGGCCAGCGCCTTGTCGAAACGGGCTTTTCCGACATAGCACCAGGGACAGGCGATGTCCGTCCAGATCTCGACGCGCATGCTCTCGGCTCTTCTCCAGGTCGTACGGGGGCGGAGGGGGTCTCCTCGCCGGTGCGTGAACGTTCAAGCAGCCACGTTCATTCCCCCGTCACGGTGAACCGCAGGTCCAGGTGGTGGTCCCCCGGGACGGGCGGGCTCCCGGGGTCGGGGAACCAGCCCCGGCGGGTGTAGAAGGCCTGGGCCCGGGCGTTGTCCGTGTGGACGTCGAGGACGGCCGTGCGCCTGCCCTCGGCCCGCCACCGTTCCACGCAGGCCCGGTGCAGGGCCGTGCCGATGCCGGAGCGCCAGCGGCCGGGGTCGACGTGGAACTGGAACAGCTTGACGGTGTCCGGGGCCGCACCGTCCGGGGTGCGGAAGGAGGCGACGCCGACGATCCGGTCCCCTTCGACGGCGCACAGCACCGGCGCGTCGGGGCGTTCGATGGAAGCGCGCCAGGCCTCGCCCCAGTCGAAGTCCGCCTGCGGGACACCGTCCGGGTAGTACGTCGAACGGGCCCGGAGGTGGAGGCCGGCGACGGCCTCGGCCTCGGCGGGCAGGGCGGCGCGGATCACCAGGGCGCCGTCCGCGCGCCCTCCGCTCACGCGCCCGCCGTTCACGTGGTCACCGGTCTCGTGTCCGCCCCTCACGCGTTCCCCGTTCGCGGGTTCCCCGGGCCGGCGCCCTGTGGCCCTGCTTTCCCCGGTCCCGTGTTCTTCGGTCATGAGGGGGAGGACGGCAGCGGCGGCCGGGGCGGTTCCGGCGCGGCCGCCGCTGCCGGGCGGGCGGCGCCGGGCCGGCCCCGAACGGTTCCGGCTCGTCCCGCTCTAGCTCCCGTCCCGCAGGTCCGTGAGGCCTCGCGGCCGGAACTCGATGCGGTCCCAGGTCACCGTGCACCCCTCCCCGACCGGCGACTGCGCCATGAAGCCGACCAGGGTGCCGCCCGCCGCCCCGGCGCCGTCCAGGGTGAAGACGCGGACGAAGGTCCAGTGCGCGCCGTCGCGGGAGGCGTGGAAGGCGAACGCCCGGCCGGTGCGGCTCACCCGCAGCCACACCGAGTCGCCGTCCACGGTGAAGGAGTTGGCGTCGTCGGAGTGCCCGCGGGTGACCACCGTGCAGACGGTGGGCACGTCCGGGGAGTTCTCCAGGCAGAGCTTGGCCCAGGCCCGTTCGCCGACGTGCACGTAGAGCACGCCCGCGTCGAAGGCGGCGCGGAAACCGACGGTGACGCGGGCGACCAGCTGGAAGTCCCCCTCGGGCGCCGCGCCGAGCAGGCGGGGCGCGTCCGAGGCGGGGTCCAGCGCGTCACCGGCGGGCGGCACGAAGCGGTCCTGGCGGGGGCCCGCCCGGCCGGTGAGGGCCCCGTCCGCGACGGTCCACCGGCCGTCGGGCCCGTAGGGACTCAGGGCGAAGGGGAGGGCGGGCAGTTCGAGAAGTCCGGCGTTCATCGGCGCAGTCTCCCAGGGCCGTGCGGCCCGCCTCCCGGCGGCCCGCTCCGGGGCAGCCCCCGCGCTACCCCGCCGGTCCGCCCGCAGGGCGCCGGGGCGGCCGGGCGGTGCCCTCCCGGCCGCCCCCTCACCGTCCCCCGTCAGCGTTCCAGGCGGCCGTCGTAACGGCGCGGCAGGCCCAGCGGGTTGTCGTCGCGCAGTTCCGGCGGCAGCAGGGCCTCCGGGGCGTTCTGGTAGGCCACCGGCCGCATCCACCGCTCGATGGCGGTGCCGCCCACGGAGGTGGACGTGGAGGTCGTCGCCGGGTAGGGACCGCCGTGGTGCTGGGCGGGGGCCACGGCGACGCCGGTCGGCCAGCCGTTGACGAGGACGCGGCCGGCGAGCGGGGTCAGTTCGGCGAGGAGTTCCGGGCCGCGCCCCTCACCGGCCGCCTCCTCGCTGGAGAGGTGGACCGTGGCGGTGAGGTTGCCGGGGAGCCGGGACAGGACGGCCGTCGCCTCGCTCTCGTCGGTGTAGCGGGCCACCACGGTGACCGGCCCGAAGCACTCCTCCAGGAGCAGGTCGTGGGCGCCCTCGCCGGTCAGCTTCCCGGCCGGGACGGCCAGGAAGCCGGCGCTCACCGTGTGCTCGTCGCCCGCGCCGGGAGCGAGGGGGGTCTCCACCTCGGGGAGCGCGGCGCGCTCGGCCACGCCGGCGAGGAAGTTGTCGCGCATGCGGTGGTCGAGCAGGACGCCGTCGCCGGTGCCGGCGACGACGTCCGTCAGGGACTTCACCAGCCGGTCGCCGGCCTCCCCCGCCGGGGCGAGCACCAGGCCGGGCTTGACGCAGAACTGGCCGACGCCCAGGGTCATCGACCCGGCGAGACCGGCTCCGATGGCCTCCGCCCGCTCCGCGGCCGCCGCCTCGGTGACGAGGACGGGGTTGAGGGAGCCCAGCTCGCCGTGGAAGGGGATCGGCACCGGACGGGCCGCCGCCGCGTCGAACAGGGCCCGGCCGCCGCGTACGGAACCGGTGAAGCCCGCGGCGGCGACCAGCGGGTGCCCGATCAGTTCGACACCGGCCCGGAAGCCGTGCACGAGGCCCAGCACACCCGCGGGGATGCCGTGCTCGGCGGCGGCGCCGCGCAGCACCTCGGCGACCTGCTCGGACAGCGCCGGGTGGTCGGGGTGGGCCTTGACGACCACCGGGCAGCCGGCGCCGAACGCGCTGGCGGTGTCGCCGCCGGCGACGGAGAAGGCGAAGGGGAAGTTGGAGGCGGAGTACACCGCGACGACGCCCAGGGGCACCTTGTAGCGGCGCAGGTCGGGGACCGGCGGCGTGGCCGTGTCGTCGGGGTGGTCGATGACGACGTCCAGGAAGGCGCCCTCGTCGACGATGTCCGCGAAGGCCCGCAGCTGGTAGCAGGTGCGGGCCAGTTCCCCGGTGAGCCGGGCCGGGCCGAGCGCGGACTCCGCGTCGGCGGTCTCCACGAGCCCGTCCCGGGCCGCCTCCAGGCGGTCGGCGGCCGTGCGCAGGAAGGCCGCCCGGACGGCGCGGTCCGCGAGCGCGCCGCGCGCGTCGTGCGCGGCGCGGACGGCGGCGTCCACGTCCTGGGCCGTGGCCTCCACCGCAACCTGTTCGCGCTGCTTCCCGGTACGGGGATCGACACTCCAGACTGGTGCTGCTGCCACCGCGGGTCCCTCCACAACGTCCTGCCGCTCTTGCTGTACTTGCCGGGTATGCCGTGCCTGCGTGCTCGCCACCACGTGGGCCATCGGTCGTCGCCACGTGGGTCGTCCTCGGGTCATCCACCAGAGGTGTTCGATATACTGAACGCTGTCTCTGATGATGAATGCACCAGGAGACTATTTCTCGTCGAACGAAGGGGTCAAGGGCGATGTCGGCAGGCGAGACAGGCGGCGGGGCACAGGTCAAGTCCGCCGTGCGGACCGTGGAATTGCTCGAGTACTTCGCCGGCCGGCCCGGCATGCACTCCCTGGCCGCGGTCCAGGAGGCCGTCGGCTACCCCAAGTCCAGCCTGTACATGCTGCTGCGCACCCTCGTCGAACTGGGCTGGGTGGAGACCGACGCGACCGGCACCCGGTACGGCATCGGCGTGCGCGCGCTGCTCGTCGGCACCTCCTACATCGACGGCGACGAGGTGGTCGCGGCGGCCCGGCCCACGCTGGACCGGCTCTCCGACGACACCACCGAGACGATCCACCTCGCCCGGCTGGACGGCACCAACGTCGTCTACCTCGCCACCCGCCAGTCGCAGCACTACCTGCGTCCCTTCACCCGCGTCGGACGCCGGCTGCCCGCCCACTCCACCTCGCTCGGCAAGGCGCTGCTGAGCACCTACCCGGACGAGCAGGTCCGCAAGATGCTCCCCGAGACGCTGCCCGCGCTGACCGAGCACACCATCACCGACCGCGAGAAGCTCATCGAGGAGCTGCACCAGATCCGCGAACAGGGCTTCGCCGTGGACCGCGAGGAGAACACGCTGGGCCTGCGCTGCTTCGGCGTGGCGATCCCGTACCGGACGCCGGCGCGGGACGCGATCAGCTGCTCGATCCCGGTGGCGCGCCTGACGCCCGCGCACGAACAGACGGTGAAGGATGCGCTCTTCGACGCCCGTGACCGTCTGACGCTCGCCACCCGGAGGCTCTGACCCATGCGCGTCGCACTCCGCGAGGTCCACGACAGCGACCTGCCGGTGTTCTTCCGCCAGCTGAACGACCCGCAGTCGCTGCGGATGGCCGCCTTCACGCCGAAGGACCCGGCCGACCGCGACGCCTTCGACGCCCACTGGGCGAAAGTGCGCGCCGGCGGGGACGTGCTGCGCACGATCCTGGCCGACGGGGACGTCGTCGGCAGCGCGGCGGTGTACGGCGAGCCGGGCGAGCGCGAGGTCACGTACTGGGTGGACCGTGCCTACTGGGGTCAGGGCATCGCCACGGCGGCCCTGCGGGCCCTGCTGGCGGAGGTCCCCGAACGGCCGCTGTACGCACGGGCGGCGGCGGACAACACGGGCTCGCGCCGGGTCCTGGCGAAGTGCGGTTTCCGGCAGACCGCGACGGCCCGCGGGTACGCGCCGGCCCGCGGGGAGGAGATCGACGAGGTGGTCCTGACCTTGCGGGACTGACCGGGCCCTCGCCAGGCCGGGCCCCGGCCTGGCCGGACACCTCGCCCGGCCGGGCGCTTCGCCGGGCGGGGCAAGAGGGGCCGGGACGGGACAGCCCGGGTCAGGCCAGGCCGGTCGGGCCGGATCACGCCCGGCAAGCTCGACTCGGGCCCGCTCAAGGCAGGACCGCTCGACTCGGGCCCGCTCAGGGCAGGACCGCTCGACTCGGGCCCGCTCAAGGCAGGACCGCTCGACTCAGGTCGGCCCAGGTCCGGTCAGCCCGGGTCGGGAGGAGGACCGTCTCCCCCGTACGGCGGAGACGGATCACCGTACGGCAGGAGGCGCCGGGGGCGCGCGGCGCGGGAGCGTGGCCGTATGACGCGGTCCCGCTCCCCCGAACGCCTGGACGCACCGGGGCCCGGACGTTCCCGGGCCGTCGCCCCGGCCGGCCGGTGCCGCCGCGCGCTGTGCGCCGTCGCGCTCGCACGGTGACGGCCTGCCTGCCGTGCCTGGGCCCCGAGCCGGCCCGGACCGGCTCGGGCGCACCGGTCCGCCGGGGCGGCCCGCTCGCCCCCGGCCTCCTGGCCCCGGTGGGAGAACCCGCCGACCGGACCCCGCCGTCGGTGAACCTCACCTACGCTGGCCAGGTGGTCGCCGGCCCGCTGGTGGCCGCCCTGGAGGCCGCCTCCTCACCGGGCGCCCGGCGGAGCAGCGGCGCCGCTCGCGGGAGCAGGGGTGCGGGCGGCCCGGACGAGACGCGGGCAGGTGACATGAACAAGGCCCTCCGGCCGCTGCTCGGCCGCCGGACGCGGCGCCGCTGGGTCCACCTGATCCTGGGCGGCGCCCTCGCCATGCCGTACGTCCTGGTCGGCGCGGTCGTCGTCGGCCCGGTCACCGGCTCCTCCGAGGTGCTCACCTCCCTCCCGCTGCAACTCGCCTCGTTCGCGGTCGGGTTGCCGCTGGCAGCGGTCACCTCGCTGTTCCCGCCGACCCGGCCCATGTCGGTGGCGGCGGTGCGCGCGCTGTGCGGGGTGGACCCCGGCCGGCTGGCCGAGGGGCCTGCCCGGAGCCGGGCGGCGAAGGGCCGTACAGCGGTCTGGTTCACGCTGCACCTGGCGCTCGGCGGGATCGTCTCCGGCATGTCCCTGGCGGTGCCGCCGTTCGGTGCGGTGCTGATCGTGCTGCCGCTCGTGCCGGCCCTGCGCGACACTCCGGTACCCGTGATCGGCGGCTTCGGCCGTACCTGGGCGCCGGTGCTCGCGCCGGTCACCGGTGTCGTGACGCTGGCCGCGCTCGCCGCCTGCGCCGCGGGCTGCGGCGCCCTGCTGGCCCGCTGGGCGCCCGTCCTGCTGGGGCCAGGGCCCGAGGACCGGCTGGCGGCGGCGGAGGCGCGCGCGGCCGACCTCGCCGTGCGCAACCGGCTCGCCCGCGAGCTGCACGACTCGGTGGGGCACGCGCTGAGCGCCGTCACCCTCCAGGCGAGCGCGGCCCGCCGGGTGCTCGGCACCGACCCGGAGTTCGTGCGCGAGGCGCTGGCCGCGATCGAGGAGACCACGCGACGTACGGTCGGTGAACTCGACGCCGTGCTGGGCGTGCTGCGCGGCGGCGAGGCGGCGGGGAGGGCACCGGCGCCCACGCTCGCCGCCGACCTCGACGGCCTGCTGCGCCGCACCCGGGCGGGCGGTCTACGGATCACGGCCGAGGTGGCGGCGGACACCGGGGCGCTGGCGCCGGTCGTCTCCCGGGAGGCGTACCGCATCGTCCAGGAGGGTCTGGGCAACGCGCTCAGGCACGCGGGCGGGAACGTCCCGGTCGCGCTCCGGGTCGGTGTCGCGGCCGGGCATCTGGAGATCACCGTAGAGAACCCGGTCACCGGGCCGGCGCGGGAGAGCGCGGCACGCACCGGTGGCGGCCACGGCCTGCGCGGCATCGCCGACCGGGCCGCGCTGCTGGGCGGGACCGCGCACGCGGGTCCGTCCGACGGGCTGTGGCGCCTGTCCGCCCGCCTGCCGCTGCACGCACCGGAAGGAACCGCATGACCACGCCCCCCGGCCCCGCCGCACCCCTCGGCCCCGCCCGGCCCACCACATCCCCCGGATCGGCCCCGCCCACCGCCTGGCCCCACTCGGCCGCACCGGCCGCCCCCACGGGTCCCACCGCGCCCGCCGGTCCGGCTGGCCTTGCCGGGCCCGACGCAGCCGCCACGCCCACCACACCCACCGGACCCGCCACGCCCACGACAGCCCCCATGCCCACCGGAACCACCGCGCCCACCACAGCCCCCGGATCTGCCACGCCCACCACACCCACCGGATCCGCCGCGCCCTCCGAATCCGCCGCGTCCTCCGGATCCGCCGGCTCCGGCGCCCCGGCCGCCGCGCCGCCCCTGCGGATCGTGCTCGCCGACGACGAGCGCATGGTCCGCACCGCCCTGCGCGCCATCCTCGCCGCCGAACCGGACCTGACGGTCGTCGGCGAGGCGGCGACCGGCGCGGAGGCGGTGTCCGTCGTGCGGCAGACGCGGCCGGACGTGGTGCTGATGGACGTCCGCATGCCCGGTGTCGACGGCATCCGGGCCACCGAACGGATCCTGGCCGAGGCACCCGGACCCGCGGGGGCGACCGGTCCGGCGGGTCCGGCGGGCGCCGCACAGACCGCACAGACCGCGCAGAGCGCGCAGAGCGCGGGGCCCGCGGGGCGGCCGGCCGGTCCGCGCCCCCGCGTCATCGTCGTCACCACCTTCGAGAACGACTCCTACGTCTACGACGCCCTGCGCGCCGGGGCCAGCGGCTTCCTGCTCAAGCGGGCCGACGCCGACACGCTGGTGCGGGCGGTGCGGCTGGTCGCGCACAGCGACACGCTGCTGTTCCCCGCGGCGGTGCGGGCGCTGGCCGTGGAGCACGCGCGGAGCGCCCCCGCGCCCTGGGTGGCGCGGCTGACCGGCCGGGAGGGCGAGGTGCTGCGGCTGGTGGCGGCGGGGCTGACCAACGCGGAGATCGCCCGGCGGATGGGGGTCGGCCCGGCCACCGTGAAGTCGCACGTGGCGGCGGTCCTGGCCAAGACCGGTGCCCGGGACCGCACACAGGCGGTCATCGCCGCGTACGAGGCGGGGTTCATGAACATGCGATGAGAAAACAGCGGAACAGGAACGATTCGTCCTGTTCCGTTCGTCGTCCTGGACGCGATGACTGGGATGAACGGATGAACAAGACGATCAGGCGGGTGTCCGTCTTCACGCTGCTGCTCGTGTTCGCGCTGCTGCTCAGAGCGACCTGGGTGCAGTTCTACGAGGCGACGGCCCTCGCGGACGACAAGGGCAACCGGCGCGGGGTGATCAAGACGTACAGCGGGCCGCTGGGGAACATCGTCGTGGGCGGCAGCGCGGTCACCGGATCCGCGCGGACCACGGGTGGTGACCTCGCGTACAAACGGACGTACGAGGACGGCAAGCTGTACGCGGCGGTCACGGGTTACAGCTCGCAGGTCTACGGCGCGACCCAGCTGGAGGGCGTCTACCAGGACCTGCTGAACGGCTCGGACAGCACGCTGAAGAGCCCGCTGGACGCCCTCACCGGCGAGCGGGCCACGCCCGGGGACGTGATCACGACGATCGACCCGGACGTCCAGAAGGCCGCCTACAAGGCGCTCGGCGACAAGAAGGGCGCCGCCGTGGCCATCGACCCGGCCACCGGGAGGATCCTCGCGGTGGTCTCCACGCCGTCGTACGACCCGACCGTGCTGAGCACCGGTGACGGCGCCGCGTGGAAGGAGCTGACCGGGGACCCCGACAAGCCGATGACGAACCGGGCGCTGCGCCAGCCGCTGCCGCCGGGCTCGACGTTCAAGCTGGTGGTCGCGGCGGCGGCGCTGGAGGACGGGCTGTACCCGTCGGTGGACGTGCGGACCGACAGCCCGGACCCGTACCGGCTGCCGGGCACCACCCGTGACCTGGCGAACGAGAACCCCTCCGCGCCGTGCGAGAACGCCACGATCCGCACCGCCCTGCAGTACTCCTGCAACAACGTCTTCGCGAAGATGGCCGTCGACCTCGGCCAGGACAAGGTGCGGGCGATGGCGGACCGGTTCGGTTTCGACGACACCTCGCAGGACGTGCCCGTGCGGGCCTACCCGAGCGTGTACCCGGCGGGGATGGACAAGGCGCAGACCGCGCTGAGCGGCATCGGCCAGTTCGACGTGACCGCCACCCCGCTCCAGATGGCCATGGTGTCGGCGGCCATAGCCCACGACGGCACCCTCGTCTCCCCGCACATGGTGTCGCGCACCACGGACGGTGGCGGCGACGTGGTGCAGGACTACGACCACGACCCGGAGAGCAAGCGGGTCGTGAGCGCCGCCACCGCCGCTCAGCTCCAGTCGGCGATGCGCACGGTGGTCGAGCAGGGCACCGGCACGAACGCGCGGATCGACGGCGTCACGGTGGGCGGCAAGACGGGCACCGCGCAGCACGGCGAGAACAACAGCCAGGTGCCGTACGCCTGGTTCACCTCGTACGGCACGTCGGACAGCACGGGCAAGCAGGTGGCGGTCGCGGTGGTCGTCGAGCAGTCGGACGCGGCCCGCTCGGAGGTCAGCGGCAACGGTCTGGCCGCGCCGGTGGCCCGCGCCATGATGCGGGCCGCGCTGGAGGACTGACGCTCCGGTCCCGCACGGGGGCGCCCGGGCGGCGCCCCCGTGGCCCGGTCCGTCCTGGGGCGTGTTTCGAAAGTCCCGCCTGTCCCGCCCTTCGGGCGGACGGCACCGCTTTCGAAACGCGCCCTAGCCGACGAAGTACGTCGGGTTGGGCAGCTTGTAGGTCCGGTCGGCGTAGCCGCCCTCGAGGTCGGAGTACTGGTCGCCGAAGTTGGCGACGATGTCGTACCCGAGGCTCTCGATGTGCTTGCGGGTGCCGGACTTGAACTGCACGGTGGTGCACTTCCAGGCGCCCGGCGCGGCGCAGCCGCTCAGGTACGCGGGCGGGTTGGCCGCGTCCTTGAGGAACATGTGGCCGGCGTCGAGGTTGACGTCGGCGCCGACCTTCTTCAGGTTCTGCACGGCGGCGGAGCGCTGGGCCTCGCTCAGGCCGGAGTTGTAGAAGACGGCGACGCCCTTGGCCGCGGCGTACCGCACGAGCGCGGGGCTGCCGAAGACCTCCGGCCGGTCGGCCTTGTCGACGTACGCGGCCCAGGTGGCGCCGTTGTAGCCGTAGTTGTTCTTCTTCTCGTAGTCCAGGCTGAGCAGCAGCGTGTCGTCGATGTCGAACACGACGGCCGGCTTCTTCCCCCGGTGCCCGTGCTGCGCCGCCCGCGCCGCCTTGTCGATCTGCCGCCGGGCCTCCGCGTCGATCCGCGCCAGGTCCTTCGCGTACGGGCTGTCCGGCGATGCCTGGTAGACACCGCCGGCGTCGAGCGCGGTGCCGTAGTAGGTGTCGATGTCCTTGGTGAGCAGCCCGATGTTGTACGGCTCATGGGTGGAGTTGACGGTCGCCTGCCCGGCGGTGGCGGCACCGGCACCGTAGAGGACACCGCCGGCGAGGGCGCAGGTGGCGGCGATCGCCGCGAGACGCAGTGGCTTATTCATGACAGGTTTCTACGCGCGTCACCCCCGTGCGCGCGAGCCTCGTTGCCTGATCGATATCTACCGGTGCGCGTGCCGTCGTCCGCCCGCACCCCCCCCGTACGCCTGCCGCCGTCCTCATCGGTGCCGCCACGGCGTCCAGTCCCCCAGGTACGCCTCCCGGGTCGCCGTTCTCGCCTGGGGGGCCGTGAGTTGGGGGCGCTCGGCGGGGAAGGGGACGGCCGCGCCCGGGCCCTTGTCGTGGTATTCGGCGAAGCGCTGGGACTGCCACGGGTGGGCGGCGGACATGTCGGTGTAGGGCGCCGCCGCGTCGACGGTCCGGCCCAGCCAGGTGTCGCGGACCGTCAGCATGGGGCGGGCCGTGGGGTCGGAGCTGGGGACCCAGGGGCGGGCCAGTTTGTAGGACGCGGCCGGGGCCTCGCCGGTGACGCGGCCGGACGTGACCAGGTAGCCGCGCGGATTGGCCACCGCCGTGGAAGGGGCGAAGACGAAGCCGTAGGGGGGCGTCGTCAGGTCGGTCCGGTTCAGGGTGCGGAACTCGCACCCCTCGAACACCGCCGTCGCGCGGCCGAAGACGAAGTCGACGTCGCCCTCGACGTAGCAGCGGGCGTAGTACTGGCGGGCGAAGGCCGTCAGGGAGGCCGTGTCCGCGTACAGGGTGTCCTGGTGGCCCAGGAAGCGGCAGCCGAGGAAGGCCGAGCGGTCGCCCAGGACCTTCGCGGCCACCGCCTGGGTGCCGGTGACCCCCGGGTGGGCGGCGCGCAGCCAGTCGTTGGCGAAGGTGATCCCGTGTGCGGTGAAGCCGTCGGCCTTCAGGGTGGCCGTGGCCGAACCGGAGGTGCCGTAGGGGCCGGAACCGTCGGGTTTCGGGGTGCCGGCCGCGTTGTCGTACACGATCGTCACGTCACGGGCGTCGTCCGTGGCGCCGAGCCAGGTCATGTCGGTGAGGGCGGCGGGGACGGTGATCGTCTCCCGGTAGGTGCCCGCGGCCAGGACCAGGGTCCAGCCCGGCCCGGTGGCCGCGTCCACCGCCGCCTGGACGGTGGTGACGTCGCCGCGGCCGTGCGGGTCGACGTACAGGGTGCGGGGCGTGCGGCGGCCGGCCGGTGAGCCGTGACGGCCGAACGGGCGGGGGTGTCCGGCGGCCCGCGCGGGCGGTGCGGGCAGGCCGAGGGCGGGCGGTGCGGGCAGTGCGGTCAGGCCGAGCGCGGCGGCCGCGGCGGCCGAGCCGCGCAGCAGGTCCCTTCTGGAGGGCATGCGGGTGCTCCTTCACGTCACGGGATGTCCGGGGCAGGGGCGGGCCGGGGCGGCGGGGAGACCCTGGTGTCCGGCATGCCGGGGCTCGCCGAGGGCGAAGGCACTG
>NZ_JBEYJA010000089.1:0-14543 GCF_040703815.1 Streptomyces sp. NPDC006743 | reverse complement strand
GCTGGAACACGTACTCCGCCCTCGTCGGCACCGGCGACCTGACCGGTGACGGCCGCGCCGATCTGGTGGCACGGGACACCGCCGGGAAGCTGTGGGCGCGGCGATGCCGCGCCCACCCCTTCCGCACGCCCGGCCCCCCTGCCTCCGGCCTGCCCGGCCCAGCCCCTTCCACAGGTCCGGCCCCCCTGCCTTCCGCCTGCCCGGCCCAGCTCCTTCGGCCTGCCCGGCCCGTCTTCCGCACGTCCGCATGCCTGCGCGCCCCCGCGCTCCGCGGGGGAAATTCCCCGAAACTGTTCCCCGCGGTCTCCACTCCGGGGCTATATTCGTTAGCGCAGCTAGTTAGCGCATCTAACTAGGCACACGAAAGGCATGGTGCATGAGCGACTCGCAGCTCTGGGACGACGTGGACGCCTACTTCACCGCCCTGCTCTCCCCGGAGGACGAATCCCTCCAGGCCGCGCAGCGCGACAGCGACACGGAAGGCCTGCCGCACATCAACGTCACGCCGAACCAGGGCAAGCTGCTCCAGCTCCTCGCCTGCCTCCAGGGCGCCCGCAACATCCTGGAGATCGGCACCCTGGGCGGCTACAGCACCATCTGGCTGGCCCGCGCGCTCCCCGCCGACGGCCGCCTGGTCACCCTGGAGTACGACGCCCACCACGCCGACGTCGCCCGCCGCAACCTCGCCCACGCCGGTCTGGACCGGGTCGCCGAGGTGCGGGTGGGCCCGGCCCTGGAGTCGCTGCCCAAGCTCGCCGACGAGAACCCGCCCCCCTTCGACCTGGTCTTCGTCGACGCCGACAAGGTCAACAACCCGCACTACGTGGAGTGGGCGCTGCGCCTGACGCGCACCGGCAGCCTGATCATCCTGGACAACGTGGTGCGCGGCGGCCGGGTGACCGATCCGGCGAGCACGGACCCGAGCGTGCGCGGCACCCGGGCCGCCCTCGAACTCATCGCGGAGCACCCCCGCCTGGACGGCACCGCGATCCAGACGGTCGGCAGCAAGGGCTACGACGGCTTCGCCCTCGCCCGCGTACTGGACTGACCGGGCCCGGCGCCGGCACCCCCGGCCCCCGTCCCCGGCCCTGTCCCCCGTCAGGCCTGCCGCCCGTCCGCGCTCAGACCTCGTGGTAGAAGCCCACGTTCACGCTGCGCGGGCTGGTGCGGTCCTGGACGACGATCTCGCCCGAGCCGCCCCGCGGCAGGGCCGCCGTGGCGCCGTAGGCGAGGGGCCGCGCGTGCTCGCCGGACATCAGGCGGACCTCGGAGGACGGCTCGGCCTGCGAGCCGCGCAGCCAGGTGACCTGCCAGGCGCCCTCGGCGCCGCAGCGGAACTCCAGGTGGACCCGGGAGACGAACAGCCAGTCGTCGGGCGTCACCAGGCGGCACACGGTCCCGTCCCGGCCCACGCGCAGCACGGCGCCCGGTTCGCTGGGCGCGTCGGCCATCAGCATGCCGGCCGTGGCGCCCGCCTCCGTCCCGGAGACGGAGGCCATGGTGAGTTCGAGCACGTGCGCTCCTCGTGGTTCGGGGCGCCCCGCGCCGCTGCCTTCGCCGCGTGCCCGGCCGTGCGCGCCAACACCGGTGACGGGGCGCCCGGTTGACGCACCGCGGCGGAATGATAAATCGCCTGGGCCGGGCGCGTCCGGCACAATGGCCTCATGACCGAGCGAAAGCCACCGGGTGTGCCGTTCGAGTCCTGGGTCGAGAAGGAGATCCGTGACGCCCAGGGGCGCGGTGACTTCGACCGGCTGCCCGGCGCGGGCAAGCCCCTCCCGGACGACACCACCTACGACGAACTGTGGTGGGTCAAGCGCAAGATGGCCCGCGAGGGCCTGTCCGTCCTGCCCCCGTCCCTCGCCCTGCGCAAGGAGGCCGAGGACGCGCTGGCGGCGGCGTACGCCGCCCCCTCGGAGAACACCGTCCGGAAGATCATCGCGGACATCAACACGAAGATCCTCGACATGATGCTCAAGCCGCCGCCGGGCCCGCCCCTGGGGCTGAAGCGGTACGACGTCGAAGAGGTCGTCCGCGAGTGGCGCACCCGACGCGGACCGCAGGGCACCCGCACGGCGGGCGAGTAGCGGCGAGCGGGCAGCGGCATCCCCACAGCGAACGGGTGCGGCAGGGGGCCACGCGGCAAGCGGGCGGGGGGGCCGTGGGGCGAGGGGGCCGACGCGGCCGACGCGGCCGGCGCGACGGGGGCGCAGGGGCCGTGGCGCACGGGAGCGGCAACGGTCGCCGGGGCCGTACGGACCGTTGGGCGGCGCGGCTCGTGGATAACAGGTTGCGCGGCCCCGCCGCTCCCCGCCGACAATGTCCGCATGCCGCCCAGGACCGATCCCCCGCCCGCCCACGCGCCCACGTCCGCGCCCCTGACCGGGCCCGCGACGGCGAGTGGGGCCGGGGCCGCGTCCTGGACCGTGGCCCCCGAGCCCTACGACTCCCCCGTCGCCCTCGCGCTCTGGCGGGCGTACTACACCGAGGTCAGCGACCGCTGGTACCTGCTGCACGAAGGCCACCGCACCGACCCGGCCGAGCTGGAGCGGGAGATCGCCGCCCACACCGGCTCCGAACTTGCCCCGCCCACCGGGCAGTTGCTGGTCGCCCGGTACGGCGGCCGCCCTGCGGGCACGGCGGGTGTACGGCTGCTGGACGCGGCCACCGCCGAGCTGACCCGCGTCTTCCTGCGCGAGGAGGCACGCGGCAGGGGCGGCGCGGTCCTGCTGGTCACCGCCGCCGAGGACGCGGCCCGCGCGCTCGGCGCCCGGCGGATGATCCTGGACACCCGCGGCGACCTGGTGGAGGCCCGCGCCCTGTACGCGCGGCTGGGCTACACGGAGAACGCCCGGCACAACGACGACCCGTACGCCGAGCACTGGTTCAGCAAGCCGCTCGGCGCCGGCGAGGACGACGCCGGCCGGGCCATGACGGGCGGCCGGCCGGCGCGGCGCGTCGGCGGCGGTGCCCCGGCCGCGCACGACCGAGACGGCGTGAGCCGGCCGGGTCACGCCTAGCGGGACGTCTGCCAGGTGACCGCCCGCTCGTCGTGCGGGCGTTCCGCGTCGGAGCCGCACAGCTCTCCCGTCAGTTCCTTCACCAACTGCGCCAGGTCGGTCGGCCGGTCGGGCCCCCACCAGTCGCCGAGCAGTTCGGCGAGCGACTCCTCGCGGGCCCGCGCCAGCCGCTCGGCGACCTCGCGTCCCCGGTCGGTCAGGACGAGGTCCAGACCCAGCCGTTCGGCCAGGTGCCGCTCCTCCACCTGGCGGGCCGCCTCCAGGATGACGGTCAGCGGGACGGGCACCCGCTCCGCCAGCAGGGCGGGCTCCACCCAGCCGTACCGTTTGATGCGCAGCACCAGCCAGCTCGTGGCGGGCAGCAGGTCGTAGCCCGCCCGCGCGGTGATCGTCCGGTAGATCTCGCGCCGCCCCTCGCGGGTGCCCAGCACCGACAGCGCCCGGCACACCTCGTCGTAGGAGGACCGTTCGACGGGGTTGGTGGCGAGCGTCTGCGTGCCGTCGGGCGCGGTGACCGAGCCGCGCAGCCTGTCCTCCTTCAGGAACCAGGCCAGCACGAAGGCGAGGAGGGCCACCGGAGCGGCGTAGAGGAAGACGTCGGTGATGGCGGAGGCGTACGCGTGCAGGGCGGCCGGGCGCAGGCCGGGCGGCAGGGCGGCGATGCCGCGCGGGTCGGACTTGAGGGTGTTCGCCGAGACGCCCGGCGGCAGGTGGGCGCCCCGGAAGGCGGCGGTGAGCTGGTCGGCGAGCCGGCTCGCGAAGACCGTGCCGAAGATCGCCACGCCGAACGACGCGCCGATGGACCGGAAGAAGGTGGCGCCGGAGGTGGCGACGCCCAGGTCCTCGTAGCTGACGGCGTTCTGCACGATGAGGACGAGCACCTGCATGACCAGGCCGAGCCCCAGACCGAAGACGAAGAAGTAACCGCTCATCTCGGCGGTGGAGCTGTGCTCGTCGAGGCGGTGCAGCAGGAGCAGGCCGATCGTGGTGACGGCGGTCCCGGTCACCGGGAACACCTTCCAGCGGCCGGTGCGGCTGACGATCTGCCCGGAACCGGTGGAGGCCAGCAGCATGCCGGCCACCATCGGCAGCATGTGCACGCCGGACAGCGTCGGCGAGATGCCCCGCACGACCTGGAGGAACGTCGGCAGGTACGTCATCGCGCCGAACATCGCGAAGCCGACGATGAAGCTGATGACGGCGGAGAGCGTGAAGGTGCGGATGCGGAACAGCTTCAGTGGCAGCACCGGCTCGGCCGCCCGGCGCTCGGCGGCCACGAACGCCACGACGAGGACGACACCGGCCACCACCAGGCCGATGATCTGCGGCGAGCCCCACGGCCAGGTGGTGCCGCCGAGCGAGGCGACCAGCACCAGGCAGGTGGCGACCGAGGCGATCAGCAGCGTGCCGAGGTAGTCGATGACGTGGTGCTGCGCCTTGCGCGGGATGTGCAGGGCGGCGGCGATCACGGCCAGGGCGACGATGCCGACGGGCAGGTTGACGTAGAAGACCCAGCGCCAGCTGAGGTGCTGGGTGAAGACCCCGCCGAGCAGCGGTCCGAGCACGCTCGTCGCACCGAAGACGGCACCGAACAGCCCCTGGTACCGGCCGCGTTCACGCGGTGAGACGACATCGCCCACGATGGCCATGGACAGCACCATCAGCCCGCCGCCGCCCAGGCCCTGAAGCGCCCGGAACGCGATCAGCTCGGGCATGTTCCGCGCCATCCCGCACAGCGCCGAGCCGATCAGGAAGATCACGATGGCGGTCTGGAACAGCTTCTTGCGCCCGTACTGGTCACCGAGCTTGCCCCACAGCGGGGTCGCGGCGGTCGAGGCCAGCAGGTAGGCGGTGACCACCCAGGACAGGTGCTCGAGACCGCCGAGGTCGCTGACGATGGTGGGCAGCGCGGTGGACACGATCGTCTGGTCCAGCGCGGCGAGCAGCATGCCGAGGAGCAGCGCGCCGATGGAGACGAGCACGTTGCCCGAGACGTGCTCGGACTCACCCGGGTCCGCGCCGTGCGGAGGCGGCGGTACGGACGGGGGTATGGCCGATCCCGCCGATCCGCCCGTTCCCGCCGTTCCCGCCGTTCCCGCCGCTGCGGCCGTCGTCGGCCCCCCGGGCGTCTCCGACGTGCCGGCCCTGCCCTGTCCATCCCCGGCCATGAAGACCTCCCGACGCTCTCGTGACCTCTTCCATCGTCACCGGTGTGTCCCGGTATGGCCTGTCGAGTCCCCCCTTCGGGACCGTCGTTCCGGGGGCTTCGGGGAGAAGGTGTGGAGAGGATCTGCATAATCCTTGGAGTCCGGACTGGGAGGGGACCCACGCGTGGAAGAGCCGAAGGGGCATGTCTGCCCGGAGTGCGGAGCGCCCCGGAGCGCGGACAACTCCCCGTCGTGCGCCTGCCGGCAGCGAGCGGCCGACGCCCTGCGCGACGCCCGGACGGCGGAAGCGGCAGCGGCGGAGGACTTCGATCCGCTGCGCATACGGCCATACGTGGACTACAGGGACTCGGGGGACTCTGGGGACTTGGGAGGCCGCGGGGGCTCTTGGGGCTCCGGGGGCTACGGAGGCGCCGGGGACTCCTGGGACGAGGAGGGTTCCCGGGGGCTCGGCGACGACGGCGCCGGGCGGGACGGGGCGGACGGCGCAGACGGCACGCGGGGCCCGCACGGCGCTGCGGCCCGGGAGGGCTCGGGCTCGCCCGTGACGCCGGGGAACCCGCAGGCCGCCCCGGGTGCCGGACCGGACACGACCACGACGACGCCCCCGGCCACGAAGCCCGCACCCAGGCCGACGGCGACGACCAACGGGGCGGACGCGCCGCGTGCGACAGGCGCGGCGCACCCGGCCGCAACCGCGCACCACGGCGAGACGGCGGCCGGCGCCCGCACGGAGGCGCCGACGCGGGCCGTCCCCGCCGTCGAGGCCACCATGCCGCTGCGGACGGTCGCGCTCCCCGCTCCGCCGACGCCCCGGGCGGACGCGCCGAGCGCGACCGACCTGAGCATGTTCGACTCCGGCGGCACCCACGCCTTCGAGGGCATCGGGGCCGCGGCGGGCGACGACGGCGGTGCGGGCGGCGAAGACACCGCGCCGGAAGGGCGCCGTCGCGGGCGCCGCCGGCCCGCCGCCCTGCTCGCCGTCTCGGCGGCGGTTGTCGCGCTCGCGGCGGCGTGCGCGTACGCCGGGGGCCTGTTCTCGTACGAGTCCCCGGCCCGGGACGGCGCCGCCCAGGAGGTACGGGAGGGCATCCCCGACGGCCCGGCGTCCACCGCGCCCGCGGCCCCGCCGAAAAGTTCCGCGCCCGCGCCCTCCCCCAGCGGGTCCGCGCCGGCGAGCGCGTCGCCGTCCGCCACCGCGAGCCCGTCCGCGTCCCCGTCGCCCTCCGCGACGAGCGCCTCCCCGTCACCGTCCGGGTCCACGGGCTCCGCCCCGCCGGGACTCGCGCCCACCGCCACCGCCCCGACCGCCTCCGCGTCCCCCCGGGTCACGCGGACGCCCCTCCCCCCGGCCACGCTGCGCCGGGGCGACCGCGGCCCCGAGGTGAGCGACCTGCAGGAGCGCCTGGCGCGGCTGTACCTCTACACCGGCCGGATCGACGGCTTCTACGACCAGCACGTGGAGAACTCGGTACGGACCTACCAGTGGGCCCGCGGCATCACCTCGGACGGCCTCGGCGTCTACGGGCCGGCGACACGGGCGAGCCTGGAGGCGGAGACGTCCCACCGGTGAGGCCCGGCCCGTCCGGGCGAGCCGAGCCCCGGTCCGGTCCGGTCCGTCGGATCACGTGGGGGCAAGGCCGCGGGAGCGCCGTGAGGTGAGGCGGGCTCGGGGGTGGAGGCGGGGAGGCAGTGGATCTCCACCCGTGATTCCACCCGTGGGTCCAGGTGCCGGGAGCCTCTTCGCCGCAGTCTTGAGGGCATGACAGCGACCGAGTGGATCACGGACATCGCCCTCATCCTCGTCGTCTTCCGGCAGCTGCGGGAAGACCGGCTCGACCTCAAGACCTTCCTGATCCCGCTGGGGATCGTGGCCTACGTCGCCTACTCCTACCTGGACGGCATCCCCACCGCGGGCAACGACCTGGTGCTGGTCACGGCCCTGACGGGCGTGGGCGCCGCGCTCGGCGTCACCGGCGGCCTCCACACACGGATACGGTCGGCCGGCGGGCACCTCCTGATCAAGGCCGGGGTGGTGTCGGCGGTCCTGTGGGTCGTGGGCATGGGGGCCCGGATGGGCTTCCAGATGTGGGTCGAGCACGGCGGCGGCGCCGACGACGTCGCCCGGTTCAGCGTCGCTCACCACATCACCGG
Source organism: Streptomyces sp. NPDC006743 (assembly GCF_040703815.1). NCBI lineage: Bacteria > Bacillati > Actinomycetota > Actinomycetes > Kitasatosporales > Streptomycetaceae > Streptomyces > Streptomyces sp. NPDC006743. The sequence goes on along the minus strand of NZ_JBEYJA010000089.1, from coordinate 7,204 downwards.
TGACCAGGCATGGGTGACGGCGTTCGTGCTGATGGCCCTCACCGAGGTGGTCACCCGGGTGGCCACGATCTACCTGCGCAGCAGGAGGCGGGCGGTGGTCCGTCCCGTGCCCGTCCTCGACCGTGCGGCCTGACCGTGCAGTATCTTTCGCCCGTGACCGCGACCCCGAGCGCCCCCACTCCCGGGCAGAGCGCGCCGCAGGACGCGGCCCTGGCAGCGGACCGGGCGGCGGACACCCGGCCGCTTCCAGGGCACGACTCGCGGCCCCTTCCCGGGCAGGACCCGGCCCGGCGGGTGCCCGGGCCGGACCCGCGCACGCACTGGGTGCTGACCCTCGCGGTCGTCGTCGCCGGGATCTTCACCGTCCGGCCCGTGGGCTTCAGCGGCCAGGGTCTGGCCGTCGCCCTCCTCCTCGCCGTCAGCTCCGCGGCGCTGCTGGCCCGGCACCTGCCCGAGGGCAGGGTCTCCCCGCGCTCCGCCGTCGTCTGGCTGACGCTCGGCGTCGTCGCGGCAGCGGCCCTGATCGGCGTCAGCCGCTCCGGAACGGGTTATCTCTTCGCCTACTTCCTCGCCGGACACCTCGGATACCGGCTCGACACCAGACCGGCCCTCCTGCTCGCCGCGTTCTGCAGCCTGCTCTGCGGCGCCGTCCTGTATGTCCGCCCCGGCCCGGACTACCCGCTGCTGCCCTGGACGGTCGGTCTCACCGCCGGAGCCCCGGTCGTGATCGGCATCATCAATCGCGGTCAGCGCCGGGCCGTCCGGGCGGCGATCGAGGCGGCCGAGTCGGCCGAACGCGCGGCGCGCGCGGAGGCGCGCACGGCCGTGCTGGCCGAGCGCAGCCGGATCGCCCGGGACGTGCACGACGTCCTGGCGCACTCGTTGGCCGGGATCAACATGCAGCTGGAACTGGCCGACGCGCTGCTCGACACCGGCGACCTGGAGAAGGTCCGGGCGGCCAACGACAAGGCCCACGACCTCGTCAAGGAGAGCCTGAGACAGGCGCAGTGGACCGTGCACGCGCTGCGTGAGGACTCGCTGCCCCTGCGGGAGAGCCTGGCCGCGATGCTCGCCTCGTCGGGCCACCGTGACGTTCTCACCGTCACGGGGACCGTCCGCGCGGTGCCGCCGGGGGCGACACAGAATCTGCGCTGGGCGCGGGCGCCCGCGGCTATCTGACCAAGAACGCGGGACGCCTGGACATCACCCGGGCGATCCGGGCCGCTGCCGCCGGTCAGTCGGTGCTCGACCGCGAGGTCCAGGACCGGCTGCTGGCCACCGTCCGGACCAAGGCACCCACGTCGGCCCCGGCTCCGCCGCGGCCCCTGCCGGACGACCTCACGCGTCGCGAACGCGAGGTGCTCACGCTGATCGGCCAGGGCCTGCCCAACCGGGGCATCGCCGAGAAGCTGTTCATCGGCGAGGCCACGGTCAAGATCCACATCAACACCCTGTTCGCCAAGGCGGGCATCCGCGACCGGGCGGACGCGATCCGCCGCGCCATCGAAGCCGGCCTGGCCTGAATCCGTTCGGGCCGGCCTGGCCTGAATCTGCTTCGGGGCGGCCTGACCGGCCCGCAACCGAGGCCGCCGCGGGCCGCTGCGACCCGCGCCCGCCCCGTGTGCAGGCGGGCGGTCAGCCCAGGTGCGGGCACACTCGTCACTCCAGGCGCAGGCGTCCGGTCAGCCCAGGTGCGGGCGCGCCCGTCACTCCAGGCGCAGGCGGACCCGTCACTCAGCCCACGTGCAGGCGCACCTCACACTCCAGGTGCAGGCGGGCGGTCAGCCAAGGCGCGTCCCCTCACTCCTGGCGCAGGTCGGCGGTCAGCCCACGTGCAGGCGGACCGTGCCGTCCCCGGCCGGCTCGACGCGGACCTGCGTGAGGTCGCGCACCACCGCGTCGGGCCGGTGCAGGGCGGCGCGCGGGCCGATGCCGATCACCCGCATCCCGGCGGCCCGCCCGGCGGCGATGCCCGCGCCGGAGTCCTCGAAGACCACGCAGTCGGCGGGGGCGATGCCGAGTTCGGCGGCGCCCTTGAGGAAGCCTTCCGGATCGGGCTTGCTGGCGCCGACGGACTCGGCGGTGACGCGCACGCCCGGCAGGGGCAGGCCCGCGGCGGCCATCCGGGCCGTGGAGAGGGCCACGTCCGCCGAGGTCACGAGGGCATGCGGCAGGCCGCGCAGCGCGGCCAGGAACTCCGGCGCGCCGGGTACCGGCACCACGCCCTCCATGTCCGAGGTCTCCTCGGCGAGCATGCGGGCGTTCTCGGCGAGGTTCTGCTCCTGGGGCCGGTTCGGCAGCAGCAGCGCCATCGAGGCGTGTCCCTGCCGGCCGTGGACCACCTTCATCACCTCGTCGCCGTCCAGACCGTGCCGGTCGGCCCAGCGCCGCCAGACGCGGTCGACGACCGCGTCCGAATTGACGAGGGTGCCGTCCATGTCCAGCAGGAAGGCTCGGGCGGTGAGCACGGCGGTGGCCGTCATCGGCAGCTCCAAGGCGCGCGGCGGGGCATGGGGTGGGCCCCGGGGTGACCCGCCGGGACGTTCCGGGGGTGGAGGACAAGGCGGCCCCGCCCGCCGGTCAGGGAGTGCGGGCGGGAGCCACTTTGTTCCTCCACGGTACAAAACAAGTCGGGCCTCACGCCACCGCCGGGCGAAACCTTCATCCGCCGTTCAGCTCCACGCCGGCCTCCGGGGCCCTCCCCGCGCGGGCGAGGCACCCCGCGACCAACCGCCCCGGCCGCAGCCCTGAGCGACAGCACGGCGGGCACGGCGCCGAGCGGCGGCACCAGGGCCGTACCACCGAGTGACAACGCCGGGCCGCGGTGCCGAGCGGCGGCACCGCGGGCGCCCTGCGGCCGGGGGCCGGGGGCCGGGGGCCGCCTCGGCGGCAGCACCCGGGCGCCCCGCGCGGCCGCGGGCCGCCCGGGTGCTCAGGCCACCGCCTCCCACAGGCTCCACACGCCGAGCGCGAGCATGAGCACGGCCGCGATCTTGGTGATCAGGTTCAGCGGCACGCGCCGCATCAGCGCCTTGCCGCCGACGATGCCGAGCCCGGCGACGGCCCAGAGAGCCAGGACAGCGCCCAGTCCGACGGAGACGGGGTCGTCGTAACGGGCGGCGAGGTTCGCCGTCATGATCTGGGTGAGGTCCCCGAACTCGGCGACCAGGATGAGCATGAAGCCGGTGCCCGCGACCCGCCAGAAGGACTGGTCCTGCGGCTGCCGGATCTCCTCGTCGTCGTCGCCCTTCTTCAGCAGCAGCACGGCCGCGCCGCCGAGGAACAGCACGCCCGTCAGCGCGTGCACGATCCGCTGCGGCAGCAGCGTCAGCACGCTGCCCGCGGCCACGGCCAGCACGACGTGCAGCAGGAAGGCGGCGGCGACTCCGGCGAAGACGTAGGAGGCGCGGTAACGGGTGCCGAGGACGAGTCCCGCCAGGGCCGTCTTGTCCGGCAGCTCGGCGAGGAAGACGACGCCGAAGACGAGCGCCAGGACGCTGAGACTGATCACTGTCCCTCAATCGGTCGGGCCACCCCGCCGAGAGTGCTGCGATCCGTGCGACCAGAGCCTCGGCAGGGCAGCGCACGGATGCACCCGTGCCGTACGCACGGGCGTGCACTGCTGTGCCGAAGGTCTCGCTGGCCGCCCCCGGACCCTGTCCGAGGCCTGCCTCCGGGCGCCGGCTCAGCCCAGCTGAGCAGTATGTCGACGGTCCGGCGAAGAGCTACTCCCCTTCTGCGCCGTCCATCGTACGCGACCGGAAGTTCCGGCACGGGCCTTGTCATGTCATGCACGCGTCACTAACTTCTCACCGCGCGCACACCTCCCCGCAACGCGCCGCCGCGAGCATTCCCACACTCGCGCCGAAAACCCCCACCAATCAAGGGAGTTCACATGGTCCGCAGGTTCCGCAGGTCTTCCCGGCCCGCGTTCTACGCGCGTCGACGACTGGGCATACTCACGGCCCTCACCGGCCTCCTCGCCACCGCAGCACTGATCAACTCCCCGACCGCCTCCGCCACCCTCCCCACACCGGTCAGCGCCGCCACCGCCCGCGGCTACCTCGCCTCCCTCACCGTCGCCACCGAGAACCGCACCGGTTACGACCGCGACCTCTTCCCGCACTGGATCACCATCAGCGGCAGCTGCAACACCCGCGAGACCGTCCTCAAGCGGGACGGCTCGAACGTCACCACCGACTCCTCCTGCGCCGCGACCGGCGGCAGCTGGTACTCGCCCTACGACGGCGCGACCTGGACCGCCGCCTCCGACCTGGACATCGACCACCTCGTGCCGCTCGCCGAGGCCTGGGACTCCGGGGCGAGCAAGTGGACCACGGCACAGCGTCAGGCCTTCGCCAACGACCTGACCCGCCCGCAGCTCATCGCCGTCACCGACAACGTGAACCAGGCCAAGGGCGACCAGGACCCGGCGACCTGGGTGCCGTCCCGGACGGCGTACGTCTGCACGTACGTGCGCGCCTGGGTCCAGGTGAAGTACTACTACAACCTGTCGGTCGACTCCGCGGAGAAGAGCGCCCTCCAGGGCTACCTCGCAAGCTGCTGACGGGACCCTTCCGCCGCAAGCCGCCCCACGGGACCCGGTCCACGGCCACCCCTCCCGCCACCGCCTCTTTCGGCCCGCCCTCCGCCCGCCCTCCTCCCCCGCGCACACCCGTACGGGCCGCCGGAGGAGGGCGGGTTTCGCCGTCCGGACACCGCCGCCGGGGCGCCGCCACCCGGCCGCCGCCGCCCACTACCGCCATCCGGTCAGTGCCGTCCGAACCCCGCTGCCCCTCACAGCCACCCGGCCAGCGCCGGGCAGCCGCCGGCCGACCGCCGCCTCCGACCCCCGCCCCCATCCGGTCACCGACATCCGGCCATCACCGCCGCCCCTCGCGCCGGCCAGACGCCGCCGTCCGACCGCCGCCGTCCGGCCGTCCGCCGCCCCCGTCGTCCCGTCGCATCGCCCGGCCAGACCCCCGCCGCCAGACCCCCGCCGCTCCCGTCCCGGCCCTCGGTCCCGCCCGTCTGAACGCGCCTGCCTGAGCCCGCCCGTCCGGGGGCCGGGCCGCCCGCCGGGGTCGCCAGGGTCGGCGCAGCGGCCGGCCGCACCTGGTCCACCTGCCTCCGCGCGCCCGTCCGCGGATGGCTGATCCGAGCCATCGGCCGCCCGGGGCCGTACCCGGCCTTTTTGGTTCGGTCATGTGTTCGTCAACTCGGCGCTCGCCGACGTGCGCGCCGAGCGCGTCAGCGCGGCTCCGGGCGCAGGCCGCGACCGCGAGCCGGGCCGGCCGGGAGCCGTAGCGGAGTCCCGCGCCACCTCCGGAGCGACCGGTGGTCCACCTGGTGGCACACCCCGTTATTCACCAGGTTGTCCGCCCTGTGGAAGGTTCGCGCACTTCACGCAATCCACTGCGTACCGCGTCAAACGGAACCCGAGCAGGATCCTCACTGTGGCCAGATGTTGAACTTGCAAGTACAGATTAGGCCGACCTAACCTAGGTCACCCGTTCGGACGCGTCCCCAGCCGGCCCCCTCCCCGGGCCGGCCTCACCGAAGGAGCACCCCCCATGACCGGCTTGACCGGACGTCTCAACTCCGCGCAGCCCTATGTCCTCGGCCTGTTCCGCATCGTCGTAGGACTGGTCTTCTTCTGCCACGGCGCCGCTTCCCTCTTCGGCGTGCTCGGCGGCGCGCCCGGCACCCACGGCGGCACGCTCGCGGCCGGCACCTGGCCGAACTGGTACGCGGCGGTGATCCAGGTGGTCGGCGGCGCTCTGGTCATGCTGGGCCTGGGCACCCGCGCCGCCGCGTTCGTCGCCTCCGGCTCCATGGCCTTCGCCTACTTCGACGTGCACCAGAAGGCGGCACTGTGGCCCATCCAGAACGGCGGCGAGATGCCGGTGATGTTCTGCTGGGCCTTCCTGCTGCTGGTCTTCACCGGCTCCGGCGCGTTCGCCCTGGACGGGCTGCTCGCCCGGCGCTCGGCACAGCGGAGCCCCGCCGCCGAGCAGACCCCGGTCGCTGCCTGACGACCGCCCGGGCAGTCTCTCCCGGCGAGCACCCGCACGGCACGACACGGCACCCGCCCGGCACGGCCCCCGCCTCCGTCGCGGCTCGCCCACCCCGTGCGGGTGCCGGTGCCCCGTCGCGGCGCCCACCCCGTGCGGGTGCCGGTGTCCCCGCCTCGGCGCCCGTCCCGGACGGGTGCCGGTCCTCCGCCGTGGCGCGCATCCCGAGACCGGGTACGGGGCCCCGGCCGCCGCGCGCCCCCTGAACCGCGTGGCCTGCCGGCTCCCGCGAACGCCCGGCCCTCGATCCCCCGCTCCCCGCGCGAACACCTGAGCCCCCCGTGGACCTCCTGTCACACCCCAGGCGTACGCTGTATGGCTGTTCACAGACCGCCCCTGCCGCTCCCCCGCGACATCGCGGCACACGGTCCGGTCCACGGGGGAGTTCAGGGAGTTCGCGGTGCTGGAGAGTGTGGCGAGGGTGGGGGCGCTCACCGGCACTCCGTGGATCTATGTCGCGGTGACCCTCTCGGTGCTGCTCGACGTCTTCCTGCCGGTGCTGCCCAGCGGTGTCCTGATCGTGACGGCCGCCACGGCGGCCGCCGCCGGCACGGGCGCCGCGGCCGGGCACGTCCCGCACGACGTGCCCGACATCCTCGCGCTGATCCTGTGCGCCGCCACGGCCTCGGTGCTGGGCGACCTCTTCGCCTACCGCCTCGCCCGGCGCGGCGGCGAGCGCCTGGACCGGGCCATCGCCCGCTCCCGCAGGCTCAGCACCGCGCAGGAACGACTCGGCGCGGCCCTCGCGCGCGGCGGCGGCGGTGCGCTCGTGGTCATCGCCCGGTTCGCCCCGGCCGGCCGCTCGGTCGTCTCGTTCAGCGCGGGCGCGGCGCACCGCCGGGTGCGCGAGTTCCTGCCCTGGTCCGCGCTGGCCGGTCTGTCCTGGGCCGCCTACAGCGTGGCGCTCGGCTACTTCGGCACCCGCTGGCTCGGCGCCGCCTGGCTCGCCACCTGCGTCTCCGTGGCGGCCCTGTTCGTGGCGGGCGCCGGGGCGGCGTACCTGATGCGCCGCGCCCCCGAGCACCCGAAGGCGTCCTAGGAGTTGTCGTCAAAGTGTCACGCCCACATCAGGAGCGATGCGAGGGTGATGGCTGCTTGGTAGGACTCGGCGGTCTTGTCGTAGCGGGTGG
>NZ_JBEYJA010000088.1:0-16716 GCF_040703815.1 Streptomyces sp. NPDC006743 | reverse complement strand
TGGTAGCTCCGCTACAAGGACCTTCCGGCGCCTTGCGATCGCACGCACCGGACGCCGCGAGCTGATCGGACTCCCCTTTTGTTCGCAGCTCTAAGTCCGGTCCCTCCCGCGCGGGCCCGCGGCACCCGGCCGGCGGCACCCGGCCGCCCGGCCGGCCGCCCGCACCCCGCGCACACCCCCGCCGCACACCCGCGTCACACCGGCACCCACCGCACCGGCACCCGCCGCCCACCCGTCTGCCGCACCGGCACCCGCCGGGCCGGCACCCGCGCCGGCGCCCCTGTCGCAGTGACGCCCCTGTCCAGGTGACGCCCGCGCGCCACGCAGACGAAGCGACCGGAAAACACATGAGCACTTCCTCGTACCTGATCAGACGCGTCCTGCAGGCCGTCGCCGTGATCGTCATCGTGACGATCGTCGTCTTCGGCCTGCTGCACGCCCTCCCCGGAGGCCCCGCACGCGGGATCCTCGGACCGCAGGCCACCGCCCAGCAGATCGCCCGCTTCAACCACGAACAGGGCCTCGACAAGTCCCTGCCCGTCCAGTACTTCTACTACCTCGGCCAACTGCTGCACGGCGACCTCGGCACCTCGTACACCCTCAACGAGCCCGTCTCCCAGCTCATCACCGAGCGACTGCCGAAGACCCTCGTCCTCACCGTGCTGTCGGCCCTGGCGGGCCTCGTCCTCGCCGTCCCGCTCGGCATGTGGCAGGCCGTGCGCCGCAACAAGGCGGCCGACTACGTCATCACCACGCTCAGCTTCATCGCCTACTCCACGCCCGTCTACTTCCTCGGTCTGATCCTGGTCCTGGTCTTCAGCCAGCAGCTCGCCTGGTTCCCCTCGCAGGCCCCGCAGGGCGAGACCCTGGGCCAGGTCTTCTCCGACCCGCAGGCCCTGGTGCTGCCGGTGGTCGCGGGCGCGGCCTCCATGGTCGCGGTGTTCAGCCGGTACATGCGCTCGGCCACCCTGGAGAACCTCTCCGAGGACTACGTCCGCACCGCCCGGGCGGGCGGCTCCCGCCCCGGCGCCATCCTGTGGCGGCACGTGTTCCGCAACTCGCTGACGCCCGTGGTGGCCATGCTCGGCTACTACGTGCCCGTGCTGTTCGGCGGCGCCCTGGTCGTCGAACAGCTCTTCAACTACCCCGGCATGGGGCTGCTGTTCTGGACGGCGGCACAGTCCTCCGACTACCCGGTCCTGCTCGGCTGCGTCCTGGTGATCGCCGTCGCCACCGTCACCGGCACCCTGCTCGCCGACATCGTCCAGCGGATCATCGACCCCCGAGTGAAGGCAGGCCGGGCATGAGCGCCGTCATCCAGCCGGACACGGTCCCGGCGAAGGCCGCCGCCCCGCGCGAGGCCTCCGGCGCACGGCTCGCCGTCCGCCGCTTCCTGCGCAACAGACTGGCCGTCGTCGGGCTCGCCGTCGTGGTCCTCTTCTTCCTGTTCTGCTTCGCGGGCCCGCTGGTGTACTCCACCGACCAGACCCACACCATGCTCCAGCAGGTCAACCTCGCTCCCAGCGGCGCCCACTGGCTGGGCACCGACGCCGTCGGCCACGACGAACTGGGCCGGCTGATGTACGGCGGCAAGGTCTCGCTCGTCGTCGGCCTCGCCGCGGGCGTCCTCGCCACCGTCATCGGCACGCTGTGGGGCGCCGCCGCCGGGTACGCGGGCGGCTGGATCGACGCCGTGATGATGCGCATCGTCGACGCCGGCATCGCGATCCCCGCCCTGTTCATCCTGCTCGTGGTCTCCGCCATCACCACCCCGGGCCTGGCCGGACTCGTCCTCATCCTGGGCCTGGTGTCCTGGCTGGTGCCCTCCCGGCTGGTCCGCGCCGAGACACTGACCCTGAAGAACCGCGACTACGTCCTGACCCTGCGCGCCATCGGCGGCACGCACGCCCGGGCGATCCTGCGGCACATCCTGCCCAACTCGGTCTCGACCGTCATCGTCGCCGCCACCTTCCAGGTCGCCGACGCCATCCTGCTCGTCGCCTACGTCTCCTACCTGGGCATGGGAGTCAGGCCGCCGCAGACCGACTGGGGCGGCATGCTCTCCGCCGGACTCACCGCCGCCTACTCCGGCTACTGGTGGCTGATCCTGCCGCCCGGCCTGGCCATCATCCTGGTGGTGTGGGCGTTCAACGCGATCGGGGACGGACTCCGCGACGCATTCGATGTGAGGGGACGCGGATGACCGCCACCACCAAGGGCACCGCCGCCCGCACCACGGCGTCCGGCCCGATCCTCGAACTCGACGGCCTCGGCGTCGTCTTCACCACCGAGACCGGAGAGGTACCCGCCGTCAAGGGCGTCTCCCTCCAGGTCCGCCCGGGCGAGACGCTGGCCCTGGTCGGCGAGTCCGGCTCCGGCAAGTCGACCATCGCGCTCGCCGCGATGGGCCTGCTCGCCGCGAACGCCCGCGCCACCGGCAGCGCCGTCATCGCCGGCACCCAGATCGTCGGCGCCCCGGAGAACAGCCTCGCGGCGCTGCGCGGCAAGACCGTCTCCATGGTGTTCCAGGAGCCGGCCACCGCACTCGACCCGCTCACCCGGATCGGCAAGCAGATCGCCGAGGTGATCCGCAACCACCGCGAGGTGTCCGCCAAGGACGCCGCCGCCGAGGCCGTCGAACTGCTGCGCCGCGTCGGCATCCCCGAACCCGGCAAGCGCGCCCGCGCCTACCCCTTCCAGCTCTCCGGCGGCCAGCGCCAGCGCGTCGTCATCGCCATGGCCATCGCCAACGAGCCCGGCCTGCTCATCGCCGACGAGCCGACCACCGCGCTCGACGTCACCGTGCAGGCCGAGATCCTCGACCTGCTGCGCCGGCTCGCCGCCGAGACCGGCACCGGCGTGCTGCTGGTCACCCACAACATGGGCGTCGTCGCCGACTTCGCGGACCGGGTCGCCGTCATGTACCGGGGGGAGATCGTGGAGACCGGGCCGGTCGAGGACGTCCTGCTGCGCCCCGTCCACGACTACACCCGGCGCCTGCTGGCCGCCGTGCCCCGGCTCTCCGTCGCCGGGACGGCGGACGGCACCGCCGGGTCCGCCGGGTCCGCCGCGGCGGAGCACGGCACCGGCCGGACCGCCGGTTCCGGGGACGGCACCGGCCGGACCCCCGCGACCGCCCGGGCCCGCACGGGCGGTCCGGCGGCCGGCCCGGCGGCCCCGCCCGCCGGCTCCGGCGCCCCCGGGGACCGGACCCCGGACCGGCCCGCGGGCGGCTCCGCCACCGAATCCGCCGACGGTTCCGCCACCGGAGCCGTGGACGGTCCCGTCGACGGCTCGGCCACCGGAGCCGTCGCCGGACCCGTGGCGAAACCCGCAGCGGAAGCCGTGGCCGAAAACGTGGCGGAACCAGGGGCCGGACCCGTGGTCGAACTGCGGGACGTCTCCGTGGTGTTCGGCCGCGGCAAGGCCGCCGTGCGCGCCCTCGGCGGAGTGTCGTTCCGGGTCGAACCGGCGCAGACTCTCGGCCTGGTCGGTGAGTCCGGCTCCGGCAAGTCCACCGCCGCCCGGGTCGCGCTCGGCCTCATCCAGCCCACCTCCGGCACCGTCTCCCTCTTCGGCGCCGACCTCGCCCGCACCCGCGCCCGCGCCCGCCGGGCCCTGCGGGCCGGCATTGGCGTCGTCCTCCAGGATCCGGTGGCCTCCCTCGACGCCCGGATGACCGTCGGCGAGTGCGTCGCCGAACCGCTCCGGATCCACCGCCGCGACCTGTCCGCCAAGGACCGGCAGGCCAAGGTCGCCGCCGTCCTCGACCGGGTCCGGCTGCCCCGCGAGGTCGCCCGGCGCGCGCCCCGCGAACTCTCCGGCGGCCAGCGCCAGCGGGTCAGCCTGGCCCGCGCCCTGGTACTGGAACCGCGGCTGCTGGTCGCCGACGAACCCACCAGCGCGCTCGACGTCAGCGTGCAGGAAGCGGTCCTGGAGGTCATCACCGAACTCCAGGGCGACCTGGGCTTCGCCTGCCTGTTCGTCTCCCACGACCTCGCCGTCGTGCAGCACTTCGCCCAGCGCGTCGTCGTGATGCGCGCCGGCCGGATCGAGGAGCAGGGCCCCACCGGGACGACCCTGCTGCACCCGGAGACCGACTACACCCGCCGTCTGCTGGCCGCTGTACCGGTGCCCGACCCGGTGGTGCAGCGGGGCCGCAGGGCCGAGCGCCTGGCCACCCTCGCGGCCGGCCGTACGGAGGCCCAGGCGTGACCCGACCCCTTCCCACCCCGCACACCCCGCAGGAACCGGCCATGCCCCCCACCCTCCGGCCGCTCCTCGCCGGCATCGACATCGGCGGCACCACCACCCAGGTGGTCCTCTGCTCCGACGACCTGACCGTCCTCGACCGCGCGGAGACCGCCACCCCCGCGCAGGAGGGCGGCCCGGCCATGGTCGGGGCCGCGCTCGACGCGCTCGCCCCGCTGCTGGCCCGTACGCCCGGCCGCCTGGTGGGCGTCGGGGTCGGCGCCGCCGGGGTGGTGGACTCCGCGAACGGCCGCATCCTGGTGGCCAGCGACTCCTTCCGCGGCTGGGCCGGATTCGCCGTCACCGCCGCGGTCGAAGAGGCCCTCGGCGTCCCGGCCTACCTGGACAACGACGTCAACGCCTTCCTCTACGGAGAGGTCTGCGGCGGAGCGGTGCGCGGCGAGGCCGACGTCCTCGGCATGACGCTGGGGACCGGCGTCGGCGGCGCCCTGTGGACCAACGGCGCCCTGTACGCGGGGCCGCACGGCGCGGCCGGCGAGATCGGGCACATCCCCGGCTTCGGTGACCTGCCCTGCTCCTGCGGCGGCCGGGGGCACCTGGAGACGCTGGCCTCCGGCCGCTCCATCGGCGCCCGTTACGCCGACCGCACCGGCCGCCGCCGTACCGCCCGCGAAGTCGCCGAGGCCGCCGCCGGGGGTGACGAGGACGCCCTCGCCGTGTACCGCGCGGCGGGGGCGGGCATCGCCCGGGCGATCGTGATCACGGCGGGGGTCGCCGACATCACCACGGTGGTCGTCGGCGGGGGCGTCAGCCGCGCCTGGCCGCTGCTGGAACCCGTCATCCTGTCCGCCCTGGCCGCCGACCCCCCGGTCAGCGGCCACCCCGTCCGCCTGGTCCGGGCCGCCCTGGCCGCCGACGCCGTCCCGGTCGGCGCCGCCGCCCGCGCCCGCCGGGAACTGGGCACGGAGCCGAGGGCGACGGTGTAGGCAAGCACTCGCGGCGCCCCCCGCCCCGGCCCCAGCCTGTGCCGCTGGAGCCCGCGGTCCGGGGCCACCGGTCCCGGCCACGGGTCCCGGCCACGGGTCCCGGCCACGGGGCCGGGCCCCGGGCCTCGCCCGGAGGACGGCAGGGGGCGCCGGTGCTCGGCGTCCGGTACGCGCCCTTCACCGCCCCCGCGCCCGGCCGCCCTCCGCCGCGCGGGCGGCCATGAGTTCGCCGGTGTAGTCGGTGAGGTCGCGGCCGGCATGCCAGCCCCGGGACCGCGCGCGGGAGACGTCCAGGACGACCGGCGCGGCGAGCTGGTCGATGGCGTACGGGGTGAGGAACGGTTCCCGCTCCGGACGCAGCCGGCCGAGCGCCTGGACGGCCCCCGCCGCCGTGCGGGCGAGGGGGCGCGGCACGGGGCGGATCCTCGCCCGTACGCCGTGGGCCGCCAGTACCGCCCGCACGGCCGCGTCCCGGTCGTACGGCACCGGATCGGCGATGTTGTAGGCGCCCGGCGGCCAGCCGGCGGCGGCGAGGCAGGCGGTGGCCAGGTTCTCGACGGCCGTCAGGCTCAGCGGGACGCTGGGCCCCGGCAGCAGGAGCAGCCCGTGCCGGACCCGGGCGAGCAGCCGGGGCACCAGATGCGGGTCCCCGGTGCCGTACACCGCCCGGGGCCGCAGCACCACGGCCCCGGCGGCCAGCGCCAGTGCCTCGCCGGCGGCCTTGGTCCGGCCGTACGCGTTCAACTGGCCGCGCACCGGATGGTCCTCGGTGAGCCGGGCCCGGCCGGGGCCCGGCGCGTACACGCTGGCGCTGCTCACCCACACCACGGGCCGGCCCGCCGCCGCCCGGAGCAGCCGTGCCGTACCGTCCACGTTGACCGCCCGCATCAGCGCCTCGGCGCGCGAGCCGGGCACCGGGTCGCCGACCGCCGCCGCACAGTGCACCACCACGTCCGCACCGCGGAGGTCCGGCACCTCGCGGGCGGCGTCCCACACGACGTGCCGCCCCACCGGCCCCGGACGCCGCCCCACACACAGCACCTCGTCCCCCCGGGCGGCCGCCGAGCGGGCCACCCGGCCCCCGCAGAAGCCGCTCGCCCCGGTCACCGCGACCGTGATCACCGGCCCTCCTCCGTCCCGCTGGTGGCCCGGACGGTGAGCGTCCGCCAGCCGGGCAGCGCGGCACGCCGGTCCACGCGGGCACGGACCACGACGGGTCGGTACGCGGCCAACGCAGCCAGTACGTCGTCCAGTTGGGCCTGGGCCAGCCGGGCGCCGGGGCAGGTGTGCGGTCCCGCGCCGAAGACCAGGCGGGCCACCGCGGGCGGCGCGGGGCACAGCGCGTCCGGCGGATCGGCGTGGGCCCGCGCGGCGTGCCGGGCCACCAGGACCAGCCGGTCCCCGGCCCGCACCGGGCACCCGCCGAGATCCGCGTCGGCCGCCGCCACACGCGGCAGAAGCGGCGACGGCGCGGTCACCCGCAGCAACTCGCCCACCAGGGCGGGCCGCAGCCGGTCGTCGGCCGCCTGGTCCCACAGCGCCGCGTCCGCGCACCAGGCGGCCGCACGGGGCAGGGCCGCCACGGTGGTGCTGACGGCGGCGACCGCGAGCATCGCCCGCAGGCCCGGCTCCCCGTCGGAGCCCCGCGGCGCGTCCGGGGCGAGCAGGGCCGCCAGCCGGGCGGCGGCCCCGGCGGCGGCCCGCGCGCTGCCCGGCGGCCGGAGCCCGGGCAGATGGCCGCGCACGGCGGTCGCCGCGGCGCGCGCGGCGGCCCCGGCGATCCGCTCCGGGCCGGCGTCCACCTCCAGCAGCGCGCGGACCGTGGCGCCGGCCAGTTCACGGGCGAGCGGGACGAGGTCGACGACGCGGCCCGCGCCCAGCGGGGCGAGGCGGCGGTCCAGGACCTCGCGCCACAGCGGGCGCAGCCGCTCGGTGCCGGCCGCACCGAGCGGGTCGAGGACGACGCGCCGTGCGGCACGGTGCCCCGCGCCCTCCTGGTCGAACAGGGCGCCGCCGCCGGACAGTTCGCGCACCGCGCCACCGGTGGTGCCCGCCGCCGCGCGGTCCAGCGGAACACGGGTGAGGGCCTTCCGGTACGCGTCGCCGCCGTGCACCAGCACCGTGCCGCCGCCGAGCCGGGTCACCGCGCCCCGGCGGCGCGCGACGGCGAGCAGCGCGAACAGCACCGGATGGGACCGGGTGTAGACCCGCCGGTCCCGGCACCGTGCGGCCCGCACACCGGCCCCGGAGGACGGACCAGCCGGGACGGCCCCGGTTGACGGACCCGTCGAGGCGGCCGCGTGGGCCGGGCCGGACGGGCTGGACGGGCTGGACGGGCTGGACGGGGAGGCCGGGGCGGCTGTGGTGGAGGGGACGTCGGAGACGGCCGCGGTGGCCGGGCCGTCCGCACCGGCCGTCAGGGCCGAGTGGTCCGTACCGGCGGTGCGGTCCGTACCGGCCGTGAGACTCGTGCCGGCGGTGAGGCCCGTGGCGGCCGCGACGTCTGTGTCGGCGGCTCGGTCCGTACCGGCGGTTCGGTTTGTACCGGTCGTGAGATCCGCAACGGCCGCGAGGTCTGCACCGGTCGTGAGATCCGTACCGCCGGTTCGGTCGACCCCCGCCGTGAGGTCCATACCGGCCGTGAGGTCCGCACTGCTCGTGAGGTCCGCACCGGTCGTGAGGTCTGCACCGGTCACGAGGCCCGGACCGCCCGTGAGGCCGGCACCGGCCGTGCAACCGGCACCGGCGCTGAGGGCCGTTCCGGTCGTGAGGTCCGTTCCGGCTGTACCGGACGCGGCAGTCATCGCACATGCACCTTTCGCAGGTCGGCGGGTCGGTAGCGGCGGTCCCAGTGCCACAGCAGGGTGCGGCGCGCGCCCCAGGCCCGGAGCCTGCGGAGGCTGGCCTGTACCACCATCCGCTCGGCGCGCACGATCCGCGTGCTGTGTTCGCGGGCCCGGTTGAGCAGCACGACGTCCTCGGGCGGCCCCTCCAGCGGTACCCGCGGAGCGCCCCCGCAGCGCAGGTACAGCGCGGCCGTGACGGCCAGGTTGTGGCCGTGGCACAGCACGTAGGGCGCCCGGTAGCGGGGATCGCGGTGGGCCGCCCGGCAGCGGCCGTACAGCGCGCTCGCCCGCACCGCCGCGGGCAGCAGGTACCGCTCCGCGAACGTGGGGCGCTCGTCGCGGCGCGGCACGCTGCGGCCGCAGGCCAGCTCCGCGCCGCGCCCGAGCACGGCGCGCGCCCGCGCCACCCAGTCCGCGGCGGGCAGGCAGTCGGCGTCGGTGCGCACCAGCAGCGTGGCGCCCCGCCCGATGGCGTACCGGAACCCGGTGTCGGCGGCGGCCCCGGCGCCCGGCTCGGCCTCATGGACCAGGTGCACCGGGAACGGCGCTCCGGCGGCGAAGGCGCGCACCACCTCGGCGGTCGCGTCGGTGGAGGCGTTGTCCACGACGACCAGCGCGAAGCCGGTGTCGGTCTGGGCGGCGAGCGCCGCGAGCGTGGCGCCGATCCCGGCCTGCTCGTTGTACGCCGGAACCACCACCCACAGCGGTGCCGCATCCGTGCCGGTGCTCATCCCCGCCCCCCTTCCCGCTCGCCGGGGCGCTGCTCGCCGGCGCGCCGCCCGGCCGCGGGCCGCTGCCCGAGGCGCCGCTCCGCGAGCCGGGCGGCGGCGGCCCGGTCGGGTTTGCGGGACCGTCCGGACAGCGGGATCCGGGCGAACAGCACCGCGTCCGGCCGGGCGGAGCCCATCCGCTCCAGCGGTCCGGCCAGCGCGGTCCGCAATGCCGCACGGCCGGCCCCCTCGGACGGCTGCACCAGGGCGACCAGCCGTTCGTCGCCGTCCCCGGCCGGTACGCCGACCAGAAGCGCCAGTTCGACGCCCGGCACGTGCAGCGACGGCTCGTACAGTCCCGGATAGATGTTCTCCGCGTGCCGCAGGACCATGTCCTTGACCCGGCCCTCCAACACGATCCGGCCCCCCGCCAGCCGCGCCCGGTCGCCGGTGGCGATCCACGGGTCCGGGTCCTCGCCCAGGCAGCGGTCGCGGCCCGCCGGGCCCGACAGCAGCAGCTGACCCGAGGGGTCCACCTCGGCGCTCACGCCCGGCAGCGGGTGGCCGACCAGGTCGCCGTCGCCCGTGTGGGCGGCCTTGTCGGCGTGCTCCACCGCGGCGGCCGGGAACAGCTCGGTCAGCGCGTACACCCCCCAGGCCTCGCGGGCGCCCGCGTCCTTGACCCGGCCCAGCAGTTGCGCGCCGGCCGGCGCCGAACCCGTCCACACCCGCCCGGCGAACCGGGCCCCCGCCGCCAGCGCGGACCGCAGCTGAGGGGGCGTCAGGTAGGTTGCCTGTGGGGCGAGTCGGCGCAGTTGCCGGGCCAGGACACGCGGGGCGCGGGCGGGCAGCGCCACCGGCGCGCCGCTCGCGAGGGACGGGACGAGGACGAAGAAGGTGCCGCCGAGGACCGGCAGCCCCGCCTCCGGCCCGACCAGGCCGGCCACCGTGGCCATGCCCGCCGCGAGCGAGGACCGGGTGTGCACCACGGCCCGGGGCCGCGCGGTGGTGCCCGAGGTGAACACGATGACCGCGTCCCCGTCCTCGTCCACCGGGCGGGGCAGCACCGTGGAGCGGGCCGTGGTGTCCAGGGCCGGGGCGCAGCCCGGCAGCCGGGGGCCCACCGTGGCGACCGGGCCCAGCGCGGCGAGGTCGGGCAGCGCCAGCCGGGCGCGCCGGGCGAGCGGCCGGGCCCAGCCGGCCACGGCCTGCGCGGTGGCGTCGGCCAGGACCAGCTCGGGCCGCGCCAGCGTGAGCCGGGAGCGCAGCACGTCCGGGCCCGCGCCCGGGTCCAGCACGGCGGCGCGGGCGCCGAGGCGGTGCAGGGCGAGCATGACCGCGAGGGCACGGGGACCGGGGCGCACGGCGACACCGACGGTGGAGCCGCGGCCCACGCCCCGGGCGTGCAGGGCCGCGGCGCAGACCTCGGTGAGGTCCGCGAGGTCGCCGCGGGTGGCCCCGACGCGGACGGCGCCCGTGCGGGTGGCGGTGAGCACGGCCGGGCGGTGCGGGTCGCGGCGCAGGCCGCGCGCGAGGGCGTCGAGACTGCCGGGGCAGCCGGGAGCGGCGGACATCAGCGCGGGTCCTCCCCGTGCCGGCCCGGACCCCGGTCGAGGTACCAGCGGGCGGTGCCGACGAGACCGTACGCGCGCAGCCGGCGGGTGGAGTTCTCCACGACCATGGCGCGCACGTGCACGATGGCCCGGGTGTGGCGGCGCACCCGGTTCAGGAAGAGCCGGTCGGTGGGGGAGGGGCGGCGCGGCATGCCGCCCACGGCCTCGTACAGGGCGGCTGTGACGGCCATGTTGTTCCCGGCGTGCATCCGGTAGGGGGCGAGGTAGCCGTGGCGGCGCCGGTGGGCGGGCCTCAGCCGGCCGAAGCAGGCGGCGCCGCGGACCAGGGTGCGGAACGCGGCCCGTCCCAGCGGCCCGTGCTCGTCGCGACGGGCGTCGATGCGCCCGCACGCCAGGCCGTTGCCCCGCACCAGCGCGGCGCGGGCGGCGGCCGTCCAGCCGGGCCGCGGCAGGCAGTCCGCGTCGGTCCGGGCGAGCAGGGCGGCACCGTGCGCGATCGCGTACCGGAACCCGGTGTCGACGGCGCACCCGACCCCCTTCTCCGCCTCGTGCAGCACGTGCACCGGGAACGGTGCCCGGCGGGCGAAGGCGCGGGCGAGCGCCGCCGTGCCGTCGGTGGAGGCGTTGTCGACGACGACGAGAGTGAAGTCACGGTCGGTCTGGGCGGCGAGCGCGTCCAGCGTGGCACCGAGCCGCGCGGCCTCCTGGTGGGCGGGCACGACGACCCACAGCGCGCTCATGCCTTCTCCCAGACCATCGTCATGATGCTCACGCCGCCGCCCAGGCCCACGAACAGCACCCGGTCACCGGCCCGCAACCCGGCCTGCACCAGGTCGAGTTGGACACCCAGCGTGGCGCTGGCCATGTTGCCCAGTCCGGCAACGGTGACGACGAGCCGGTCGCGGGGCACGCCGGTCAGTTCCACGAACCGGTCCAGGTACGGCACGGTGACCTGGTGCACCAGGACGTGCCGGAAGTCGTCCCAGTCCAGGCCGGTACGCCGCCTGGTCCGGTCGAGCACGGACGTGCCGACCTTCTCGAACACCTCCCGCAACTCGGCGCCGTCGCCCCGGAAGTAGGTGTGCTCGTCACCGCGCGGATGGCGCGAACCGCCGCCGAAGATGCCGCCGACCGCCCAGTGCTCCGAGTGCGTCTCGGTGTCCACGTCGAGGATGCCGCCCCGCTCCACGGCCTCCAGGACGACCGCGGCGCCCGCGTCCCCGAAGGTGTAGCCGGCGAAACCGTCCCGGAGCTGCCCGGGGCCGTCCGGCGCGTACCGCACGGCGCGGCTCGGTGTCTCCCCGGTGACCACGAGGGCCCGGCGGGCCCGGCCGGCCAGGATCATCGCCCGTGCCGTGTCGATGCCGTTGACGAAGCTGTTGCACGCGTTCGTCACGTCCAGCGCGTGCGCCCGGGAGCCCAGCGCGGCCTGCACGATGTGCGCGGTCGCCGGTTCGGCCACGTCCCGGGTGGCCGAGGCGAACACCAGCAGGTCGATGTCGTACGGTCCTGCCCCGGCCCGCTCCAGCGCGGTGCGCGCGGCTCGCAGCGCGAGCGTGGAGGCGTACTCGTCCGGCCGCGCGGTCCGCCGCGCGGCGATCCCCGTCACCCGCTCCAGCATGCGCGCCGGCATCGTGATGCCGCAGGCCGCGGTGACGCGCTCCTGGAGTTCCCGCGACGTCACCTCGGCCTCCGGAAGGCACGACGCCACCCCTGTGATGCCGACCCGCAGGCCGGTGCCGCGATCGGCGTGATCCCTCTGCATGCCGCCGAGACTAGGAACCCGACAGGCCCCGCCGCCTGAGCACTTGTACTCACCCGGCATAGGCCCCGGCACGCAGCAGGGCCGGGAACCGTGCCGCCGGCGCCGCTGCTACGTTGGCGGGGACAAGACGGATGATCAAGGGAGACGAAGTGCGCAACGGGGGACCGGCCGCCGACCGGGGGACCGGCCGCCGGCAGATGCCGGGCAGCGGCACCCGGGCGGCCGGCGCGGCCTCGGTCAGGGCCAGTTCCCTCCTTGCCGCGCGGGGCCGACGGGGTACATGCGACACACCTGCCTCCGGGGACACGCGCAGGACGACCGGAACGGCCGAGACACCCTGGACACACCCTGGACACACCCCTGGGCACGCCTTGGACGCTTGAGATGCCCAGGGGGTCAGGGCAGTCCCAAGAGTCCAAGGTGTCCAAGGCGCTCAAGATGTCCAGGGCGCCCAGGGCGTCCGAGGTGTCCAGGGCGTGTACCGCACCGGGGGCCTTCAGGCCGGGAGGCCGGGTGCAGCCCGGCCGTGACGACGCTCAGGCCCGTCGGCCGCCGTCGACGGACAGCGCGATCCCGGTGACGTAGGAGGCGGCGTCCGAGCAGAGCCAGACCACCGCCGCCGCGGCCTCCTCCGGGGTCGCCATCCGGCCGAGCGGTGTGATCGACTCCTGGAGCGCGATCAGATCGGTGCCGGCCGCCACCTGTTCGAACCCGGGCGTGCGGGTGGGCCCGGGGCAGACTGCGTTGACCCTGATGCCACGCGGCGCGTAGTCGACCGCGGCGACCTTGGTGAGCCCGACGATGCCGTGCTTGGCTGCGACGTAGGCGGGTGCGGTCGGGATCGCGTAGAGGCCGCCGTTGGAGGCGACGTTGACGATCGCGCCGCCGTCCCCGAGCAGGGGCAGCTCGTGCTTCATGCACAGGAAGGTCCCGGCCAGGTTGACCCGGACCACCTGCTCGAACTCCTCCAGGGACATCTGGTCGAGCTGCCGGTGGTGCGAGGCGAGACCCGCGTTGTTCACCGCGAACCGCAGACCGCCGTACGCCGCGACCGTGCGCTGCACGGCGTCCCGCACCGAGCGCTCGTCGGCGATGTCGACGGTCACGGCCAGCGCCTCACCGCCCTGCGCCCGGATCAGCCCGGCCGTCTCGGCCGCCGAGTCCGCGTCGATGTCGAGCACGGCGACGGCCGCGCCGCCGCGGGCCAGCTCCAGCGCCGCCGCGCGGCCGATCCCGCTGCCGGCCCCGGTGACCAGCCCCGCCCGGCGGGGCCCGCCGCTCATGCCAGTACCTCGTGGTTCGCCCAGGCGACCTGGTACGGGTGCCGGGACTGCCAGCGGTCGATGACCTCGTGCAGGCCGGGCGCGGCGAACGCCTTCGCCAGCGTGTCCAGGTCGGCCACGGCGACCTGCACGATCGCGGATCCGATCAGTGCGGGAATGGCCTCTTCGCCGGGGACGGGAAGGTGGCGGCGGGTGACGACCGACTCCACGAGACCGGTGGCGCGCATCACTCGTTCGATGTCTGTGAGGTATTGATCGAGGGTGTCCGAAGGGAGGGGCCGGTCGAAGGAAACAATCATGGTGTGCTGGATCATGCCGCAATTCTCGGCGCCCGAAGCCGTCCACGTCCAAGACCGGTTGGACATCCGGCGATAACCTGGGGGCATGAGTGAACTGGAGACCCGGGAGCTGGAGTACTTCATCGCGGTCGCCGAGGAACTGCATTTCGGCCGGGCCGCCGTCCGGCTCTCGATCGCCCAGCCGGCGCTGTCGAAGGCGATCCGGCGGACCGAGAGCCGCCTCGGCGTGGCGCTGTTCGTCCGCTCCAGCCGGCGCGTCGAGCTGACCCCGGCCGGGCGGGCGCTGCTGGAACACGGGCGGCACGCGCTCAACGCGGTCGCCGCCGCCGTCCGCAGGGCCCGGTGCGCCGGTGACACCGAGGCCCCGCTGCGGCTCGTCCTCAAACCCGGGGGCGACGCCGGTCTGCTGTCCGGGCTGCTGGCCGGGTACGCCCAGCAGCCCGACGCCCGACGCGTGGACATCCTCTTCAGCGGCCCCGCCGACCGTGCCGACTTCCTGCACGACGGCCGGGCCGACGTCGGCCTGCTCTACGTGCCGTTCGACGACCTCGACGGCCTGGCGCACGAGACGCTGCACACCGAGGACCGCCTGGTCGTCGTCCCGGCCGGGCACCGGCTGGCCGGGCGCGCCGCGGTGCGGATGTCCGACCTGGAGGGAGAGACGCTGCCCCGCTGGAAGGGGGTCCCCGGGGGCGACGGCACCGGTCCCGAGGTCGCCGACGTGGTCCAGATGCTGCACATGGTCTCGATGAACCGGATGATCGGGGTCCTGCCCCGCTCCCTGGTCGAACCGGTCCCCGCAGGGCTGACCGGCATCCCGGTGACCGACGCGCCGCCCAGCCGCCTCGTGCTCGCCTGGAACGAGCAGGACCGCCGTCCGCTGGTCGCGTCCTTCGTGGCCGCCGCTCTCGCAGCGCACCCGCATGCCGGCCGTTCGGAGGGGCCGCGCGCGAACCGCTCGGAGGGACCGCCGGCGAGCCGTTCTGCGGGATCGCACGCGAGTCGTTCCGAGGGGCCGGGTCCGAGCCGTTTCGAGGGAGCCCGGCGGTCGGCGGGGCCGGGCGGTGACGGGCGTCGGGGTGAGCGATCGACTCCTTGACGCCGGGTGCGAGGTCGTCCCTTCTCCCTGGGCGGCAACCGCTTCGGGGGTCTCCCGTAGCCCGGTGGCCGACCACGGACATGACCACGTGTCGCCCCGACGGCCGCCACCGACGGCCACCACCGTCGGCGCCAGGCGCCAGGCGCCAGGCGCCAGGCGCCAGGCGCCAGGCGGCGGGAGCGGGAGGCGGCGGGAGCGGGAGGCGGACGGCCGGTCGGTGGCGGGCGGACCGGCGCCCGCGCGGGCCGCTGGTCAGCCGAGGGGCACGACGACTTCACCGGCGTGGCCTGCCGACTCCGCTTCGTCCAGCATGAGCGCGGCCACGGAGGCGCGGGACATCCTGGGCGGCAGCAGGGGACGGCGCAGTTCCGCGAGCGGTACGACGCGGCGTCCGGGGCTGACCGGGCCGTCGGTCAGGTCCGGCGCGTGGAACACGGTGGCGCCCGCGTCCAGGGCGATCCGGTCGGCCTCGGCCTTCTCGGCCAGTTCCCTGCCGACGGCCATCCGCATCACCGCCTGGTAGATCCGCCCGCCCGCGCCGGTCGACACCCCCGACCCCAGGGCGCCGAGCCACACCGTGCGCACCGGTGCCGCGGCGAGCAGCCCGGCCCCGGCGACCAGCGCGCCCGGCCCGTCCTTCTTGCCGATGCCGATGGCCGAGACGGCCACGTCGACGTCGTCCAGGCCCGGAAAGGTCCGCGGGGAGAAGACGTCGGCCTGCCGCACGTCGACCCGCTGCCGCGGGGGCACGGTGACCCGGTCCGGGGTACGGACGAGGGCGACGACCTCGTGCCCCCGCTCCAGGGCCTGGGTGGTGAGCAGGCCGCCGACCCTGCCGGAGGCGCCGAGTATGGCGATGCGCATGATGGTCCGTCCTTGACTGAACAACTGTTGGTTACTTGAGTAAACGACTGTTGGTTACGAGTGTCAAGGCGGCCCGGCGCTGTAGCATGAACACCTGTTGGTGAAGGGTTCGCACGGGTGGGAAGGGTCAACGTGTCGTCCGACGAGGGAGCCGCGCCGGAAGCCGCCCCCACCCGTCGCCGCCGCAATCCGCGTGGGCAGGGACAGGTGCTCAAGGCCCAGCTGGTGGACGCCGCGGCGAAACTGCTGGCCACCCTCGACCAGCCGGAGACGCTCACGCTGCGGCAGGTCGCGCGGGAGGTCGGGGTGGCACCCGCCAGCATCTACGGTCACTTCGCGGACCTGGGCGCGCTCATCGAGCACGTGCTGCGCCTGCGCTACGACGAACTGGCCGGCCTGATGAACGAGGCCGCGCGCTGCGCGCCGGACCCGCTGTCCGACCTCGTCGCCCGGTGCGCCGCTTACGTGCACTGGGGAGTCGAGCAGCCCGGCCACTACCGGACGCTCTTCGGCGGGCGGATGCCGGCCGATCTCGTCCCCGGGTCCGCGCACGGCGCCGGCGCGGAACTGCTGGAGTCGGTCGTCGCCTCCCTGGCGGCCGCCGGCGCGGGGGACCGCGGTTCCACGGCGGAGCGGCAGTGGCAGGCCGGACTCATGCTGTGGACCGCGATGCACGGCCTGATCAGCCTCTACAACGACCACGGCGACATCCCCTGGCCGCCCCTGGACGACCTGATCGCCGACCTGATCAGCCTCCACACGGGCCGGCCGGCGGCCGACGTGGCCGCCCTCCTGGCGGGGAGATGACAGGAGCCCTTCCCCCGGAGCGGGGTAAGAGCTGCGGACAAAAGGGGCGCCCGGCTCGCACGCTCGCGGCGTTGCCGGAAGGTCCTGGCAGCTCCGCCACAAGGACCTTCCGGCGCCTTGCGATCGCACGCACCGGACGCCGCGAGCTGATCGGACTCCCCTTTTGTTCGCAGCTCTACTGATTTCGGCTCGTCGGGGTGAACCTTCATGAAGTCTGTGAGGGACCCGGAGTGATGCCTGTATCCCATGGTGTGTGAGATATGCGGATGGG
>NZ_JBEYJA010000087.1:0-17333 GCF_040703815.1 Streptomyces sp. NPDC006743 | reverse complement strand
CGCCCGGTTACATTCCGAACCCGGAAGCTAAGCCTTACAGCGCCGATGGTACTGCAGGGGGGACCCTGTGGGAGAGTAGGACACCGCCGAACAATATTTGGAGGACCCCTGGTCCCAGCGTTCAGCTGGGACCAGGGGTCCTTTCGTTTTTTCACCGAACACAGCTTGCAGCGCGCCGGGTACCCGGCTGCGTGAGAATGACTTTGCGGTACAGCAGACAGGAGTCACCGATGTCCACCAACTCTCCCGACGAGCGTCCGGAGCGCGATGAGCGCCGCCGGGACGTTGGTGACCGCGGCGAACGCGGTGACCGAGGCGGCTACCGCGGCGGCCCGCGCCGCGGCAACGACCGTGCGGGATACGGCCGTCGCGACGACGAGCGAGGCGGAGGTTTCGGCGGTCGCCGCGACGACCGCCGTGGTCCCGAGCGCAGCGACCGGAACGACCGCGGTGACCGTGGTGGTTTCCGCCGGGACGACCGACGTGATGACCGTCGTGACGATCGCCGTGACGACCGGCGCGAGGGTGATCGCGGTGGTTACGGCGCTCGCCGTGACGACCGTCGTGACGGCGACCGTGGCGGGTTCCGCCGCGAGGGCGACCGCCCCGCCTACCGCCGTGACGACCGTCGTGACGCCCCGCGCGAGGGCCGCCGCGACGACCGCCGAGATGACCGTCGGGACGACCGGCGTGAGGGTGATCGCGGTGGTTACGGCGGCCGTCGTGACGGCGACCGTGGCGGCTACGGCCGGCGTGACGACGACCGTGGTGGCTACGGCGGTCGCCGTGACGACCGCGGCGGGTACGGCGGGTACGGGCGCCGTGACGACCGCTCCGAGCGTCCCGACCGCGGTGACCGTGGTGGTTTCCGCCGGGACGACCGACGTGATGACCGTCGTGACGATCGCCGTGACGACCGGCGCGAGGGTGACCGCGGTGGTTACGGCGCTCGCCGTGACGACCGTCGTGACGGCGACCGTGGCGGGTTCCGCCGCGAGGGCGACCGCCCCGCCTACCGCCGTGACGACCGTCGTGACGCCCCGCGCGAGGGCCGCCGCGACGACCGCCGAGATGACCGTCGGGACGACCGCCGCGACGACCGTGGCGGCTTCCGCCGTGAGGGCGACCGCCCGTCCTACCGCCGTGACGACCGTCGCGACGACCGCAGGGACGACACCCGCGGCGAGCGCGGAGACCGCGGTGGCTTCCGCGGACGTGACGACCGTGGGGGTCGCGGCCCGCGCCGTGACGACCGAGGCGAGCGTGGTGGCCGGCCCGGCGGTTTCCGCCGTGAGGGCGACCGCCCGTCCTACCGCCGTGACGACCGCAGGGACGACCGCCGTGACGACCGGCGGGGTGGCGGCCGGTTCCGCGACGAGCGTGACCGGGACCGGGAGCCGATCAAGCGGCTGCCGATTCCGCAGGAGGTCACCGGCGAGGAGATCGACAAGGACGTACGGCAGGAACTCCAGAGCCTGCCCAAGACGCTCGCCGAGGACGTCGCCCGCAACCTGGTGATGGTGGCCCGGCTCATCGACGAGGACCCCGAGGCCGCGTACGGCTACTCCAGAGTCGCCCTTCGGCTGGCGTCCCGCGTCGCCGCCGTACGGGAGGCGGCCGGGTTCGCCGCGTACGCCAGCCAGAAGTACAGCGAGGCGCTCGCGGAGTTCCGTGCCGCCCGCCGGATGACCGGCAACGTGGAGCTGTGGCCCGTCATGGCCGACTGCGAGCGCGGGCTCGGCCGGCCGGAGAAGGCGCTGGACATGGCCGGCGCTCCAGAGGTGCACAAGCTCGACAAGGCGGGGCAGGTGGAGATGCGGCTCGTCGCGGCCGGCGCCCGGCGCGACATGGGGCAGCTGGACGCGGCCATCGTGACGCTGCAGAGCCCCGAGCTGGCCTCCCACTCCGTCCAGCCGTGGACCGCCCGCCTGCGGTACGCCTACGCCGACGCGCTGCTCGCCGCCGGCCGTGAGGCCGAGGCACGGGAATGGTTCGCCAAGGCCGTCGAGGCCGACCGGGACGGCAGCACCGACGCGTCGGACCGCCTGGCCGAGCTGGACGGTGTGGAGTTCACCGACGCGCTCGACGAGAGCGGTGCGGACGCCGGGTCCGCGGGCGCCTCGCGGGAGATCGGTGTGGCTGCGGCCGAGGACGAGCCCGTGGGCGAAGCCGAGGCCCCGGCAGCGGACGAGGACAAGGACAAGGACAAGGACAAGGACGAGGACGAGGACTGAGTCCTGTCGCGGGAGACGAGGGGCGGGCCCCGATCGGCAGCGATCGGGGCCCGCCCCTCGTCGTATCCCCGTGTCTCACAGGTCCAGGGCCCGCAGCACCAGTCCGGACGCGGGTTTCGGCCCGAACGACGTCGACTTGCGCGGCATGGTGACGCCCTGGCGTGCCAGCTCGCGCACCACGTCCTCGCGCACCGGGTGCAGCAGGACGGCGGTCCCGCCGTCGCGCTCCGCCTTGGCCACGGTGGCGGCGGTGTCGTGGATGTAGGCGATCCGGGTGGGGTCGTCCTCCGGGATGTGCCACACGTGCTCCAGGAGCGCTGCGTGCAGGACCGTCGCGTCGAGCGTGCGCCAGGCCGCCGGCCGGTCGGCGGGGACCGTACGGGCCAGGAGACCGGGGTCGGGGCGGTCCACGAGGTGGAAGGAGCCGTCGCCGGCCAGCAGGAAGGCGTTGCCCGCACAGGCGGCGTCCGCCAGGGTCTCCAGCGCGTCGGACAGCCGCAGGCCGTCCAGGCGGCGTACCCGGAACAGGCCGTCCAGCGCCGCCAGCGCGTCCGCGACCGGGAACCCGTGCAGCAGCCGGTGGATGGCGCGGACCCGCAGGGGGTAACGGGCCGTGTCGACGAGGAGGACGAGACCGTAGTCCCAGGCGCTGGGGGAGGGGTGTTCGGCGCGCAGGCGCCGGTAGGTCGCCCAGCGGTGGTGGCCGTCGGCGATCAGGGCCTGGTGCTGGGAGAGATCCTCCCGGATCCCGGCCAGGTCGGCGGGGTCGGTGACGGCCCACAGACGGTGGCTGAAGCCGTCCTCGGTGGTCGTGCACAGCAGCGGCGGCTGTTCGGCGGCGCGTTCGACGACCACCGTCGTCGCGGCCGTCGAGCCGTTCCCGCGGTAGGTGAGCAGCAGCGGCTCGAGGTTGGCGCTGGTCGCGCGCATCAGTGCGGCGCGGTCGGCGACGACGTGCGGCATCACGTCCTCGTGCGGCAGCACCACGCCCTCGGCCGGATCCGACACCCGCAGCGCGCCGATCAGGCCGCGTTGCAGCATGCCGTCGCCGTCCCGCTGCTCGTACACGTACAGGCCCGGCTCCGGGTCGGCGGTCAGGACGCCCTCCGCGAGCCAGCGGCGCAGGGTGTCGGCCGCCTGGTCGTTGCGGGCGGTGGGCGTGCCCGCCTGGGGCAGGATCAGGCGGACGATGTTGTGGGGGTCGGCGGACTGGAGGTGGTGCAGGCCGTCGGGGCGGACGACGACGTCGTACGGG
Organism: Streptomyces sp. NPDC006743; assembly: GCF_040703815.1. Taxonomy (NCBI): domain Bacteria; kingdom Bacillati; phylum Actinomycetota; class Actinomycetes; order Kitasatosporales; family Streptomycetaceae; genus Streptomyces; species Streptomyces sp. NPDC006743. The sequence goes on along the minus strand of NZ_JBEYJA010000087.1, from coordinate 13,844 downwards.
GGGGATGTCACCGCGGCCAGACTGCCGACCCGGTCCGGGTCGTAGCGGAGGCCTCGGAACGGGGTGAGGTCGAGGCCGCGGCGCGGAGTTGCCGACGAGTGACCTGCTGTGTTCATCCCGGCATCGTACGTGTGTCAGTGGCATGGGGGATGATCGAGGGAAAACCGGTACCACGAGGAGCGATGCGGAATGAGCCAGGGCGTCAGGACGGGCCCCGAGGGCAGCGGGCGGCCCCTGAGCGAGGCGTACGACACGGCCCTGCTCGACCTGGACGGGGTGGTGTACGCGGGAGGTGACGCGATCGCGCACGCCGTCGACTCGCTCGCCGCCGCCCGCGCGGGCGGGATGCGGCTGGCGTACGTCACCAACAACGCCCTGCGCACCCCGGAGGCGGTCGCCGGACACCTCACCGACCTGGGGATACGGGCCGATGCGTCGGACGTGGTCACCTCCGCGCAGGCGGTGGCCAGGCTGATCGCCGATCAGGTGCCGCCCGGGGCGCGCGTGCTGGTGATCGGTGGTGAGGGGCTGCGGGTGGCGCTGCGCGAGCGCGGCCTGGAGCCGGTGGAGTCGGCCGAGGACGAGCCGGTGGCCGTGGCCCAGGGGTACGGCGGTCCCGAGATGGCGTGGGGGCGGTTCGCGGAGGCGTGCTACGCCCTTCACCGCGGGGTGCCCTGGTTCGCCTCCAACACGGATCTGACGATCCCGAGCGCCCGCGGGATCGCTCCGGGCAACGGCGCGGCCGTGGAGGTCGTCCGGATCGCGACGGGTGCTGAGCCGCAGGTGGCGGGCAAGCCGCTGCCGCCCATGCACCGCGAGACCATCCTGCGTACCGGTGCGCGGCGCCCCCTGGTGGTCGGGGACCGGCTGGACACGGACATCGAGGGCGCGTTCAACGGCGGGGTGGACTCACTGCTCGTGCTGACCGGCGTGACCGACGGGGCGCGGCTGCTGGCCGCACCGCCCGAGCACCGGCCGACGTACGTCGACGCCGATCTGCGGGGCCTGCTCACCGGGCAGCCGGAAATCACCCGGGAGGGTGACGGTTTCCGGTGCGGCGGGTGGACGGCGACGGCGGGCGGCGACGCGCTGGCCTTGAGCGGTGACGGGCAGCCGATGGACGGGCTGCGCGCGCTGTGCGCGGCGGCGTGGACGGCGGGCGGCGAGAGCGGGTGCGCGCTGGACGGCGGGAAGGCGCTGGCGAAGCTGGGGCTGTGAGGCGTCCCCCGGAGGGACGGTGACGCACTGTCGAACCCTAAGCGAGGGTAGGCTAACCTAACTGCGTGTTGGTCGACAGTCCTCCCGAACAGCGCGCGGCAGCAGCCGCTGCGCCCCCGGCCCGGCGCGGCGTGCGAGCCGCCGGACTGCTCCTGTCCGCCGCGGTCCTGCTGCTCGTCGCCCTGGCGAGCATCGCGATCGGCGCGAAGGAGCTGTCCCTGGCCCAGGTCTGGCACGGCCTCTTCCAGGACTCCGGCGGCTACGGCGACGTCGTGGTCGGCGAACGGCTCTCCCGCACCGTCCTCGGTCTGCTCGCCGGGGCCGCGCTCGGGCTGGCCGGAGCCGTGCTGCAGGCGCTGACCCGCAACCCGCTGGCCGACCCGGGGATCCTCGGCATCAACGCGGGGGCGTCGGCGGCCGTGGTCACCGCGATCACCTTCCTCGGCGTGACCAGCCTGCGCGGCTACGTGTGGTTCGCCTTCCTCGGCGCCGCCGCCGTGGGCGCGCTGGTGTGGTTCCTCGGCGGCAGCCGGGGCGCCACGCCCGTACGGCTCGCGCTGGCCGGCACCGCGATCGGCGCCGCGCTCTACGGCTACGTCCAGGCCGTGATGATCACGGACGACGCGGCGCTGGGCCGGATGCGTTTTTGGACGGTGGGCTCCCTGGCCTCCGCCACGAACGAGACCATCGTCCAGGTGCTGCCGTTCTGCGTCGCGGGCACCGTCCTCGCGCTGCTCCTCGCCCGGCCGCTCAACGCGATGTCGATGGGCGACGACACCGCACGCGCCCTGGGCGCCCACCTCAACCGCACCCGGGCCCTGGCCATGCTCGCCGCGACCGTGCTGTGCGGGGCGGCGACGGCCGCCTGCGGGCCGATCGTCTTCGTCGGGCTCATGGTCCCGCACGTGGTGCGTTCCTTCACCGGACCCGACCTGCGCTGGATCCTGCCCTACTCCACGATCCTGTCGCCCGTGCTGCTGCTCGGCGCGGACGTGATCGGGCGGATCGTCGCCCGGCCCGGCGAGGTCCAGGTCGGGGTCGTCACCGCGCTCATCGGCGGCCCGGTGTTCATCCTGCTCGTTCGGCGGCGGAGGACGGCCCAGCTGTGAAGACCATCCCCACCACCGACGCCGGGCGCGCCCGCCGCCCACGGACCCCCGGCACTCCCGGCGGCACCCGCGCCGTCCGTACCCTGGGCGGGCTGTCCTTCCGTCTGGAGACGCGGGCGCTGGCCGTCGTCGTCCTGCTGGTGCTCGCCGCGCTCGCCGCGAGCGTCGTGCTGATCGGCACCGGCGACTTCCCGATCCCCGCCTCCGACGTGCTGAAGACGCTGGCCGGACAGGGCAACCCCGGCCAGGAGTTCATCGTCCGCGAACTGCGGCTGCCCCGCGTCCTGGTCGGTCTGCTGGTCGGCGCCTGCCTCGGCCTGGGCGGCGCGCTCTTCCAGTCCGTCGCCCGCAACCCGCTCGGCAGCCCGGACGTGCTCGGCCTCTCCCAGGGATCGACGGCCGGTGCGCTCGTCGTGATCGTGCTGCTGTCGGGCGACGCGACCGCCGTCACCCTCGGCGCGCTCGCCGGCGGCCTGGTGACCGGGCTCGCCATCTACCTCCTCGCCTGGAAGCAGGGCGTCCACGGCTACCGGCTCGTCCTGGTCGGCATCGGCGTCAACGCCGTCGCCACCGCCGTCAACGGCTACCTCATCACCAAGGCCGACTTCGTGGACGCGGCCCGCGCGGTGAACTGGCTGACCGGCTCGCTGGGCGGCCGTGACTGGGCCCAGGTGTGGCCGCTGCTCGTCCTGTGCGCCGTCCTGCTCCCGCTCGTCCTCGCCAACGCCCGCGGGCTGCGGATGCTGGAGATGGGCGACGACGTCTCCTACGCCCTGGGGGTGCGCGTCGAGCGCGTACGGCTGCTGCTGATGGGCTCGGCCGTGCTGCTCACCGCCGCCGCGACCGCCGCCGCCGGTCCTGTCGCCTTCGTGGCGCTGACCGCACCGCAGCTCGCCCGCCGCCTGACCCGCTCACCCGGCCCCAACCTGGTTCCCTCGCTGTGCATGGGCGCCGCCCTGCTGGTCACCGCCGACTGGGCCTCGCAGCGGGCCTTCGGCGCCGACCAGCTGCCCGTGGGCGTGGTCACCGGCGTCCTCGGCGGGGCCTACCTGCTGTGGCTGCTGGTCGCCGAGCGCAGGAAGGGCCGGATATGAGCATCCGAAGCACCACCGTGAACGACCTGAGGAGCACCGTGAGCCGCCTGTCCGCCGACAACGTCACCCTGGCCTACGACCAGCGGGTCATCGCCGAGCAGTTGTCGGTGGAGATCCCCGACAACTCCTTCACCGTGATCGTCGGTCCGAACGCCTGCGGCAAGTCCACGCTGCTGCGCGCCCTGTCGAGGATGCTCAAGCCCAGCCACGGCCGGGTGCTGCTGGACGGCCAGGTCATCCAGTCGATGCCCGCCAAGCAGGTCGCCCGGACCCTCGGCCTGCTGCCCCAGTCCTCGATCGCGCCCGACGGCATCACTGTCGGCGACCTGGTGGGCCGCGGCCGCTACCCGCACCAAGGCATCCTGCGGCAGTGGTCCGCGGAGGACGAGCGGGTCGTCCAGGAGTCCATGGAGCGGACCGGCGTCACCGCGCTCGCCGAACGCTACGTCGACGAGCTGTCGGGCGGTCAGCGCCAGCGCGTGTGGATCGCCATGGCCCTCGCCCAGCAGACGCCGCTGCTGCTGCTGGACGAGCCGACGACGTACCTGGACATCCAGCACCAGATCGACGTCCTCGACCTCTGCGCCGACCTGCACGAGGAGCAGGGGCGCACCCTGGTCGCCGTGCTGCACGACCTGAACCACGCGGCCCGTTACGCCACCCACCTCGTCGCCCTGCGCGGCGGGGAGGTCATCGCGCAGGGCGCGCCGAGCGAGATCGTCACCGCCGAGCTGGTGGAAGAGGTCTTCGGGCTGCGCTGCCAGGTCATCGACGATCCCGAGACGGGCACGCCGCTGGTGGTGCCGGCGGCGCGCACGGCACGCGCGCGCGTCACGGCCCGGTAGGGGCCCTGGGAGGCGGGGTCACAGCAGCTTCCTGAGCCGGAAGAGGTCCAGCAGGCTCGCCTCCAGCTTCACCCGCCCCGAACCCCAGGCCGCGGCGAAGTTCAGTCCGCCGCCGACCAGTGCGACCAGGTCGTCGCCCGCCATGGCGAGCCGGATCTGGGCCTTCTCGGGCGGCGGCCCCGGCACGGTGTCCCGCACGTCGATCCGGCCGCCGGTGAGGCGGCCGGTGAAAGTGATGTCGAGATCCGTGATGTGGCAGCTCACCGAGCGGTCCAGCGCAGCCGCCTCGCGGACCTTCCCGTCCGCGTCCGCCATGCTGTCCGAGAGCTTCTCGAGTGCCGCGCGGCACTCCTCGATCGTGGCCATCGCGACCGACGGTACCGCAGGGCCTCGCGGTAGCGTCGGGGCATGAGCGACTCCGTGTCCGGGACGAAGGCCCCGGTGCAGGCGGCGGCGGTGCGGGAGCCCGCCGCGGACCCCGCCCCCGATCTCCCCGTCCCCGCCGCGGGCCCTTCCGGGCCCGCTCCCCTCGGTGTGCCCCGCACCCCCACCGGTGACGCCGATGTCGACGCGGCCCTGGAGCGGCTCGGTGACGCCGACCACCTCGGCACCGACGGACACCTGGAGGTGTACGAGGATGTACATCGGGGGCTGCGCGACGCGCTCAGCGCGCTCGACGGCCGCCCGGGACCTCCCGGACCCACGGCGCCGCCGGCGCCTTCACCGCCGTACCGACACAGGAGCTGAACCGAACGTGGCAGGAGTCGCACGCCGCCGTCTCGACGCGGAACTGGTCCGCCGCAAGCTGGCGCGCTCGCGCGAGCACGCCGGCCAGTTGATCGCCGCCGGGCGGGTCACCGTCGGCAAGACCGTCGCGACCAAGTCCGCCACCCAGGTGGAGACCGCCGCCGCGATCGTGGTCACGGCCGACGACAGCGACCCCGACTACGTCTCGCGGGGCGGTCACAAGCTCGCCGGCGCGCTGGCCGCCTTCGTGCCGCAGGGGCTGGTCGTCGAGGGGCGGCGGGCGCTGGACGCCGGGGCGTCCACCGGGGGCTTCACCGACGTGCTGCTGCGGGCGGGCGCCGCGCACGTCGTCGCCGTCGACGTCGGCTACGGCCAACTCGCCTGGTCGCTCCGGCAGGACGAGCGCGTCACCGTCAAGGACCGCACGAACGTGCGGGAGTTGACGCTGGAGGCGATCGACGGGGAACCTGTGGACCTCGTCGTGGGAGACCTGTCCTTCATCCCGCTCGGCCTGGTGCTGCCCGCCCTGACCCGGTGCGTGACGCCGGAGGCCGACCTGGTGATGATGGTCAAGCCGCAGTTCGAGGTGGGGAAGGAGCGGCTCGGCAGCGGGGGTGTCGTACGGAGTCCGCAACTGCGGGCGGAGGCCGTGCGGGGCGTCGCCGGGAAGGCGTGGGAGCTGGGGCTCGGGGTGCGGGGCGTCACCGCCAGTCCGCTGCCCGGCCCGTCCGGCAACGTCGAGTACTTTCTGTGGCTGCGTGCCGGGGCGCCCGCCCTGGAACCGGCCGACGTCGACCGTGCAGTGGCGGAGGGGCCGCGTTGACAAAGAGCCATGCTCGTACCGTTTTCCTGCTGGCCCACACCGGGCGGCCGGCCGCAGTCCGCAGCGCCGAGCTGGTGGTCAAGGGGCTGCTGCACTCCGGGATCGGCGTGCGCGTCCTGGAGGCGGAGGCGTGTGACCTGCCGCTGCCCGGCGAGGTGCAGCTGGTCGCCGAGGCCACGCCGCAGTCCCTGGACGGGTGCGAGCTGCTGATCGTCCTCGGCGGTGACGGCACGCTGCTGCGCGGCGCCGAGTTCGCCCGCGCCTCGGGGGTGCCGATGCTCGGCGTGAACCTCGGCAGGGTCGGGTTCCTCGCCGAGGCCGAGCGGGACGACCTGGACAAGGTCGTGGACCGGGTGGTGTCCCGGGCCTACGAGGTCGAGGAACGGATGACCGTCGATGTCGTCGTGCACCGCAACGGCGACATCGTGCACACCGACTGGGCGCTGAACGAGGCGGCCGTGCAGAAGGTGTCCGCCGAGAGGATGCTGGAGGTCGTCCTGGAGATCGACGGTCGGCCCGTGACCGGGTTCGGCTGCGACGGCATCGTGTGCGCCACGCCCACCGGGTCGACGGCGTACGCCTTCTCCGCGGGAGGTCCCGTGGTGTGGCCCGAGGTCGAGGCGCTGCTGATGGTGCCGATCAGCGCACACGCGCTGTTCGCGAAGCCACTGGTGACCTCGCCGGACTCCGTGCTCGCGGTGGAGGTGCTGCCGCACGTGCCGCCGGGGGTCCTGTGGTGCGACGGGCGCCGCACGGTCGAGCTGCCGCCGGGGGCGCGGGTGGAGGTGCGGCGCGGCGCCGTCCCCGTACGGCTGGCCCGGCTGCACCACGCGTCGTTCACGGACCGGCTGGTGGCCAAGTTCGCGCTGCCGGTCTCGGGGTGGCGGGGGGCACCGCACTAGCCCCTCCGGGGAGGAGACGCGGAACGCCCCCTGGGGCGGCGGGGCGGGGGCGCCCTCCGGAGCTGAGGCCCCGGCCCCCCTGCCGGGCGGCCGCCGGGGCACATCCGGAGCGGCCACCCGGGCGCCGTGCGCGGGTCGCGGGGCCGCCCGCGCGGTTCCCCGCGCCCTTGTGCCGGACCACTCGCGCGGGTGACAAGGGCGGGGCGGTCGCACGCGCCGCCCCGGACCTCGTAAGGTCGTGTGCGTGTTGGAGGAGATGCGGATACGGTCGCTCGGCGTGATCGACGACGCCGTCGTCGAGCTGTCACCCGGCTTCACCGCGGTCACGGGTGAGACGGGTGCGGGCAAGACCATGGTGGTCACCAGCCTGGGACTGCTGCTGGGCGGGCGCGCGGACCCGGCGCTCGTACGGATCGGCGCCGGCAAGGCGGTCGTGGAGGGGCGCGTCGCCGTGCCCTCCGGCGCCGCGGCGGTCCTGCGGGCCGAGGAGGCGGGCGCCGAGCTGGACGACGGGGCGCTGCTGATCAGCCGTACCGTCTCCGCCGAAGGCCGCTCACGCGCCCACCTGGGCGGACGCAGCGTGCCCGTCGGGCTGCTCGCCGAGCTGGCCGACGACCTGGTGGCCGTGCACGGCCAGACGGACCAGCAGGGGCTCTTGAAGCTGTCCCGGCAGCGGCAGGCCCTGGACCGGTACGCGGGTGACGCGGTCGCCGTACCGCTCACCAAGTACACGGAGGCGTACCGGCGGCTGCGGGCGGTCTCCGCGGAGCTGGAGGAGATCACCACGCGTGCGCGGGAGCGGGCCCAGGAGGCCGCCATGCTCCGCTTCGGCCTGGACGAGGTCGCCGCCGTCGAGCCGCGTGCGGGTGAGGACGCCGAGCTGGCCGAGGAGGCCGAGCGGCTCGGCCACGCCGAGGCCCTGGCGTCCGCCGCCACGGCCGCGCACGCCGCTCTCGCGGGTGACCCGGAGGACCCGGAGGGCATCGACGCCGCCACCCTCGTCGCCGGCGCCCAGCGCGCCCTGGAGGCCGTACGCGCGCACGACCCGGCGCTGGCCGCGCTCGCCGACCGGATCGGTGAGATCGGGATCCTGCTGGGCGACGTCGCCGGGGAGCTGGCCGGGTACGCCGACGACCTGGACGCCGACCCGCTGCGGCTGGCCGCCGTGGAGGAGCGGCGGGCGGCGCTGACGGCGCTGACCCGCAAGTACGGGGAGTACGACAAGGGCGTGGACGCCGTCCTCGCCTGGGCCGAGCGCAGTGCCGTCCGGCTGACCGAGCTGGACGGCGACGACGAACGGATCGGCGAGCTGACCGCGGAGCGTGACGCGCTGCGTGCCGAACTGGGCGGTCTCGCCCAGGCGTTGACGGACGCCCGGGCGGAGGCCGCGCAGCGGTTCGCCGCCGCCGTCACCGCCGAGCTGGCCTCGCTCGCCATGCCGCACGCGCGCGTGTCGTTCGACCTGCGGCAGACCGAGGACCCGGACGGTGTGGAGGTCGACGGCCGTACGGTCGCCTACGGCCCCTCCGGCGTCGACGAGGTCGAGCTGCTGCTCGCCCCGCACCCGGGCGCGCCGCCGCGGCCGATCGCCAAGGGCGCCTCCGGCGGTGAGCTGTCCCGCGTGATGCTGGCCGTCGAGGTCGTCTTCGCGGGCACGGACCCGGTGCCGACGTACCTCTTCGACGAGGTCGACGCCGGTGTCGGCGGCAAGGCGGCCGTGGAGATCGGACGGCGGCTCGCGAAACTGGCGAAGACGGCGCAGGTCGTCGTCGTCACGCACCTGCCGCAGGTGGCCGCCTTCGCCGACCGGCAGCTGCTGGTGGAGAAGACGAACGACGGGTCGGTGACCCGTTCGGGCGTGAAGGTCCTGGAGGGCGAGGACCGGGTCAGGGAACTGTCCCGGATGCTGGCGGGCCAGGAGGACTCCGAGACCGCCCGCGCCCACGCCGAGGAACTGCTGGAGACGGCCCGGGCGGACAGGTAGGCGCCGGTCCGGGCGGGCGGGTGGGCGAGGGTCCGAGTGGCGGATGGGCGACGGGCCGACGGACAGGCAGGGCGCCGTGACCCGGTCCGGCCGGGGCCTCGCATTCGGCAGGTGGCGCCTTCGGTGGGGCGCGAGAGCGGACGCAGGCGGGGCGGACGGGCCGGAGCGGCCGTCCGTTCGCCGGGCGGTGCGTAGAGCTGCGAACAGAAGCGGGCCCGGCGGCCGGCGCCGGGAACGCGCCCTCGCCGCGTTGCCGGAAGGCCCTGGCAGCTCCGCCACGAGGATCTTCCGGCGCCTTGCGATCGCACGCACCGGACGCCGCGAGCTGATCGGACTCCCCTTTTGTTCGCAGCTCTTAGAGTGACGGCATGATCGCACGAGCGGGCCGCACCACCGCCCTCCTCACCACGGCAGCACTCACCCGCGCGACGATGTGGGCGCTGGGCACCCGGGCGCCCGGGGGACGTGCGCGCTGGGAGCGGAAGAACCACGCGGGCCGGCCCGTCGGGCTGTACGCCGCCCCGGCTACCGCCCTGGCCGCCGCGGCGGGTGCGGCGCGCGTACGTCCGGCGGCCGGGCTCGCCGTGGCCGCCGCCGGTCTGTGCGGGGCGTACGACGACATCGCGGGCGCCGGTGACGCGCGGCGCGGCTTCCGCGCCCATCTTTCGGCCCTGCGCGAGGGCGAAGTCACCAGCGGAGCCGTCAAGTTGCTGGGCATCTCGGCTGCCGCGCTCGCCGCCGGGGCGCGGCTGAAGGAGCGGCCGGTGGACCGGGTGCTGGCCGGGGTGGTCATCGCCGGGGCCGCGCACTTCGTCAACCTCGTGGACGTGCGCCCCGGGCGGGCGGCCGGTGCGGTTCTGGCGTTCGGCGCGCCAGGGCTGCTGCGACGGGGGCCGGGCGCCGAGCTGGCGGCGACGGCGATGGGCGCCGCGGCGGCCGTGCTCCCCGACGACCTCGGCGAGCGCGTGATGGTCGGCGACACGGGGGCGCACGCCCTGGGCGCGGCCCTGGGCACCGCGATCGTGACGGGCACCGGACGGGTGGGGCTCACCGCGCACGCCGCAGCCGTGGTGGCCGCCGCGGTCTGGGGTGACCGGGTGACCGCGATGGCCCGCGCCGCCCGATGACGTCCGGCCCGCCGCCCGGAACCCCCGTGACGTCCGGTCCCGCCGCCCCGGACCACCGTGACGACCGGCAGCCCGGCCCGCCGGACGGTCCGGTGCGGGACACCGGCGGACGCCGGCCCTCGGCCGACTGACGGCGCCCGAGTGCCTGAGCGCTCGGCCACTCGGGGTGCCGGGGCACGTGACCGGCTGACGACGCCCGGGCGACCGGCGGCACGCAACCCGCGGGCTTGCTTAGACACTCGGCGGCCTCCGCGGCGGGCCGTGTACAGGCGATCGGCGGTGCTCCTTCATCTGCCCGCGCCGCTGTCACCCGGCCCACCGAGCCCACCGCGGCAGCAGCGCGCCCGCAGGGACGCCACCTCCTGACCACGCCACCTCACCGGGCCACCGGGCGGGCCCCCACGACAGCAGCGCCCCGAGGCCGGACGCACCCCGGCGGCGCGCGCCCGTGGCAGCGTGCCGGCGGAGACGGCGCGTGTGCGGGGGTACAGGGCGCCCCTCGGTGCGCCTGTACGCCCTCCTCGCGGGGCGGGCGCTCGGACGCACCGGGTCGGCCGGGCAAGTGCTCCGCCGCGCGCCGCCGTTCCCGCCGCTCCCTCACTCGTGCGGATGACGCACGCGGGCACGCCTGCCGCGGGCACCGTCCGGCGCGACCGCCAGCCGGGTCCGCAACGCCCGTACGTGCTGGCATCCTTGGCGAAGAACGCGGTACGCCCCACCGGCGCGCACGGGCCGCGTCGCGCCCCCGATACCTTCTGTACGTTTCTTCGTGACCGCACCACGCCGAACCAGGAGCCCCGCCCGCGTGAGCCCCGTCAGCAGCAACGCACCGCACGGTCAGTCGCCGCTGCGCACCGTGCAGGTGGTCGGCGGTGGCAACGCGAGCAGCAGTGCGCACGTGCGTTCGCTGGCCGCGGGACTCGTGGCGCGGGGCGTGCGAGTCACGGTGTGCGCTCCCGAGGAGGCCGACCGCGCCTACGACTTCACCGGTGTCGGCGCCGACCACGTGCACGTGCCGCGCAGCAGCGATCCCGCCTCGGTCGCGGCGCTGCGGGCTGCCTGCTCACAGGCCCATCTCGTGCACGCGCACGGACTGCACGCCTCCTTCCGCGCGGTGCTGGCGCTGCGCGGACGCCGTACTCCCCTCGTCGTCACCTGGCACAACCGCGCCCTGGAGCAGGGGGCGCGGGCCCATTTCCTGCGGCTGCTGGAGCGGCGGGTGGTGAAGGCGGCCACCGTGGTGCTGGGCACCACCTCGGACCTCGTGGACCGGGCCCGCCGCGCCGGTGCCCGTGACGCCCGCCTGGCCGCCACCGCGCTGCCCGGCCCGTCCCGCGGCGACACCTGCCCCGGCCACGACGACCCGGAGGGGCGACGCGCCAAGCTGCGGGCCGAACTCGGCGCCACCGGACGCCCGTTGCTCCTCGCCGTCGGCTCCCTCGACCGGCACCGCGGCTACGAGTACCTGCTGGACGCGGCGGGTTCCTGGCGCCGTCTCGACCCGGTGCCGCTGATCGTCGTCGCGGGGGAGGGGCCGCTGCGCGCGACGCTGCAGCGGCGGATCGAGGACGAGGAGCTGCCGGTCCGGCTCCTCGGCGTCCGCGACGACGTGCACCGGCTCCTCACGGCCGCCGATCTCGCGCTGGTGACCAGCAGTTGGGAGCCGCGCTCCGTGTTCGCCCAGGAGGCGCTGCTCGCCCGGGTGCCGCTCGTCGCCACCGCCGTCGGAGGCGTCCCCGACCTGGTGGGCGACGCGGCCGAACTCGTCCCGTACGGCGATCCGCCCGCCCTCGCCGGCGCCGTCGTCCGGCTGCTCGCCGACCCCGGGCGCCGTGAACTGCTGCGGGCCAGGGGAGCGGCGCAGGCCGCGGGCTGGCCCACCGAGGACGAGACCGTCGCCCAGGTCCTCAGCGTCTACGACGAGCTGACCGAGCCGGCGAGCCCGCTCTGAAGCCGGTGGCCCGCCCCGCCCTTCGGGATACCGACGCCCCGCCCGCCGTTCACGACGCCCCGGCCGTCCTTCGCGACGCCCCGCCCGCCGTTCACGACGCCCCGGCCGTCCTTCGCGGCACCCCGTCCGCCGTTCACGACGCCACGTGCCGTCGGGCCCGCAGCGCCAGGCTCAACGCCAGCACCGTCTGCGGGTCGTCCAGGTCGGTGCCCAGCAACTCCCCGATCCGGGCGAGCCGGTTGTAGAGGGTCTGCCGGTTCAGGTGCAGCTCGCGGGCCGTCTCCGCCTTGCGGCCCGCGTGCGCCAGATACGTCTGGAGGGTGGGCAGCAGCGGCGGCTTGGAACGGCGGTCGTGGTCCTGCAGCGGGCCGATGGCACGCTCCACGAAGGCCGCGAGGTCCGGATGGCCGCGCAGTCGCCACAGCAGCAGGTCGATGTCGAGGCGGCGCGCGTCGTACCAGGGCCGCTCGGGCAGCCCCTGCGCCGCCGTCGCCGTCTCGGCGGCGTGCCGCAGGCCGGCCGAGGCCGCCGCCCAGCCGCCCGCGACGCCGACGACCACCACGGGCTGCGGGTAGCCCCGGCCGGCGGAGGCCGCGGGAGGGGCCGGGCGCCGCAGGCCCGCCCGTTCCCCGCCGGCCCGCAGCGCCGCGGCTACCCGGTCCGCGACCGCCGGCCGCTCCGCCTCGGCGCGCAGCCCGACCAGCAGCAGCACCCGGCCCTCGACCGGCCGTACGCCCAGCAGGGCCGGCACACCGACCGCGGCCAGCTCCTCGGCCACCGCCCGCGCCAGCACCGCCCAGCCGCCCCCGCCGCCCGGCGCCAGGGCGTCCCCGAGCCGCATGACCACGGGCAGCAGGGGGCCGACGCCCGGTTTGAAACCGAGCACCCGGGCCTGCGCGGGGGCGTCCTCGGCGGCGATACGGCCCTCGGCGAGGTCGGTGAGGAAGTCGCCGCGTCCGCGCGCGGCCAGCTCCTCCTCCTGGCGGGCCTGCATCAGCACCACGGCGAGGATCCCGGCCGCCCGCTCGGCGGCCATGCGGTGCACGGGGGCGAGCGGGCCGCGCACGGGCAGCAGGACGAGCCGGGCGCGGACCGAGCCGGGGCCGAGACCGCCGCCGGGCACGTCCACCAGGACGGAACCGGCGGGCGGCGGGGTCTCCTTGTGCTGGCCGCGCAGTCCTTCCCAGACCTGGAGCGCGTCGGCGCCCTCCGGGCCGGCGCCCGCCGCGTACAGCAGCCGTCCCTCCGCGGTCTCCAGGAAGACCGGGTTGGAGCCGAAGTCGGCGAGGATGCCGAGCACCTGCGGCACCCCGCCGCCTCCGAGCAGCGCCTCGGTGCAGCGCCGGTGCACTTCCTCGGCGCGCTGGAGCAGGGCGTAGTGTCCGTTGACGATCTCCGTGTGGATCTCTTCGGTGACCGTCACGAACGGCACCTCGCGGTGCAGCTGGACGAGCGGGAGACCGGCCGAGCGGGCGGTCTCGACGAGGGCGGCGGGCAGCCGGCTGAAGCGGGGGCCCAGCTCCACGACGAGGGCCGCGATACCGCGCTCGGCCAGGGTGCGGACGAAGGCGCGCTGGTCGGCGGGGCGGGTGCCCAGGCCGTAGCCGGTGGTCAGCAGGAGTTCACCGCCCTTGAGCAGGGAGGCGATGTTGGGGACCTCCCCGGCGTGCACCCAGCGCACGGTGCGGCCCAGCCGGTCGCCGCCGGCCACGATCTCGGGCAGCCCGCTGCGGAGGCCGGGCAGTTCGAGGGCGCGCTGCACGGTGATTCCGGCGCCCTCGGTGTCGAGTCTGCGGTCCATGAAACCGGACGCTACCTGGGGAAACGCCACCGGGACAGTACGGGGTGGGAGGTACTGGAACAGGGAGGGCGGACGTCACCGGGGCAGGACCGCGTGGGCGTCGCCGGGACTGGGCCGGGCGAAGACCACCGAGCGGGACGGGGCGAAGGCCGCCGGATCAGGGCCGGGTGGACGGCGTCGGGGGGGGGGCCCCCCCCCCCCCCCCCCCCCCCCCCCCCCCCCCCCCCCCCCCCCCCCCCCCCC
>NZ_JBEYJA010000086.1:0-17363 GCF_040703815.1 Streptomyces sp. NPDC006743 | reverse complement strand
ATGGACGGCAGCCGAGCTGAGAGCCACACCCCACTCCCCTGGGTGCCACAACCCTACGAATGGCTGGGGTCAACCCATGATCAGAAAGGTAGAGCGAGCTGATGGACGCCATCCCGCTCACACTGGACGGCTACCTGGCCGCCGACCCGGAGCCCGGCGGCCGTGACGGCACCGCTTCCTGGCGGCTGACCTGCTCCGCAGGCACCGACCACCTGGTGGAAGAAGCGGTCATCCCCTGCACCACCATGGAGCCGGAAATCGCGCACGCCATGCTCACCGAGCGGCAGCCCGGCGACCTGCTGCGCGTCATCGGCCACCTCACGCTCCCAGACACCGCCGACGGCGTCATCCGGCTGCACGCCGATACCCTCGAAGTGCTCTGGGAAGCGCCGACGCTGGACGTGGACGGGGACGACACAGACACTGCGACCGCCACAGACGCGGACCGCAACAGTGCCATCGCGGCTCTCGCCGAAGCCCTCACCGGCTTCGGACAGGCCGCCCCCGGTCCTGGGCAGAGCATCCGCATCCACATCAGCCCGACCGGCGCCCTCGGTTCGGGCCTGGAGCATTGCCACAGCTTCGACGTCTCCCCGGTCATGGCCCACCGGCTCGCCGACTACGTCGACGCCATGAGCTGCTACCTGGACAGCGAGCGCCCCGACAGCGTCGCTCTGGATCCGGAGACCGTCGCGGACCTGACCGAGTTGTTCGAGGACATCGACCTGATCGGCCTCACCAACGCGGTCCTCAACGCTACCCGGCCCGAACACCGGGCCGCCGTCACACAGGCGATGGACGACATGTTCGGCGACGTCCCCGCATCCGAGGAAACCGACCCGTGACCACCAGCCACTCACGAAGGCAGGCGAACTCGATGCCCATCCAGCCCCAGCGCACGGTCCTGGAACGGTTCCCCGCCGGAGGCCCCCGCGGCTCATGGCCGGCGGAAGAGTACGCCGCCGCTCAGCGCGCCCAGGGCGCGGACGCCCGCGTCGCGATGGACCTCGGCAGCGACCAGTTCCTCGTCATCACCGAGACCACCAAGTAGCACCCGACGCCGCCGAGCGCCGCCCGCCGCTCCGGCCGAGCGCCGCCCGCCGCTCCGGCCGGGCGGCGCTCGGCGTCTCCCACCCTTTCGAGCCTGGAGGCCCACGTGCCCGACGTGTTCATCGACTCCTTCGGCGCCCGCTGGCAGGACCCGCCGCCGCCCCGCTACCGCGCCCCCGTCCTCGGCATCAACCTCACCAACGCCCTGCTGAACCCGCCCGACGACCCGGCCCTCGCCGACATCGTCGCCCGCCAGACCGGACAGGACGCGGGCGTACGCGACTACGTCCTCAACACCCCCGGCGCGGCCCGCATCATCAACGACGCCGTGCACGAACTCACCGCGCTCCGCGCCGCCGCAAAGGGCCGCCCCGTCCAGCTCCTGGTGAACTGCTGGTACGGACGCCACCGCGCACCCGCAATCGCCGACGCCATCGGCCGCCGGATGCGGGAGACCGGCGCCCAAGTGCAGGTCACCCACCACCACATCAACCGGCCGCCAGTCCCCCGCAAGCACCCGAGCCCCGACTGCCTGTTCTGCCGGATCATCCACGACAGCGCACCGGCCACGATCGTCCACGAGTGGAGCGACGCCCTCGCGATCGTGCCCCGCAGCGGCGGCTGCACCGACGGCCACCTCCTGGTCCTGCCCCGCGGCCACGTCGCCGACTTCACAACCGACCCCGTCGTCTCCGCCACCGTGCAACTGCGTGCCGCCGAACTCGCCGCACAGATCGGCGGCCAGTGGAACTACATCACCAACTGCTGCACGGCCACCTCGTACCCCGCACCGCCGACGACGGCCTCGCCCTGCCCTGGACCCACCCCACCCGCGAACAGGAGCCCACCCGATGAAGCGCCCCATCTTCCGCCGCTGCGGACACACCCCAGGCGCCCTCTCCCCCGAGGACCAAGCCGTCGTCGACCAGTTCCACGCGATGCTCACCGCCCTGCGCAACCCCGAGCCCTGGAAACCCGGCAGCGCCCGTGACATCGCCGTGCGCGTCGGCCCGTTCGTGGAACGCGCGCACACCAGGCCCGGCGACGACCACGGCCCCGACATGATCGCCGTCGCCCTGGCCCACCCCGACACCCCGCACGCCGCGGCCTACCTCCACGGCCGCCAGCTCGGCTACACCAACCGCGGCTGGCTGCGCTGCGAGACGACCGCGATCCTCGGCACCTGGCAGCCCGGCTACGCGATGCTCACCCACGCCGCCGCCGGCCTGCCCCTGCCCGACGACATCGGCATGGACCCCGCCCACTACGCCCTCTACATCGAGGCCCGCCGACGCGATGACAGCCGCGATGGCTTCACCCTGCTGCGCCTCGGCCCCTACACCCAGACCCGGCATGCCCAGCAGGACTACGACCGGCTCACTGCCGCACTGGAGGGCCGGGAGACCACCCTCGTGCCCGGACACCGCGTCTCCGCGCGGTACGCACCGTTCGACGTCAGCGACCACCATCTGTTCGCTGACCCGTACGAATACGAAGCCGACGTCGTGGCGCTCCTGGACGCCGCCGTCGCAGGGGTGAGTGCGTAACCGTCCCGACCGTGTACGAGATCGAGACCGACCAACCTCAAACCGGAACACCCGCGCCCTTCGCACCCTGCACCCTGCTCACCATGAAGCCCCGCTCCCCAGCCGCGTGCCGGGAAGCGGGGCTTTTTGCGTTTCGCGGGCTGGCTCTGCGGCCTGGAGGCGCCTCTCTGGGGCACCGGATGTTGTACGCGTACAACATCCGGCCTTGCCGACGGCGAGCAAGTACGACCCGGTCGCCGCCCGGCACGTCGCCTTCCGCGAGGAGCGCTGGCGCCGGGCGCGGTCTTCCGCCATGTTGTACGCGTACAACATCCGGCACCGCTACACCGAGCGAACCGCTGCCGAAAAGCTGGGCGCCAGACGATCGTTCAGGGCCATCATTGATCGATGACTCCTGTGCCTGAAGATCCGTTCGAAGAGTCGCGTGACCCGGCGCGGCGGATCACACCAGTAACACGACGCGACATCTTCGACTACATCAGGAGCCCCCACCTGGCACAGCCGCCTGGGGGAGATCGACTTCCTGGCACGTTTGTACGACCTGGAGGGCCTTCCCTCGGAAGACCGGCGCTTCGACACGTTCCGCGATGACATCGTCCAGCACCGCTACAACAACTACGACTGGGATGACGCCTGGATCTTCACCGATCCTCGCCTGCAGCTTATGAGCGGTCCGGACGAGAAGCTTCTGGGCTTCCTCGCGCAGATGGTCCATCCCGTCGTGTGCGCTGGCCTGAGCGAAGCAGCCAGCATGGTCGCCGAGTTCAACCGGCTGCTCCAACCCGACGGATGGACGCTGAAGCCGTCGAAGCAGCTGTCGGGACGGCCGGTCTACGCTCCCGCGCTCCTGAGCGGCACGCACACGACCGCCATCGGCCACGCCCATCAAACGGCGGCCCGCCTCGACGCGGAGTACATCGCCCAGCAGGTGACGCACATGGAAGGCGCGATCGAACTGGAGCCGGAGCTTGCCATCGGGACAGCGAAGGAGTTCCTTGAGAGCCTTTGCAAGACGATCCTGGACGACCGTCAGGAGCCCCACCATAAGAACGACGACCTGCTTGTCCTGATCCGCAAGACCACCAAGTGCCTGCAACTGACGCCCGACCACATTGACTCCGCTGCCGCAGGCGACACCATCAAGCGCATGATGATGAGTCTCGGGCAGCTCGCGCAGGGAGCAGCTGAGCTGAGGAACGCCTACGGCACAGGCCACGGCCGATCAAAGGCACAAGCATCGCAGCGACTCACCCCACGGCACGCCCGCCTCATCGTGGGAAGCGCATCCGCTCTGGGCGTTTTCCTCTACGAGACGCACGAGGAAGGCGGTGCTTCCGCTGCTGTCGGCCCGGGCCTGTGACAACGGGAGAGGGGCGGATGTTGTACGCGTACAACATCCGCCCCCTGGCAGATATGGCTGAGTGGGCTCAGGCCTGAACCTTGGTGCTGGACACCCGTTCCAGCAAGAGTTCGGTCAGCGCCGTCAGGTCTTCCGCGGACAGATGCTGTGCCAGAGCATCAGCGACCTGCTCGAGGTCTCTGATCTCGATCACGGCGGGCGGGGACTGGACGGAGGGTGCCCGTTCCGGGTTCTGTGCCGGCAGGGCAGTCGACTGCTGGTCGGTGCCCTTGGCCGACTGAGATTTTGCGACGGCATCCGTACGGGGTGCAGCGGGACCAGGCCTCTTGTCGCCCGCGTCGTTCGCCGTGGGGGAGGCCGGTTTGATTGAGGCGCTGCTGTCCAACTGCGCTGGCACGCCACCGGAGGCATCGACGGCACCGGTTTCCCCAGGCTCAGCAGGGTTCTGCGTCTGGCTGCGGGCCGCAGCCAGCAAGGCGCGCTCGGCTTCCTTCTCGGCGGAGCGTGCTGCCTTCTGGTCCTTGAGGAACTGCAGAAGGTCCGCCTCCGTGAGCTCGGGGTTCTCCTTGAGTTGCCGGACCAGGAGGCGTCCATCCCGTTCTGGCAGATCACCCGAGCTGAGCATCGCCTGAATGGCCTCGGGCAGCTCCAGCAGCGACAGCTGATGCGTGATCCAGGACCGGTCCTTGCCCAAGTGTTCCGCAGCGCGGGCACGGGCTCCGCGCTCCGACTCCTCTGCACACACCGCAACGAGCTCGCTGATACCGCGGGCCCGCTCGATGATGTCGAAGTCTGCGCGGTCCAGGTTCTCTTTGAGGAGATGGTTTATGAACGTCTCGCGCGAGGCCGCCAGTTCGTCACGCACGACGAAGTCCAGCGTGTCCAGACCGACCTGGCAGGCACCGCGGTAGCGGCGCTCTCCGTTGACGAGGACATGCTTGGAGTCGCCGATGTGGTGTGCGTGGTCAGGCCACAGGTTCAGGTAGGCGTCGCGGGAAACGGCCACGCAGGCGGCGAGCTGTGCAGCGCGGAGTTCTTCGCCGAAGCGGTTCAGTTCTTCCGGAGTGCCGAAGTTGCGGCGAGGGTTGAGCGGTGTGGGGGAGACATCGTTGAGTTGCAGGCGCACGAGTTCGTAGGCCGGGATGTCGCCCTGAGTGATGGCTTTCGCACGGCCTCGTTGGCTGCGGCCACGCGGCACATTTCCGAAGGAGGATCCGGTGCCAAGCCGGTCGGCGGCCTTCATCCGTTCACCGCCAGGGCGATCGTGCGCATGACTTCGGACTGCTCACAGTCTGGCGCTGAGGTGAGCAGGGGCTGCTTGAGGCGGGCCGCTTCCCGTTGTTCCTTGCGTTCGGGGATGACGCCGAGAACCGGTGGGTCTCCGATCGCCTTCCAGCTGTCGAGGGAGGACGTCGCGATGTAGCCCTTGCGGCTGTCGTACATGTTGACGATGAATCCAAGCTTGCTGATTTCGATGTCGAGGTCGGAGGTCAGGTCTTCGATCTGGTCGAAGAGCATGTCGTAGGCGTCAGCGGAAGAGTCCTCGGCCAGGACGGGGATCACGACGCCGGAGGTCTCGGGCTCCTCGCCGTCGCGGGTACGGCCGTAGTACAGGGCGGTGTCCATGGAGTAGCCCAGGCTGGGCGGGCAGTCGATGACGATGTAGTCGAACTCGCGCTCGATGGGTTCCAGAGCCTTCTCGAGGGCGATCTCCTTGATCCGCACGTGCCGTGTGGTGGCCAGCTTGGCGTCCAGGAGGAAGGCGTCCTTGCATCCGGGCAGCAGGAAAAGGCGGCCGCCGAAGCTTCCTTCCTCTATCGGCACGAGCAGGTCTCGCAGCTTGCCCTTGCCCTCGCCCAGCATGTGCTTGGCCAGGCTCGGGTCATCGATGTCGAGCATTGGGTAGCCGAGCTGCTTGGTCAGGTGGCACTGGGGGTCGAAGTCGATGAGCAGGACGCGCTGTCCGGCTTCGGCGAGCGCTTCGGCGACGCCGGCGGACGTCGCGGTCTTACCGACGCCACCTTTCTGATTACCGAAGATCAGACGGCGGGCACCGGTTGGGCGGGGGATGCGGCGGGGCGAGGGGTGACTGTCGAGCCACAGACGGATTGACTGAGCAAGGCCCTGGTTGAAGGCGATGTCGCGGTCCTTGCAGACTTCCTTGAACTGGCCGTACAACCCGGTGGGCAGGTAGGTGGAGAACGAGGCGCCGCCTGAGGTGTCGACCTGTGCGTGGGACGAGCCATCCGTCCGCCAGGCCTGGACTCCCTCGGTGACGGCGTCCTTGATGTCGACAGCCAACTCGGCTGCCCGGACCTTGAGTTCCTGCCGTAGCGCGGCAGGCAGCTTAGCTACTACCTTTTCCCGGTCATCGGGCCTGTACGGTGCGGTCATGCGGTTACCTTACTCACCACCTGATGATTGGCAAGCAACACCGCCGACCTGCACGGCTCTATCCGGCGATTGGGCGCAACGCGAGCAGAGAGTCCTCAAGCCGGATGTCCCATCCCCTCCGGACAGAAGTTGCCTGTGCCCCGGGGATCCCCGCGACGGGATCCACGAGCGCCTGGACCAAGTCCTCCGGGACAGGGTAGGAACACCACTCCATCGCGACCAGCGACATCAACCTGCAGACCAAACTTGCAGCAGTCGGCCTTCCCTTCATAGAGGGGCCTACTGCTGCGTGAGCCGTTTGCGTGACCGCCGTCCCCGCCAGCCAAGCCGGGAGCGGAAGATCCGCGGCCGAGTTGGCGCAGTATTCGCACGGACCGGAGCGGCACGCCCACGTAAGGGTGAGATGGCCACTCGGTAATCGGGGGCGTTCTACGGTGGGGGTGGCATGACACGAACGCCTACCGCCGCCGTCGCAGCGCCCACGCCGCTTGGTGACCCAGTCCGGCCAAGGCTCCCCCGGCATCTGCCGGCACGGGCCCGTGCAGACTCCCCGCCGTCAGACTCGTTCTGCTGACCCGGGAGGAGCGTGGGTCCCCTGGAGAAGCGCATGACGAAGAACGGCTCCAACGCCCGCAAGGCGCGCATCCGCGCCCAGGCCGACAAGGCCAGCACGACCTACCGTCAGGCCGCTCGACAGTTGAGCGACGAACGCGCCCGGTGGATGGAAACGGCACGCGCCATCTTTCACAGCCCAGAAGAACTCCGTGACACGCGGGAGATCTACCTGATCGACCTTTCGGAGAAGGGAGATCACCTCCCGGAACTGGTGAAGGTCTGTCTCTATGCCCTGACGCTCCGTCTTGGCACCGGAAGGCTGATCGATCCCCGCGGCGTGACGTGCACGGTGACTGAGTTGGCGGCGGCCACCGGCCTGTCGTTGGCGGCGGTCGAGAACGGCCTCTACGTCGCTGAAGCACACGGCTGGATCAGAGGGGCCGGTGACAGCGAGTACCGCTTGACCGTGCCAGGCGAGGACATCGACATGTACGAGTACTGGCTCGAGAAGCAGAAGGAACCGGTGCTTGATGCGACGGTGTATCAACGGATGAGGGACCAGCTCATTGCCGCGACTCGTTGAGAGGCGGTTACAGGGCAGGTCTGCGCGCCCGGCTTCAGGGACCCCAGACCGCCCCATGCTGCAGCGCAGTAGTCGTACGACGGCGTCAAGCAGCGTCCCCGGAAAGTAGCGGCATCGCCTGTATGGGCGGGAGAGTGCACACACCGGCGGCTTACCGTCTCGGGCTGCCGCTGCGGTCCCTTCTGACGGGCGCTGCGGTAAAGACTTGGTGATGGTCTCCCGCCTAGCGGGAAGGACCCCAGATCACGTTTTTCCGCAGGTCAATCCCGGGTTTCCATGGGCCGATGATCAGCATGTCGCCAGTTCGCCCGGGGAACGGGTGGCGCTATCTCTTCCGCGGTGTGAGGGCCGGCGACGGCCACCGCCCCGCGGGCACGCCGCTGCGCGCCGCCCAAGACGAGGCTGGTGTCCCGCCCGGGATATGGAAGGGCCGAGGTCTGGCCGCGGTCGGTCTCAAGGCTGAGGATGTGGTGACTGAGCGGCAGGCCGAACTGCTCCTGGGGGAGGGTCGGCACCCGGACGCTGATCGGATCGAGCGCGAGCTCCTAGCGCAGGGCAAGAGCCCGGCCCGCGACCGGCGGGCGACTGTGCTGAGCAGGCCCATCGAGCACAACCGCTCACCCGAGACCGACAAGGCCAAGGAGCGCACCCTCTGGCTGGGCTTCGACCTGACGTTCCGGCCCCCGCCGACGGCACACGTCGCGTGGGCACTCGGGGATGACGAGACCCGGCTGGTGCTGGAGCTGTGCCAGGACATCGCCCGGGACAAGACGCTGGCGTGGTTTGAGGATGCGGTGGCGGAGATCCGCTGGGGGAGTGGCGGCAAGATCCGAAAGCCGGTCCGGGAGGGGCTGATCGTTGCAGTGTTCCGGCACTACGAGTCCAGAGCCACGGAATCGAAGCCACTTCTTCACGATCATGCGGTGGTGTCGATCCGGGCCCGGCGGCCGGACGACAAGGGGACATGGGGCAACTTGTCGGCGGACTCGCTGATGGCCCACATCGTCGCCGCCGACACCCTCTACCTCCTGTACTTCATGGAGGAGGTGACCGCCCGGCTTGGGTGGGCGTGGGAGCCGCGCGAGGTGACGCCCGGCCGTCGGCCGGTCATGGAGATCGCCGGGATCGACCAGCGGCTCATCGGCTGGCAGTCGACCCGCCGTCAGCAGATCGAGGACACGCTGCCCGTCCTCACAGCCAAGTACGAAGAGCAGCACGGGCACGCGCCGGGGGAGCGGGCCGCCTACGCGCTGGCCTGCCAGGCCGCCGACCAGACCCGCCCGCCCAAGCGCACGGAACTGCTGTCGCTGACCGAGCTGCGCAAGCGATGGGGGAACTCAGCGATCCGGGCCTACGGTGCCGACGCCGTCGACCGGCTGGCGGAGCGGGCGCGGGCGGCGGCCGCGGTCGTGTGGGCGCGGGTGCGGCCGGTGGTCGACATAGCGCTGGCGGCCGTCGACATCGTCGCCGTGGTGTACGTGATGCGTGGCGCGTTCAAGCGCCACCACCTGCTCGCCGAAGCCCGCCGCTACCTCTCTTACGTCCTGCGCGGCCGGCCCCACGAGCCGGGCCTGGACGAAAAGATCGTGCAGGCGGTCGTCGACGACTACAGCCGCCCGGCGAGCCGACGGATGATGACCGCCAACCTGCGCGCCCTGTACCCGCGCGACACCGAGGACCAGGCCGTGCTGCGGCCGCTGACCCGCAACCGCACCGCGCCCCAGTACGAGCGGGCCCGCCTCGCCGCCAGCACCTTGGCCGCCCGGGTCCACGCGGTGCGCCGTGCGGAGCGTCTGGGCTCCCGGCCCCGCTCGTACGCCGTCTCCGTGCCCGCCGCCTCGAGGTCGCGCCTGCGGCCGTTCCGCGACGGCCGGAAGGACGGCCGCCTCCTGGAGCCGGAGATCGGCGTCGACACGGTGGAACGAACGCGCCAGACCTTGGAAGCCGCCGCCGCGCAGGTGGCCGCCACGCTCCAGGACAGCCGGCGGGCGCGCGAAGCTGCTCACGGCCTCCGCCCGCAGCCCGCCCCGGCGACGGCCCCGCCGCCGTACACCCAGCAACCCGGCCTCCAACCCGCGCCGGGCCGAACCACAGGAGGAGTCACGTGAACACCCCGGAAGAACGCCCCAACCCCGACGACGCACTCGCCCGCGCCCGTGCCGCCCGCGAGCAGATGGCCGCCGCGCTCACCGAGGACCAGGAGCCCGACCCCGACGAGACCCTGGGGTGGCAGCCGATCTGGAAGCGCCCCCGGAAGCCGAAGGGGCCGGCCACTCCTCCGCGGCCCAGGCCGCCCCAGCACCGCGCCGGGCAAGCCGGTTCTGCAGCCGCTCGAACGCGATGCGGCCCGCGGTGTCCCATACGACCAGCTCGCCGTTTATGTTAGCTATCTCGCCTGTCTCGGCCACGGGGTTCCTCACTCATCGGCAGCTCGACAGCGTGAGTCCTTTCAGGGCGGGGAATGCGCCTGTGCTTCGGTTCGGGGAGTCGCCGCGGTGACTCGGGCAACCGGACGTCCCTGAGCGGCTATTGGCTGATGCGATGGAGCAGTCAGAGTCCCTGGGCCGGCATGGTGACGCCGGTGAGGCGTTCGGCCTCGGTCCACAGGCGTGCCGCGAGGGTCTGGTCCCGAGCGCTGCGCGGCAGGGGGGTTGCCTTGGTCGGGCCGACCATCGCCCAGCGCGGTCCGTAGTAGCCGCCGGGTATGGCGTCGGGGCTGGTCGCCGCGTACAGCAGTGGTTCTGCGCCCTGCTCGGGCCCCTGGGACGGCACGATCTTGTAGAGCAGTGATTCGAACCGGCCGGGCCGGCCCCCGTTCAAAGTCGGGCCGGAGGTCATCAGGTTGGTGCGGGTGTAGCCGGGGTGCGCGCCGGCCGACAGCAGCGGCCAGCCGTGTCGGTCGGCGAGGTCGGCGAGGTGCAGCATCATCAGCATGTCGGCGAGTTTGGACTGGGCGTAGGCCCGGGTGGGGCTGTAACTGCGGATGGACTGCAGGTCGCCGAAGTTGATGCGGGCCCGGTTGGCGGTGCCGCTGCTCATTGTGGCCACTCGCGGGGAGGGTGCGGCTAGCAGCAGCGGCAGCAGCTGGACGGTGAGGGTGAACGGGCCGAGGAAGTTGCTGCCCAGCTGGAGCTCGAAGCCGTCCGGGGTCTCCGTACGCTGGGGCACGTTCATGACCCCGGCGTTGTTCACGAGGAGGTCCAGCGGCCTGCCGTCGGCGATCAGGCCGTCGGCGAAGCCGCGGACCGAGGCCAGGTCGGCCAGGTCCAGGCGGCGGACCTCGACCTGGGCCCTGGGGTGCGCGGCGAGAATCTCACCCCGGGCCTGTTCGCCCTTGGCCGGCGTGCGTACGGCGAGCACGACACGGGCTTTGGCTCCGGCCAGCCGCTTGGCGGTCTCCTTGCCCGTGCCGCTGTTCGCGCCGGTGACCACGGCGAGCTTTCCGTGCTGGTCAGGGACCTGATACATGACGAACCTCATTACGTACTGCCGGTATCTTGTCTACCGCCACACTGTAACGGACCGTCGGTATCTAATCAAAGTACCGCCGGTCTGTAGCATGAGGAGATGACCTTCCAACGTGCCCGCACCGACGAACAGCGCAGCCAGCGACGGCGCCAGATCCTGGACACCGCGGCCGCGATGCTGACCGAGATGCCGGTCGCGAAGCTGAGTCTGAACGAACTGAGCCGCCGCGTCGGCCTGGCCAAGGCGAACGTGCTGCGCTACTTCGAATCCCGCGAGGCGGTCCTGCTCGACCTGCTCGACACCGAGATCCAGACCTGGATCGCCGAACTGCAGCACGAGCACGCAACACGCCAGGACACCGCCCGCGAGCGCGGAGACCGGCTGGCCGACATCCTGGCCACCTCCATGGCGAGACGGCCGGTGCTGTGCGACCTGCTCAGCGCGCAGGGCGCGGTCCTGGAGCACAACATTTCCACCGAGGCCGGCATCCGCCACAAGCACGCGGCCCGGCAGTCCCTGCACAACCTCGCCCAGCTCGCCCTGCGCCACCTGCCCGAACTCGGCCCAGACGGCGCCGCAGCTCTGGTGGAGTCGACCCTGCTGATGGCCATGACAGCCTGGCAGTGCAGCCGCCCCTCGGAGGCCATGCTGGCGGTCTACGCCTCCGACCCGGCGCTGGCGGCCATGCGCCTGGACTTCACCGACCTGGTCCGCCGAACCACGGCGGTGACCGCCTCCGGTCTGCTGGCTCGCCAGAGAGAACGGACCAGCACCGGCCCAACCTCCTGATCGTCGGCCGCGCCGCCCATCGCATGAGACATCGCACACCTGAGACAGCCGTACAAGTCACATAACGCCGTCCCTCGCGGTCGCATCCGGCAGCTGCACGGCCCCGGCCACGACCTCCGGAAACGCCGGCCCCATCTCCGTGCCGCGCCTGGAGCGCAGCAGCACCCGGCCCCCGTCTGCGGAGACGGCAGCCCGGAACCCGTCCCACTTGGGCTCGCCCGCCCAACCCGGCCGCAGATCAGGTTCGGGTACGGGCGTGCTCAGCATCGGCTCCGGCAGCGTCCATGTCACATCGGATCCCTTCCACCAGGCGCTGGCCTACCCCCTACGGCCGGCCCTCGGTCAGCTGGCTGGCGGTGCGGGTGCGTGCTGATCTTGTGCCTGACGACCTGTGGGAGCGGGTGAAAGGCAGGGAGGAAGCCGTCCGGCCGCCGGCCCCGCAGCGCATAGGACGCTGGGCGGGCCAGGCGGGGCACGGTCATGGCGTAGCGCCCCTCGGACTAGGGCGCCGAGGTGCTACGCCGGGGAGAGGCGGTCCGCGCCCCGGCTACCGGGCGAGGGTGACGGTGATCGGGGCGTCCGGGCACTGTTCGAGGACCTCGGCCAGCGCGGTCTGTTCGGGGGTGTCGATGGTCAGGCCCCAGCGGGTCTTGTCGGCGATCCAGTCGGTGACGTAGGTGCAGCGGTAGCCGACGGCCGGGGGCAGCCACGTGCTGGGGTCCTGGTCGGCCTTGGACCGGTTGGAGGCGGCCGAGACGGCGATGAGGTCACGCTCGTCTCCGAGGTCGTTGGCGTAGGCCTCGCGTTCCGCGGGGGTCCAGGTGCTGGCGTCGGAGTCCCAGGCTTCCGCGAGGGGGACCAGGTGGTCGATGTCCAGGCCGCTGGGCCCTTCGATGTAGCGGTCGTCATACGGGGAGTACCAGACGCCCCCGGTGAGGCGGCAGTTCGGCCCTTGCTCGGGCGCGGTGACGGCCTCCGCCTTGAGGACCTCGGCGCGCGTGTTGCAGCCGTCGTGGTCGGCGTCGGTCCAGTGCTTGAACTTGGAGCGCTGGTAGCCGGTGCGGTCCTCCTCACGCACGGGCAGCCGGGCCAGGGCGTCGCGGACGGGCAGGGTCACCGTCTGTCCCGGCGCCCGCACCTGGTGGTGCGGTACCGCGGCGGCGTCCGGGGTGGTGGCCGCGGTGGCGGGGGCGGCCAGGAGGAGGCCGGTGAGCGAGGTGAGCAGGGCAGCGGTGCGGGCAAGGCGCATGAGGAACTTCCCCCTTGGAGGGTCACGGACAGGCCGTGATCTTCGTAGCGGTGCCTTGGTGCGGCACGCCCGGGAATCAGCCCTCTGTCACTCCTGGGGTGGGTAAAGCGCACCGGCAGGCCCCGCCCGCATCTCCGCAACCCCACACGGCTCCCACCAACACGTTGGAGCAGCGGAGTTCAGCGCCGACCGGTTGCCCGCGGCAGGTGGGGTGGCGGACAGCGGCGGCGCGCGGACTCCGGCATGGGGCGACCGGTCTCCTGAAGCAGGAGAGTGCCGGTCGGCGGCCCCGCTAGATGATCGGGCCTTGGTGCTCTGGGGTTATGGGTTTTGGCGCATGTCGAGGTAGCAGCGCAGTCGTACGCCGGGTTGTCCGGGGTCGCGGGTGGTGCGTTCGACCAGGGTGGTGGCCCACATCGAGGCGAGCGCGGTCTGGAAGGCGAAGGCTGTCTGGTCGTCGGCGGCTGCCACGTCCACGACCACGAGGCCGGGTTCTGACACGTGTACTTCGTTGATCACGTCCATGCGTCACACGACGTCCTCGGGGCGGGTGGAAGTTCTGCGCGCGGCGGGGATTCACCCGACCGGGGCCTTCGGCTGAGCACACTCAGGTAGCCGCATATGGCGACACCGCCGTCTGGAAGAGCGGCTCACCTGTGCTCATCGCCCGTGACTGTTCCGCCTGAGAATCGTTGTCTACAACAGAAGTCGCCCTGGGACGGCTCCAGCTCAGCAACTGCGACCCCGTGAGTGGCAGCTCTGCCTCGACAGCTGAAACACGCTCCGCGTGATCGCTCCTGCCGCCTCTGTCGCATGCGAACAGCCAGTGTCAGGTCACGGGTCTGGCACGGAAAACGAACCATGAAGTCCCACAACCAGGCACGCGCCAACGCAGCACGGCGACGACAGAGCGAGACCGGAGAACCGTACGCGACCGCGCTCCAAGCGGTCCGGCTGGACAGGCTCACCCGGCTCGACGACCTCAGCGAAGCAGACGCGCCAGCCGGTGCACCCGCCAATCTCCACGACCGGCCGGTGCCCGAGGAGCTGACGGAACTCGTGCGATATCACGCGCACCGTATCGTCCGGTACCTCTACTTCGCCGTAGACGAAGGCCACTACCGAGAAGACCTCGCAGATTGGCAGAGCGCCACGCTGTACAAGCTCACCGATGCCTTGGAGCATCTGCACCTGCTCATCGGGACGATCGCGGCTTACCTACGTGAAGCAGGAGTCACGGACTCCTTCCTGCGCCGTTATCTGCAAGTAGGAGATGACCGGCAGGTAGAGGCGTACTTCACCTCGAGCGTCGAGGAGCACCTCGCTGGCCTCATGGGCCGGGAGGCACCGCAAGACTCGGTGATCTGGCACACCGTCGGGCGTCATATCGCCAGCCGTTCGGGATGGAGCAAGCCCGACCGGCACGAGGAACTTGAGGTGCTACTGCAGGCGCTCTACGCCAACTACCCGGATGACGACCAAGCGTTCGACCACTTGCCGACAGCCATGCAGGAGCGGGTCCTCGCCGTAATCCAGCACTTGAGGACCTAGCCCGGTCTGGTGGTGGAGAGGTACCGGAGGTCGAAGGACTCCCCCAGCGCGTGTCGGAAGCTGATGTAGGCGCGATGGGGGTGCGCGACGGTGCTTGTCCGGAGAGCGATGACATTCGCGTCCCGGCCGGGGCCGCTTCCCGCCCGGCGGGCGCCTGCGAAGAAAGTTCGACTGCTGCTTCCGCCTGGCGGGACGCCCCGCTGATCGGCCTTTTCTTGCGGGTCCGAGCCGTGTGGCGTGGTCTGCATGACAGTGGATATCAGGGTGATCCGGGCCGGTCAGATGTACCGCTACTACCTCCGCGAGACGGTTGTCGGTGACGGCCGCCGCCCGGCCCGCGCGCCGCTGCGCGCCGCCCAGGAGCAAGCCGGGGTCCCGGCCGGGCGATGGATGGGCCGCGGCTTGGCCGTGCTCGGCCTGGTGCCGGGCGAGGAAGTCACCGAGGCGCAGCTGCGGAACCTGTTCGGCGAGCGCGGCCGGCACCCGTACGCGGACCGGATCGAAGCCGACCGGCTCGCCGCGGGCGACTCGGCGAAGAAGGCGTTCAAGGCCGGCGCCCTCGGACGCCAGGTCACAGTTACGGGCGTGGACTTCGTGTTCCGCCCGCAGCCGACGATCTACGTCCTGTGGGCGCTGGAGGATGAGGAGACCCGCCGGGTGATCGAGGCCGCACACGAGCGGGCGATCGAGCGGGTGCTGGAGTGGATCGAGGACGAGGTCGCGGTCATCCGGTACGGCAAGGACGGGATCTACCGGGTGCGGCCGCCCGGCGGTCTGGTCGCAGCCCGCTTCCGCCACTACGAGGCGCGCTCCGGGCGGCCCTTGCTCCATGACCATCTGCTGCTGAGCGTGAAGGGGCAGCGCCTGGACGGAAAATGGGGCTCGATCCACACCACGGCCCTCCACGAGAACACGGTCGCCGCCTCCGCGCTCTATAACGAGGTCGTGGCCGCTGAGGTCTGCGAGGCGCTCGGGCTGGCGACCGAGCCGCGCACCGTCACCCCGGGGCGCCGGCCGGTCATGGAGATTGCCGGGGTGCCCCACGAGCTGATCCGCTGGACTGCCCGACGCAGCGACCAGATCGCCGCCTGCCTGACCGATCTGGAGCACGAGTACGTCACCGCCGTCGACGACGACGGCGAACCGCGGTTCCTGCCCGTCGTCTCCGACCGGGCCCGCGCCAAGCTGAACCAGATCGCCGCCCGTAAGACCCGCCCGCCCAAGCAGAAGACCCTGCCGCTCGCGCAGCTGCGCGCGTGGTGGAAGACGAGCGCGGTCCTCACCTCCGGGGTCGCCGCCGGCGTCATCACCTCCCTCCTCGAGCACGCCCGCGCCGCCGCCGCGGCGATCCGGGCCCGGGTCGCCTCCGTGGTCGACGTCGCCCTGGCGGCCGTCGACGTCACCGCGACGGTGTTCGTGATGAACGAGGGCGGGCGCTTCCACCGCCGGCACTTGCTCGCCGAAGCCCGCCGCCACCTCGCCCTCGTCCTGCGTGGCCGCCGCCGCGACCCCGGCCTGGACGACCGGATCGTGGCCGCCGCGATCTCCACCCACTGCCTGGACATCAGCGAGCCGAAGACCGTACGCGGCCTGGAGGCCGGCTACCGCCTCTACACCGCCCGGTGGGACCTGGCCGACCTCCCCGCTCGGCCCCGCCCACCCACTCGCGTGCCCGACCCGGACCGGCGGCCCCCGGCCGATCCCGGCGAGCCGGCCGCGCTCCGGCCCCCGGGCCAGGACACGGGGGAGTGGGAGATCCCCCGCATCTCGCTCCAGTACGACCGTGCCGTCCTCGCCGGTGCGGTGGTGCGGGAGAAGCTGCGCACCACCACCACCGCCGTGCGGGGCCGGGCGTACGACGTCGTCGCCCACCAGCAGGCGGCGATGCCCGAGGAGCTACTCGCGCCCGAGCCGGCCGACCCCGAACACGACGACCAGGATCCGGAGGCCGGGCGCCCAGAGGCGATCGACATGACGGCGCTGCGGGCCCTGCGCAGGTCCCGCACGGACGTGGAAGCCCTCGATCTCACCGCCGACCGGCTGCGCCGCCTCCAGCAGGCGGCCACCAAGATGGCCAACGACTCCCTCGCCCGCGCGGACCGCCACACCGCACAGGCCGACGCCGACGCGGTGCGCCCGGTGCGCCCGGACGACCAGCAGGCGCACCGCCCACAACAACCCGGACCGCACCGCGGCCCGGCGGCCGGCCACTGAGTGGACCCGATGGCGCGCACCCGGAGCGGTGGTGCGCACCGACGACGCCCGGCTCCACTCCACCGAGTGGAGTCAACCCGCCGGACTGAGCGTTTCCACTGGAAGCGGCGGCGGCCCCCCACCCTGCGGGTCGGGGGCCGCCGCCGTTGCGGTCGTCGTACGGAAGGCTGGCGCGGCTGGCCACTGCTCACAATGAGCCTGGCGCGGGCCTACATCCAGGACGTCATCGACCGCGGAGCCATCCAGACCCAGTAGCACCGCGTTCTCTCCGCGACGGGCCCGGCCGCAATCGGCCGAACCCGTCTTTCACCCGGCGGGAATCAGAACTGCAGGCGGCTCTCGTAGTACGGGGCGAAGACGGAACGTCTGTTTGAGCCCTGCGGTGGCCCGCGTGGTTCTGCTCGGTGGTTGCCTCCGTGCTGGTCCCTCACACGTGCCAACGTCCTAAAACACATGGCTTGTCCAGGGTTGCCGTGGTTAGATGCAGCCAACGCGACGGGGGCGCAGATTACTGATTTCGGCTCGTCGGGGTGAACCTTCATGAAGTCTGTGAGGGACCCGGAGTGATGCCTGTATCCCATGGTGTGTGAGATATGCGGATGG
>NZ_JBEYJA010000085.1:0-17647 GCF_040703815.1 Streptomyces sp. NPDC006743 | reverse complement strand
AACCGCGCGTACCTGCGTAAACGCAACATCAAGGCGGTCATCCCGGAGAAGAAGGACCAGGCCGCCAACCGGAAGAACAGGGGCTCCAGAGGCGGCCGGCCCCTCAGCCACGATGTCGGTCTCTACAAGGAGCGGAACACCGTCGAACGGCTGAACAACAAGCTGAAGGCCTGGCGAGGAATCGCCACCCGCTACGACAAGTCACCCGAAAGCTATCTCGCCGGCCTCCACCTCCGCGCCGCAATGATCTGGATCGACGACCTCCTCAAAACCACCGAATGATCACAACAACCCACAGGCCCTAGGTGTATTGATCACGAGCGTTGTTGACGCCTGTCGGACTTGATCATGGCGAAGACCTCCGGTGTGGTGGAGCTGTCTAGGGCTGCACCGCACGGAGGTCTTCGTGTCCCACCGTCCGATCCTGGGCCTGCCCGCCTCGACCGTCCACCGGGTCCTGTCCCCGCACGGCCCGAGCCGCCTGGCCTTCCTCGACCGGCCCACCGGCCAGGTCATCCGCCGCTACGAACGCGACCGGCCGGGCGAGCTGGTCCACGTGGACGTCAAGAAACTCGGCCGCATCCCCGACGGCGGAGGCTGGCGCGTCCACGGCCGTGCCGCCTGCCCCGACCGCCGCCGCACCACCGGCTTCGACTACATCCATTCCGCAGTCGACGACCACAGTCGCCTGGCCTACAGCGAGGTCCACCCGGACGAGAAGGCCACCACCTGCGCGGCCTTCCTGGCCCGGGCCGCAGCCTTCTTCGCCACCTGCGGCATCCTCCGCATCGAGCGCGTCCTGACGGACAATGCGTGGCCCTACCGCAAGAGCTTCGCCTGGCGGCAGGCGCTCGCCGACCTCGGCGCGGCCGGCAAGCTCACCCGCATCTACCGGCCGCAGACCAACGGCAAGGTCGAACGCTTCAACCGCACCCTGCTCGACGAATGGGCCTACCGGCGGCCCTACACCGACAACGACGAACGCACCGCGGCCCTGGCAGACTTTCTGCACAACTACAACCACCACCGCTGCCACACCGCACTCGGCGGCCAGCCACCGATCAGCCGTGTCAACAACCCTGCAGGTCAATACACCTAGCGCCGTGCTCGCTCCTCGTTCGTGAGGCAACCCGTGCTGCGTGCCCTGCGGGAGAGGCGGCGGGGCCCGGGGTCCAGCCCGGGAACCGTCTCGGCCCCGGACTCGCCCCGGCCCGGGAGCCGCCGGTCCAGGACCGTCAACGGGGGCACCCCCGGACGGCGGGCCTCCGCTCTCGTGCGGCCAGGGCTCTCAGGAGGGTGCTCCGTCCGCGGTCGGGCACCGTCCACAGCGTCTGGCCCCGCACTCCCCACTGCTCGAGCAGGGCGTTGGCCGCGAGGAAGCCACTGGTCGCCGCCCGTTCCATGAGGGCCACGGGCAGGCCGGTGCGGACCATGTCACCGGCCACCGTCAGCCGGGGGTGGGGGGTGCGGACGGTGGGGCGGTCGGCGTAGCCGCCCGGTGGGAAGAGCGGGCAGTCCTCGTGCCACTCGTGGCGGGCGTCGACGATCGTGGCCGGGCCGGTCTCGGGGTAGACGCGGTGCAGTTGGCCCAGGAGGCGTTTCTCCTCGACGTCGCGGGCGGCCGCGGGGGGTACGGCGTAGGCGTGCAGTTCGACGACGGAGCCACCGGTGCGCGCGCTCCAGCGGGCTGCTTCGTTCTCGTAGCGTTCCAGCACGCTGACGTTGTCGAGGGACCCGAAGCCGCTGGTGCCGAGGAAGCCGGGCCGGTCGGCGGCGACCGGCCGGTCCAGCCACAGCCTGCTGACCAGGAAGGGCGGGGCGGTGCGCAGCCGTGCGATCCGCTCGCGCCAGGGCGCGTCACCCAACTGCGGGCACCGCGCGACCAGTGCGCGCAGCCCCGCGCTGTCCAGGGCCAGGACGACTCCGTCGTGGCGGCGCTCGTCACGGTCGGTGGCGACCACGAGGTGACCCTGCTCGGTGGGCGCGATGTACTCGACGGCCGTGCCGGTGCGCACCTCGGTGTGGTGACGGGCGAGGTAGCCGGCGAGCGGTTCCCACAGGGCGGCCGGGAAGGGGGCTCGGGGCACGTCGAACAGCAGCCCTTCGGCGGAGCCGAGGAAGTAGATGTGGAACATCAGTGCCATCTCGGCCGCCGACAGTTCCCGGGGGTCGGCGAAGAAGCTCCGTGAGAACACCTCGAAGGCCAGGTGGCGGGCCTTTTCGGGGAAGCACACGGCGTCGAGGAAGGCCTGGGCGCTGGTGCCGTCCAGGTCGTCGTAGATGTGGGGCACGCGCACGTCGAGCAGGGGCAGGGCCGCCGGCACGTTCATGGCGCGCAGGTCCTCGGGCCGGAAGGCGGGGCTGAGCGCCACGAAGGCGAGCGCACTGAGCGGCGGTGTGCGAGGCAGGTGACGGAAGCTGTCGTGCAGGCCGTCGGCGCTGAGCAGCGGGTAGTCCGGCAGGCCGGTGAGCCGTTCCAGGCCGGGGTCGGTCCGGCGCAGCAGCCCGCGCAGGTTGTAGTACTGGCGGAAGAAGGCGTGGAAGCCGCGGCTCATGGTCACCGTCGTGCCGTCGCGCAGTCGGGCCGGCCATCCGCCGGCCCGCCCTCCGAGGCAGGGCCGTTTCTCGTACACGGTGACGGCCACCCCGCGCTCGGCCAGTGCGGTGGCGGCGGCCAGGCCGGCGATGCCCGCTCCCACCACCGCCACCGACGGCGGGGGCCCCTCGATCCGGTCGGCACCGGGCCGGGCGGGGAGCACGCGGGCCCGCCGGTCGCGTCCCCGGCGTGCGGTGCCCTGGCGTGGGTTCCTCATGTGTCCAGCCCCTGTTCGTTCGCACGGCGGGCGACGAAGGTGTGGGTG
This sequence comes from Streptomyces sp. NPDC006743, assembly GCF_040703815.1. NCBI lineage: Bacteria > Bacillati > Actinomycetota > Actinomycetes > Kitasatosporales > Streptomycetaceae > Streptomyces > Streptomyces sp. NPDC006743. The sequence goes on along the minus strand of NZ_JBEYJA010000085.1, from coordinate 14,786 downwards.
ACGCCCGTCTGCCAGCCCGGCAGCGGCAGGACGCGGACCTGGTCGAACCCTGCCGCCCCGAGCCGCCGCGAGAAGCGCCCGGCGGTGTCGAAGTCCAGTACGCTGCGCCACAGGTGCCGGTACAGCCGCCCGTCTCCCAGCAGGGTCGCGACGGGCTGTACGAGCCCGCGGCACACCAGTGTCCACACCGCACGGTCGGCGCGCCGGCCGCGGAGCGTGTACTCGTGGACGCCGAGCCGGCCGCCCGGCCGCAGCAGGGCCCTGACGGTGGCGAGGACGGCGTCGGGGTCGGTGACGTTGCGGAAGAGGTAGGCCGCGAACACCGCGTCGAAGGGGCCGCACACCCCGGCCTCGCGCAACCCCTCGGCGCGAGCGTGCACGAAGGTCACCCCGTCCGCCCACGGTTTGGCCGCCGCCCGCCGGAGCATGCCGGCGGAGGCGTCCACCGCCGTGATGCCGGCGGCGGGCAGGACGGACCGCAGCGCGGCGGTGGAGGCGCCGGTGCCGCAGCCGAGGTCGAGCAGGCGCAGTCCCCGTCCCGGTCCGGGCAGGCGGAGCCGGCGCACCGAGCGGCGCAGGTGGGCGTGGTAGCCGGGATTGGCGGCCACGAGCGTGTCGTAGCTGCGTGAGGCGTGGTCGAAGGCGGCGGCGAGATGTTCGTCGCGCAGCAGTGTCACGCGGTCTCCGTCGGGGGCAGCGGGGCGGACGGGTCCAGGGCGGGAAGCGGCGGGTCGGCGGGCGGCATCGGCGGACGCGGTGAGGCGGGCGGCGGATGCGGCTCGGTGCAGGAAGGCGCCGGCGTGGGCGGGCCGAAGGGGCGGCGGGGCAGGCGCGGCAGTTCCAGGGCGGAGCGCAGCATCGGGCCGACGGGGGCGTGCAGGCCGACGGACAGGTCCTCGTGCAGGCGGGTGTCTCCGTCGAGGAAGCGCAACAGCCGTGTCATGGGCACGCGGGTGAACAGGCGGGCGAACAGCTCCGGGCCGTCGGCCCGGCCGCTGTCCAGGGCCCGCAGCAGGACGGCGTCCATCGCCCTGGAGCGCCGCGTGTGGGCGGCCGGCGGTACCGGACGGCACCCGCGGCGCAGGGCGTCGGCGACGGCGCGGGTCTGGCGTTGCAGCCCGGCGAAGGTGTAGCCGGTGGCGGGGCGGGTCGCTCCGCCTGCGGCCCCGATGCGGAACACCGAGGCTCCGGTCTGCCGGGGAATCGGTGCGTCGGTCATCGGGATGACGCCGGTCTCGGTGGCCAGGACCTGCCGTTCACCGAGTCGCAGGACCTCGTCGGCGTAGTGCCGTACGGCGGCCTCGTAGCACTGCGGGGTCAGGACGTGGCGGGAGAACTCGGTGTACTCCACGAGGGCCTCGCACGGTCCGGTGGGCAGGACGTAGCCGAAGGACAGGCCGTGGCCGGGCTGCGGGGTGCGGAAGTCCATCAGCTCCACGGTGGCCGGGTCGAAGGCGGGCTGGGCGGTGCGCACGAACCAGCCGTGGAAGTGCTGGAGCAGGGTGGTGCGGGCGGCCGGCAGACTGCCCGGGGGACGGGAGTCGAACACCCAGCGGGCGCTGAGCACCCGTGCCCTGCCGTCGGTGTCCCTCAGATGGACGTGCGCGCCGCCGGACACGTCCTCCACCGCCTCGACGGTCGCTTCCAGACGCCGGACGTTGGTGCTGCGGGCCAGGTCCCGGGAGACGAGGCGCTCGAAGTCGTCGGAGCGGATCATGCGGTACCGCAGCGGCGCGATGTCCGCCTCTGCCGGGGAAACGGTGGGCGGGCGCACCCTCAGCCGCTGCCACTGGGCCCGCACCGCGGCGTCGAACCGTCCGGGTCCTTCCGCCCAGTAGCACCAGGTCCGGGGTGGCGGCCGCAGCGGGCCGGGCGGCGCGTCTACCAGCACCACGGAGGGTGTCCGCAGGCCTGGCACGCTCCCGGCGAGCCGGTGGGCCAGCGACAGCCCGGCGGCGCCCGCCCCCACGACGGCCACGTCCGTCTCGGGCACGGTCTCTCCCTTCCTCGGTGTTGTCCTCGGTGTTGCGATCCGGTCTGAGTGCGGCTCGCGGCGGCGGGCCGCACTGCGGTGCTGGGCTGCGGACAGGCGGTCAGGGGATCACGGCGTCCGCTTGTGGATGCCCCGGCCTGCTCTTCCGGATTGTGTACCCCGGTGGATGCAGGCATCTTCCTGACGGCGAGCGGCCGGACGCCGGAGACGGCACCGTGGAGGGGGCGGAATGGGTGGCCGCCGCGATCGTGTGGCACGTGCGCGCATCCGTCCGCGCTGCCCGCGCGGAAGCAGACGGGTGACGGGAACGACGGACACGAACACGACGGAGGGAACCGGGATGCGTTCCACGCACGCGAAGGACCACTCTGCGCGCGCACCGCGGCGACCGGTCGCGGCGGCGCCCGGGGCGTCACTTCCGCGCAGGCCGGTGGCCGGCGCCGGGGAAGGGCCCGGCAGGACCGGGGCGTGCCCGGTGGCGAGCGGACCGCTTCCCGCCGGGTCCGCCGGGGTGCGCGAGGCCGACGCCGACGTGCCCGGCGCTGTCGCCAGGATGCTCGACCATGTGCTGACGGAGCGCCTGCGCCGTGCCCGGCTGGCGGATCCCCTGTTCGCCGAAGAACTGGCCGAACGGGTGACGCGCTTCACTCTGCAGGGTGGCAAGCGCACTCGGGCGCAACTGGTGTGGTGGGCCTCGCGGGCCTGCGCCGGCCGGGACGCGGCGGCCGCTGTGGCGGCTCTGCACATCGCGGCCGCCCTGGAACTGCTCCAGACGTGCGCGCTCGTCCACGACGACGTGATGGACCGGGCCTCGCTGCGGCGTGGCCGGCCCGCGCTGCACACGGACCTGACGGACGGGTACGCCGGCCTGGTGGGCCCCGAGCGGGCCGAGCGGTTCGGGCAGTCGGCGGCGGTCCTCGCGGGGGACCTGGCGTTGGCCTGGGCCGACGACCTGGTGGGGCAGACGCCGCTGGCGCCCTGGACCGGGGTGGCGGTGCGGCGGCTGTGGAGCGACATGCGCACCGAGATGGTGGCGGGCCAGTACCTGGACGCACTGGGCCAGGTCACCGCGGCGCGGTCCTTGTCCCGCGCGCTGCGCGCCGCCTGTCTGAAGAGTGCCCTGTACTCGGTGGAGCGGCCCCTCGCCCTGGGGGCCACCGCGGCAGGCGCGGACGATCTGACGCTACGTCGGCTGGGCGGCGCAGGACGCTGCGTCGGCATGGCGTTCCAGCTGCGCGACGACTTGGACGACGTCTTCGGCGACCCCCTGGAGACCGGCAAGGCGTGCGGCGGCGACATCCGGGAGGGCAAACCCACCTATCTGGTCGCGGTCGCCCGCGCGCGGGCCGAGGCGGCCGGCGACGATGCCGCACTGGGCGTCCTGGACCGGTGGCTCGGTGACGTGTCCCTCACCGGGCGCGGTCTGGACGAGGTACGGGACGTGCTGGACGCCACAGGGGCGCGCGCCACCGTGGAGAGCAAGATCGACCGGCTCACCGCGCAGGGGCTGCGGCACTTCGACGGCGCCCTGCTCGACCCGGAAGGCGCCGAGCCGCTGCGTCGTCTGCTCATCGCGGCGAGCGGAACCGGGCCGGGCGGGGCGCCACCGGGCGGAACCGGGCCGACTCCAACCGAGCCGGGCGGGACGCCGCCGGGCGGAACCGGGCCGACTCCAACCGAGCCGGGCGGGACGCCGCCGGGCGGAACCGGGCCGACTCCAACCGAGCCGGGCGGGAAGCCGCCGGGCGGGGATGCGGTCGTAGGGCTGCGGACCGCGCGCGGTCCGTACGCGTGCGGTGCCCCTGGCAGCGCGGGGACCGGCCGGTGACCCGCACCGTGCCCGGGCCCACCGACCACGTGGTGGTCGTGGGCGCCGGACTGGCGGGGCTGTCCGCGACGCTGCACCTGCTGGGCGCGGGACGCCGCGTCACCGTGGTCGAACGCGAGGACCGGCCCGGCGGCCGGGCCGGACGCCTCGACCTGGCCGGCTACCGGATCGACACCGGACCCACGGTGCTGACCATGCCGGAACTGGCCGACGAGGCGTTCGCCGCCGTCGGTGACAGCCTGTACGAGCGGGTGGAACTGGTCCCCCTGCATCCGGCCTACCGCGCCTGCTTCGCGGACGGCACCAGCCTCGACGTGCACACCGGCGCGCAGGAGATGGCCGCGGAGGTGGAGCGGTTCGCGGGAGCGGCCGAGGCCGGCGGCTACCTGCGGCTGCGCGAGTGGCTCCAGCGGTTGTACCGGGTTCAGATGCGCCGGTTCATCGACGCCAACTTCGACTCGCCGCTCGGTCTGCTCAACGCCGACCTCGCGCGGCTGGCCGCCCTCGGCGGCTTCGGCCGCCTCGACGCCCGGATCGCCGGTCACCTGAGCGACGAGCGGCTGCGCCGGGTGTTCTCCTTCCAGGCCCTGTACGCGGGCGTGCCCCCGGCGCGGGCACTGGCCGCCTACGCCGTCATCGCCTACATGGACACCGTCGCCGGCGTGTACTTCCCGCGGGGCGGCATGCACTCCCTGCCGCGGGCCATGGCACAGGCGGCCGCCGAGGCGGGCGCGGAGCTGCGGTTCGGCCGGCGGGTGACCCGTCTGGAACGGTCGGGCGAGCGCATCACCGCCGTGGTCACCGACACCGAACGCATCCCGTGCGACGCGGTCGTCCTCACCCCGGACCTGCCCGTCGCCTACCGCCTGCTCGGCCGCCGGCCACGCAGACCGCTCGGGCTGCGCCACTCCCCCTCCGCGGTCGTCCTGCACGCCGGCACCGACCGCACCTGGCCGCAACTCGCCCACCACACACTCTCCTTCGGCGCGGCATGGCGCACCACCTTCGAGGAACTCACCCGCACCGGAGAGCTGATGAGCGACCCGTCACTGCTCGTCACCCGTCCCACCGCCACCGATCCCGGACTCGCGCCGCCGGGGCGTCACCTCCACTACGTCCTGGCCCCCTGCCCCAACACCCAGACCGGCCCGGCCGCGACCGCCTGGTCCGACCTCGGCCCGCGCTACCGGGACACGCTGCTGCGGGAGCTGGAGCGGCGCGGTCTGGACGGTTTCGAAGCCGCCATCGAGGAGGAGTGCCTGATCACCCCCGCCGACTGGCACGCCCAGGGCCACGCCGCCGGCACCCCCTTCTCCGCCGCCCACACCTTCGCGCAGACCGGCCCCTTCCGGCCGCGCAACCTGGTGCGCGGAACGCAGAACGCCGTGCTGGCCGGCTGCGGCACCACCCCCGGTGTCGGTGTGCCGACCGTGCTGCTGTCAGGGAAACTGGCCGCGGCCCGCGTCACAGGCCCGCCCGGGCACGGGGCCGGCCGCTCACGCGTCCTGGCGTGCCCCGGCCGTCCGGGCCCGGCCGGGACAGAGGGCACCCCGCGACCGCGCCGCCGCCGTGCCGCGGTCCCCGGCCTCCCCGCCGGACCGTCGCGCCGCCGCGCGGCGGCCCCGAGCGACTGAAGGATCCCCCGGTCCCACGGCCCCCACGAGCGAAGGCAGGACAGGATGACCGATCGAGAGCTGGACGCGGCCGGAATCACCGACCCGGCACTGCGCACGGCCTACCGCCGCTGCCGCGCCCTCAACGCCCGGCACGGCAGGACGTACTTCCTCGCCACCCGGCTGCTGCCCGCCGAGCGCCGGCCCGCCGTGCACGCCCTGTACGGTTTCGCCCGCTGGGCCGACGACATCGTCGACCGCCTCGACCCCGGCGCCGGACCCGACCTGCGGGTACGGGCACTGAACCGGCTCCAGGAAGAGCTGGAGGACGGTCTGCGGCGGGGCGTCAGCCGCGAGCCCGTGGTACGCGCGCTCGCCGACACCGCCCGCCGCTACGGCATCGACCACACCCACTTCCGGGACTTCCTGTCCGCGATGCGCTCCGACCTGGTCGTGACTTCCTACCCCAGCTACGCGGACCTGCGCGTGTACATGCACGGCTCGGCCGCCGTGATCGGGCTGCAGATGCTGCCGGTGCTGGGCACGGCGGTGCCCCCGCAGGAGGCCGCACCGTACGCCGCAGCGCTGGGCGTCGCCTTCCAGCTGAGCAACTTCCTGCGGGACGTCGGCGAGGACCTGGACCGCGGGCGGGTCTACCTGCCCGCCGACCTGCTCGACGGACACGGCGTGCACAGGCACCTGCTGCTGCACAGCCGCACCACCGGCCGGCCGGACCGCCGCATCACCGCCGCGCTCAGGGAGTTCGAGGCGCTGACCCGCCACGTGTACCGGGCGGCCATGCCCGGCATCGAACTGCTCGACCCGGTGGCACGGCCCTGCATCCGCACCGCGGCCGTCCTGTACGGCGGCATCCTGGACGCCGTCGCCCGCGACGGCTACACCGTGCTGCACCGGCGGTCGGTGGTACGGCGACGGCACCGGGCGGTGCTCGCCGCCGACGGGCTCGCCCGCATCGCGGCGGCCCGGCTGCGCTCTCGCAGCGGACGGCAACACCGGCCACCGGTTCGTGCCCTTCCCCTGCCCGGCACCGCAATCCTCACGCCGCCCGCCGCCGTGCGCCCGGCCGAGGAGGCCGTGTGAACCGCCGACGCCTGCCGCTGTCCCTGCGCCGCTCCGCCGTGCCCTGGGAGCGTCAACGGCCCACCTGGAGGGACGCGCGGCCCGCAGTCATCGCAGGCGCGCTGAAGCGGACACAGGCCCTCCCGTCCGGCAACTGGTACGTCCTGGGCGCCTCCCGCGCCCTGCAAGGGGACGGCAAGCTGGCGCGGACCGTGGCCGGACAGGAGGTCGTGGTGTGGCGCGGCCCCGGTGGGCGCCTCGTCGGCGGACCGGGCATCTGCCCGCACCTGGGGGCACCGCTGCGCGACAGTCCCGTACGCTGCGGCACGCTGGTGTGCCACTGGCACGGCCTGGCCCTGGACGGCCGCCCGTACGCGGGCTGGTCGCCGCTGCCGGTCCACGACGACGGGGTGCTGGTGTGGGCACGCCTGGACGCGGTGGGCGGCGAGGAACCGACACACGAACCGGTCGTCCCCCAGCGGCCCGACCCCGCACGCGCCCTGACCGCCGTCCACACGGCCGTGGGTGTATGCGAGCCCGAGGACATCGTGGCCAACCGGCTCGATCCCTGGCACGGGGCGTGGTTCCACCCCTACTCGTTCGTCGACCTGACGATGGTGGACCCAGCCGGCGGCCCGGCCGACGCGGCGGACAACAGCCCTGGTTCCCTGACCGTCGACGTGTCCTTCAAGGTGGCGGGCCGGCTGGTGGTGCCCGTCCGGGCCGTCTTCACCGCGCCCGAGCCCCGCACGGTCGTCATGCGTATCACCGAGGGCGAGGGCACGGGCTCCGTCGTGGAGACCCATGCCACACCACTGGGCACCGACGCGGCCAGCCGGCCGCGCACCGCCGTCACCGAAGCAGTACTCGCCGTGTCCCCCCGCCCCGGCTTCACCACCGTCCGCCGGACCGCACCCCTACTACGACCCCTGCTCCGCGCCGCGGCCGCAAGACTATGGCGCGACGACCTGGCCTACGCCGAACGCCGCCGACACCTTCGCTCCACACACCAATACCCTGGGTAACTGATCGTTTCAGAATGAGGTCCGTAGGCGGCGGAGGCATATGAGGCTGCAGGCCAGCTCGAGCAGGCCCTGGTGGAGATCGGCGCGTCGCTCGTAGCGGATGCGGAGCCGTTGGAACTGGTGCAGCCAGGCGAAGGCGCGCTCGACCACCCAGCGCACCTTGCGCAGCCGTGAGCCGTGGGCGACGCCGCGTCGGGCGATCACCGGCTTGATGCCCCGTTTCCACAGCAGGCGGCGGTACTTGTCGAAGTCGTAGCCCCGGTCGGCGTACAGACGCCGGGGGTTGCGGCGGGGACGTCCTCGCAGGCCCCGGACCGGTGGGGCCGCGTCCAGCAGAGGCAGGAGCTGGGTGACGTCGTGCCGGTTGCCGCCGGTGAGCGTGACGGCGAGCGGGATCCGTGCCGGTCGACGATCAGGTGGTACTTGGAGCCGGAAGGGGCGCGGACTACGGGCGAGTGACCGACGTCGTCCCCCCTTGAGGGCCCGGACGTGCGACCCGTCCACGGCGCAGTCGTCCAGGTCCAGCAGGCCGGCACGGCGCAGTTCGGTCAGCAGGGCGGCGTGCAGGCGTGGCCAGACACCGGCCTCGGTCCGGTCCCGCAGCCGGCGCCAGGCCGTCACCCCGGAGCAGCCCACGGTCTCCGCCGGGACGCCACGCCAGGCCACACCGGTCCGCAGCACATACATCACCCCGGCGAGCGCCACACGGTCCGGAACACGCAACCGCCCCGGATGACGATGACCGTTCAGGAGCAGGCGGCAGCAGCAGACCAACCCGCTCCCACAGGTCGTCAGGAACAAGATCAGCACGCACGCCTGACACCCTGCCGACCAAGATCGTCGAGCACAACACCCACAGCGCAACTCACTTTGAAACGATCAGTAAGAACTCCCGGAAGCGTGACGCTTGCGCGAACGCTTCCCCGGGACCGGCATCAGGCGGCAGACTCCCTTCACGGCCTTCGTCTTGATCGGTGCACCTTGGTCGGAGCACATGATCGGAGTGGCGGCCCGGCTGGGTGCTGCTGCACACGAGCAAGACCATCGACCGGCCCGCCCAGCGCCTCCCGGTCACATGATCGGCAGGGGTGGAACCCGGGTCGGCGGGGGGCTGACCACAGTCACCGGCTGGTGTAGCGGGCGGTGTTGTCCAGGCGGGTGGTGCAGCCGCCCGCGGTGTCGCGGGTGAGCAGGAGCAGCGGTTCGACGGCGGTCAGGTCGGGGTGTCGGCAGGTCTTCGACGGCAAGGACCCGACCGCTATTGGTGCCGATCAGGGCCCGCCGCCACCTGCTCACCGGGACGGGATTCCGGGCAAGGGCAGGGACGGCGGGCCGCCTTGGCACGGATGCCGTCCCGGGCCTGCGTATCCACCATCGCGCACCGACGGATACGCGGCAGCGGGCCGCTTCCCATGTGTGTCCACGGAGTCGTCTGGCCTGTTCGGCCACGCTGATACACAACTGAGCGGCTGCGACGCCGCGCCTGATACGTGGAAGAAACCCGTCGGCGGATCGCTGGGTCCAGGCTCGGGGCCCGGCGGGACGGCTGCTGCCGTTGCGCGCACCAGCCCGCCGGAGAACGGCCGGCGGCAGACGAAAGGGGAGCCACTCATGCACATGTCGACAGGCCGGAGGGCGGCCGCTGCCCTGACGACGGGGATCGCGCTGACCGCGGCCCTTACGGCATCTCCGCCGGCGCAGGCCATCGTGGGCGGCACCGAGTCCACCCGGGCCTACTCGTTCATGGGCTCGTTCCAGCTGTCCTACCCCGCCCCGCCGCGCCCGGACAGGCACGGCTGCGGGGTGGAGGTCCTCGCGCCGCAATGGGTCCTGACCGCCAGCCACTGCGCCGGCAGGAACCCGACCAATGCGAAGGCGGGTGTCCCGCGTGGCTGGAAGGTCCGGGTCGGGTCACTGGACACCACCTCCGGTGGCGAGGTCGCCGAGGTCGACCACTACTACCGGCTGGCGACCAACCGCGATGAGGGAGGGTTCTGGGGCCGCGACCTCGCGTTGATGCACCTGCGGACCCCGGTCCGGGCCAAGCCTGTGCGGATCGCCTCGACCACGCCCCCGGACAACACGCCCGTCCGTATCATGGGCTGGGGCATGACCTGCGACGACAGCACCAATCCGGCGTGTTTCCCCACGCGGCTGCGGGAGGCCGACACCGTGGTGCAGCCGATCTCGACGTGTCCGTCGGCCGAGCCCAGCGGAGAGTTGTGCATCGGTAGCCGCGACGGCAGCGTCGCTGCGTCGAACATGGACTCCGGCGGTCCTGCGCTGGTCCGCGAGGGCGGTCGCTGGGCCGTGGCCGGTGTGGTCAGTGGCCCCGACGAAAGCGGCAAGACGCTGTACTCCGATGTCACCGGGCACGCCGACTGGATCAACGGCATCATCACGGGCACCGACGTGCCCCCGGATGATCCGATCCCGGACATGGAAGGCACGGTGGACCTGAGCAGTTGTGCGGGCTCGGTGGTCCGTGTCCCCGCCTCCCGTCCGCAGGACCCGGCGCTGTTGCTGACCAACGGTCACTGCGTGCAGGGACAGTGGCCCGCGCCCGGAGCCGCGCTGGTGGACCAGCCGGCCGACCGCGAGGCGCCCATCGTCGACCGTCAGGGCTATCCGCAGACCTCCGCCCGTGCGAAACGGCTGGTGTACGCGACGATGACCGGCACCGACATCGCGCTCTACCGCCTGGACAAGACCTACGCGCAGTTGAAGGCCGAAGGCGCGAAAGTCTTCCAGCTCGCGTCCTCCCCCGTGCGCGCGGGCGACCCACTGACCGTGGCCGCCCTCAGCGCCCGCTTCCACTGCACCGCCGAGGCCGTGGTCCCGCACCTGCGGGAAGGTGGCTACCAGCTGAACAACTCCATCCGCTACACCACCGGCGACGACTGCAACCCTTGGCACGGCGACTCCGGTTCGGCGCTGCTGGCCCCCGACGGCACCACGGTGGTGGGAATCCACAACACCCACAACGACGACGGCGAGCAATGCACCGACAACAACCCCTGTGAAGTGGACCCGAACGGGGAAGTGACCTCCACGAAGGGTCGTAGCTACGGCCAGCAGGTTTACATGATCACCGGCTGCCTGGCCAAGGGATCGAAACTGGACCTGTCCCGTCAGGGCTGCACCCTCACCGGTGCCCCGCCCCGTCCCGACCACCGCGACAGCACCCCCGGTGGCCCTGACCGGCACAGCAGCCCCCAGACCCGCGAACCCTGACCTCCTCAGCATCACCGGCGAACCCGGCCCCGGCGTAGGCGCGGTGGAGGCAGAATTCGGCAGGGCGGGATGCCCTGTCGCATGATGGACCTCCAGCACCTGCGTCCGATGGGGAGAGATGTCGGTTCCAGTGGCCAGGGGAAACACCCTGGCGCCCGTGTCGATCCTGCTCGTGGAGGACGACGAAGTGATCCGTAGATCTGTCACCTTGGCACTGGAGCGCTACGGCTACCGTGTCACCTCCGCCGGTGACGGCCTGACCGGACTCGACCTGTTCCGGGAAGGCCTCCACGACCTGCTGCTGCTGGACGTGATGCTGCCAGCCCTCGACGGCATCGGGCTGTGCCGCCGAGTCAGGGAGACCAGCATGGACCCGATCCTGATGATGTCCGCCCGCGGCGACGCCCTGGACGTGGTCTCCGGCCTGGAGGCGGGCGCCGACGACTACGTCGTCAAACCCGTCGACACCGCGGTGCTGGTGGCCCGGATCCGCTCGCTGTTGCGGCGTGCGACCTTCACCCCCGCCACCGTCCCGGCCGCGCCGCACCACCCCCCGACCGAACCAGTGGGCGGTGCGGCGCGGCCGGAGGTTCCCGGTCGCCCGGGCGAGCGCGCCCCGCTGGTTTTCGGTGACCTGACCATCGACACCGCCGGCCTCGACGTGTTCCGGGCGGGCGAACCGGTTGCGCTGTCCCCCACCGAGCTGCGGCTCCTGCTGGAGTTCGCCGCCAACCCCGGCATCGTTCTGGACCGGCACATGCTGCTGCGCAACGTGTGGAACTACGGCTGGGACGGCGACAGCCGCGTGGTCGACCTGTGCGTCCAGCGGCTGCGGAGGAAGATCGGAGCCGAGCGGATCCAGACCGTCCGCGGCTTCGGCTACAAGTTGCGGCGCTGACGTGGGCATCCTGCGTGACCTGCTGACCTGGCGTTCACTGCGCTGGAAGATCGCTGTGCTCGTCGCCGTGGCCTGCTGCGCCATCGCGCTGACCGTCGGGGTGCTGGTCCACCGCAGCACCCTGGCCCGGTCCCTGAACGACGGCAGGGCCAAGGCCGTGACGCAGCTGTCCCGAGACCTGCAGGACCACGAACGGGAGGTCACCCCGCCCGACTCGCTTCAGATGGCGCCCGGGGCCATGCCCGTCGAACTGTTGCGCCGACTCCGCGGCCCGCAGGGGCTGAGGGACGGGTATGCCACCTGGTACGACGGTGACGACCCCGGGGACCACCCCTCGATGTGGGCGGCACAGACGTACCGAGGCAGCCCCGTGGCGGTGGAGGTCGACATGACGCCCGACCTGCTCACCCGGCGGGCCCTGGACCGGCACATGTGGAAGTACTCCCTGGTCGCGCTGGCCGTCGTCGTACCGCTGTCGGTGCTCGCCGCGGAACTGCCCAACCGCAGGCTGCGGCGGGTGGCGCGGACCGCACGCCGGATCACGGCCGGTGACCTGGCCGCCAGGACTGGGGCCGGCCGCGGCAGCGACGAGATCGCCGAGATCTCCGCCACCGTCGATTCGATGGCTGACAGCCTGCTCGGGCGGCTCCTGGCCGAGCAGCACTTCACCGCCGACGTCGCCCACGAACTGCGCACCCCGCTGATGGGTCTGGTCACCGCGAGCGGGCTGCTCCCTGAGGGGGAGGCCACGGATCTGGTCAGGGACCGGGTGGAGGTGCTGCGGACCCTGGTGGAGAACCTGCTGGAGATCTCCCGGCTCGACGCGGGCGCCGAACAGGCCGACAACCAGCCCGTACCGCTCGGCGAGCTGGTGACGGAATCCGTACGGCGCACCGGGCTGCAGACACAGCTCACCACGGCCGGCACCCTGACCGCCCAGACCGACCCGCGTCGGCTCGACAGGATCGTCACCAACCTGGTCGTCAACGCCCACCGGCACGGTCGCGCACCCGTCGAGGTCGACGTGGCGGGGACCTGCGTGTCCGTACGGGACCACGGCCCGGGCTTTCCCCGCCAGTTGCTCGCCGACGGACCCCAACGGTTCCGCACCGGCGTGTCCGAACGCGGACGCGGCCACGGCCTCGGGCTGACCATCGCGCTCGGCCAGGCCCAGGTCATCGGGGCGTCGCTGTCCTTCGCCAACGCGCCCGACGGCGGGGCCGTCGCCACGCTCCGCCTCCCGCCTGCCGACTGACACGTCCTACGGCGGCCCGACTCAGTGGCCGTTGACACACGTCACGGAACGCCGCACGGCACGGCGGGCCACGGTGCCACGCGTCGACGCGCCGACGGCTTTGGACAGACGTCCTCTGGCACTGCGACTGCCGAACCTCATCCGCCCTGGCGAGAGGAGGCCCGGCTGGCACTGTCAGGTTCGCTGCGAGGGCCTCGGCGAATGTGTCGATGGCGTAGGCGGTGTCCTCGACCGCCCCGTGTTCCAGGTCCCCGGCGTCACTATGTCGGCCAGCTCGCACGCTGCATCGGCCACTGCCCCGCCGTTCGCCCGACCCCAGGCCCGGCCTCTCCCAGCTCCCTGCTTGTGAGACAAGCGAACGGAGTGCGCTGCGGCCCGAGTCCTGGTCTCGGCCTCGAATAGGTGTCAACTCATGTGATACCTAACGAGGTTGAACTCGTGGTGTCGTAGGGGCTGACGGGCGGCAGTCCTCTGCGGTATCACCGGCGAGGGGGCATGCGGTATCCACAAGGGGGCGGGTCGACCGCCGAGGTGGAAACGCTCGTCAGACACGCTCCCAGGATGACAGACCGGCTCCATGCTGCGCGCTCCCCGCGTCCCCACCACCCAGCGGGATCCTCTCCACCAGCTCCCAGGTGATCCCCAGGGCTGGCCAGCGGATGCGCCCTCGCCGTCGGCGCACGGAGCGGCGTGGTTCACGTCGCTGCCGAGACGCACGCTGGTACCACTGGTACCATGGATGCCATGTCCGAAGCCAAAACAGCAATGAACCTGCGCTTCCCCGACCCTGCGCAGCGGGCCGCTATCGCGGCAGCGGCCAGGCAGGCGGGGGTCAGCATGCAGGAGTACATCCTCTCCGCCGCATACGAGCGTGCGACCGCCGTGGAGCGGCAGTTCCTGGACGGTTTCCAGGCGTCCATGGCCCGCAGCGGCGCGGCTTTCGCAGCCGAGCCGAGCAGTCTGGACCCCAGTGCCGAGCAGCGGGCGGCCGAGCAGGAAGCGCAGCGGGAACTCGGGCAGCACCAGGAACGAGGCCACGCCGCGTGACCCAGCCGGAATGGCCGCTCCACCCGCTCGACGTCACGTTCCTGCTGCACGCCGCCGAGCTGCTCGACGGTGACCCGCAGGTCGACGACCTCGGACCGCTCTACGCCGCCGTCGCCCGGGTCAATGCCCGGGCGCTGGAACGCGACATCTACGGCTCTCTGTATCTCAAGGCCGGCGCGCTGCTGCAGACCCTGGCGAAACTGCCGTGCCTGGAGCACTCCAACGAGGCCTTCGCCTGGCATGCGACCGAGGCCTACATGATCCTCAACGCACGCCGACTCGACTACCCGCCCAAGGCGGCCGTCGCGCTCGTACGGGACGCCGCCTCCGGAGCCCTCGGCGTCGCCCGGATCGCCCGCCAGCTACGCGACTGGACCCTTACCTGATCCCACGGTCGTCTCGGGACCCACGAGCGGGACTGGTCCACGGTGACGGTCCACGCGCCGCCCCGACATCCTCCTGCCCCTGACCGCAATTCCGGCTGGCGGCAAGGAGCCACACCTGGGCACCAGTACTGCCTTCCTCAGCCCGCCGGTCCCGGGTCTCTCGGCTGACTGTCGACGCCGACCGGGGCGATGTCCCTCTCGAGCACGGAAGGACAGTGGTCGTCGCATCCGTGGCTGTCAGCCCACCTGACCTCTGCGAACAGTCTGAAGGACGGAATCCTGGGCGGCCCCCGCCCCAGGGCGCAGCGGAGTGCGGGGCCGCCGAGGTGCCTTACTGATCTTTTCGTAAGTTCGGTGGGTGTGGTGGGCGGATGGTCAGGCCGGTATGGGCGAGGAATGACCATGGCAGTCGGGGGTTGGCGTTGAT
>NZ_JBEYJA010000084.1:0-18376 GCF_040703815.1 Streptomyces sp. NPDC006743 | reverse complement strand
CCGCGGCCAACTCCCCACCCATCACACCCCGTCAACGACACACCCGATCAAACGGACACGCCACCGGCGAGTGAACCTGACCAAGCACTACTAGGAGCGGCGAACAAGTGGGGCGCCCGGTACGCGCGCTCGCGGTTGTTGCCGGAAGGCTCCGGCAGCTCCGCCACGAGGGCCTTCCGGCGCGGTGCGTCCGCACGCGCCGGACGCCGCGGGCTGACCGGACTCCGCTTTCGTTCGCAGCTCACGGCGCGCCGTGGCGCACCGGCTCCGGGCCGGCACCCGTCGGCCTCGCGCGCAGGAGGGGGCCGGACAGCGCCCGGTTCGCCGGCCCGGCCAGGGGTACCCGCGCTCCATGAGCAACGCATCGCTGGACATCGCCGCGGCCGAGGGGGCCGCGATCGGCATCTGGCCGTTCGTCGCCGGGCTGGTCCTGGTGGCCCTGCTGATCGGCGCGTTCTGGATGGGCGCGCGCATCCGCCGGCGCGAGCCCGCGCCGCCACGCCCGGAGGAGCAGCCGCGTCTGCCGGACTCCGGCCCGGTCGGCGAAGTACTGGAGAACCGAGAGCCCCACGAGGTGCCCCGGGACGGCGAACGGCTGACACCGCACCGTCTGCCGGCGCACGGCAACGCCGCTTCGCGCACGAGCCCCACGCAGACGCGTCCCCGCTGGAACGAGGGGAGCAGCGGCTCGTTCGGCAGCGGCGGCTCCGGTCGCCACTGACCCGCGCCACGGGGTCCCCGCCGGGGTCCGCACCGGCCGTCCCGGCCACGGCCCGTGCCGGGGCCGGGGCCCGGCCCGCGAGTCCGCCGCACCGGGGCCCGCACGCGCCGGATCCGCGCATGGGGACCCGCGCCCGCAAGCGCGGGGACGTCGCACCGAGGGACCGCTCCGCACGGTCCTCGCCCCCGAGGGAAGTGAGATCCATGGCCGACGACACCGGCCGCAGCGCCCTGCCCCTGCCCGACTACGACCAGTTGCCCCTCGGGTCCCTGGAGAGCCGGGTGCGCTCCCTGCCCGCCGAGGCGGTGGAGGAACTGCTCGCCCATGAACGCACCCACGCCGACCGGCCGCCGGCGACCGAGGTACTCACCGCCCGCCTGCGGCAGCTCCAGTCGGGCGCCCGGCCCGCCCCGGGCGACCCCTCCGCGCCGCGCCCGGAGCGGCGGGAGACACACGCGGGCTCCCCGGTGACCCCGGCGACCTCACCGCAGCCGTCCAGTCCGCCGCCGCACGGCACACCGGACCAGCGGGGCAAGCCGAAGGGCGACCGCACGTAGAAGGGGCGTCACCCCTGGTTTCCGTCAGCGGCGCACGGGCACCCGTGCGCCGTGCTGATGCGGAGGAGGAGGGCCCGGGCCGCGGCCGGGCTCCGTGAGGCGGCCGAGCAGACCACCGACCATCTCGACGGGCGGGCGCCCGTGTACGAAGCGGGGGGCCTTCTGCGGAAGGCCTTCCCCGAGCACTGGTCGTTCCTGCTGGGCGAGATCGCCCTGTACAGCTTCGTGGTGCTGCTGGTGACCGGCGTCTGGCTGACGCTGTTCTTCCACCCGGACATGACCGAGGTCGTCTACCACGGCACCTACACCCCGCTGGACGGCATCCGCATGTCGGCCGCCTACCGGTCGACGATGCACATCAGCTTCGACGTGCGCGGCGGGCTGCTGATCCGGCAGCTGCACCACTGGGCCGCGCTGGTCTTCGTCGCAGCGATCGGCGTGCACATGCTGCGCGTGTTCTTCACCGGCGCGTTCCGCCGCCCCCGCGAGATCAACTGGATGATCGGCGTGAGCCTGTTCCTGCTGGCGCTCGCCGAGGGCTTCGCGGGCTACTCGCTGCCGGACGACCTGCTGTCGGGGACGGGGCTGAGGATCGCGCAGGGCGTCATGCTGTCGGTGCCGGTCGTCGGGACGTACGTCGGATTCCTCGTCTTCGGCGGCCAGTTCCCCGGACACGAGGTGATCTCCCGGCTGTACCCGCTGCACGTCCTGCTCGTCCCGGGCCTGCTGCTCGCCCTCGTCACCGCCCACCTGATCCTGGTGTTCCACCTGAAGCACACCCAGTGGGCGGGCCCGGGCCGCGCCGAGGCCGACGTGGTGGGCAGGCCGTTGTTCCCGCAGTTCACGGCGAGTTCGCTGGGGCTGCTCTGCACCGTGTCCGGCGTCCTGACGCTGCTCGCGGGCGTCGCCCAGGTCAACCCCCTCTGGAAGTACGGTCCTTACCGCCCCGACATGGTGTCGAGCGGGTCCCAGCCCGACTGGTACGTCGGGTTCCTGGAAGGCTCGCTGCGGCGTTGAGCGGCGCGTAGGCGAACCAGCCGAATCCGGCGGCTCCCCCGGGCACCAGGAAGCCGGACACCACCATCAGCCCGCCGAACAGGTACAGCCAGGAGGACAGCGCGTTGAGCCGCGGGAAGGCGACGTCGGGCGCGCCGATCTGCAGCGGCATGACCGCGTTGGTGAACCCGGCGAACATGGGGGTCGCGAACAGCAGCATCATCACCGTGCCGTGGATGGTGAAGAGCTGGTTGTACTGCTCGGCGCTGACCAACTGGAGTCCGGGGCGGGCGAGTTCGGCCCGCATCAGCAGGGCGAGCACCCCGCCGAAGAGGAAGAACGAGAAGGCCGTCGCCATGTACAGGTTGCCGATCACCTTGTGATCGGTCGTGGTGGCCCAGCGCAGCAGGGCCCGCCCCAGTGCCGGGTTCGTTCCTCTCGCGGCTCCCCCCGGTCCCCCGGATCCCCCGCGCGGTCCTCGCGTCGTCGTCCTGCCCACCGCCATGGCGCCGTGGGTACCCGGAAAGACCGGAACCACGCCTCCCGTGTGCCGGCGAGGGCCGGCCGGTGGTGCGCGGGGCGGGTCCGGGGGCGGCCGGCGGGGCGCGAGGCGGGTTCGGGAGGCGGGTCGGGGGCGGCCGGCCGGCGCGCGTGGCTCGCGGGGAGGGCGGCCGAGGCGTGCGACGACGGGAGGCGGCCGCTTCCTTGCACGTGCGGGACCGGGGGCGGGCGTCGTCCGCGCACGGGTGGGACCGGGGACGGGTCTCGTCCACGCGGGGGTGGGACCGGGTCGGCCGTCGTCCGCGCACGTGTGGCGCAGGGCGCCGCTGGGCACCCGGGTCGGGGTCCGCGATCGGCGGGACCGGCGAAGGAGGGTGTTGCATGACGGCCGCACAGGAGTCGTACGACGACCGTGACGAGGTGCCCCTGGGCGGGTACGCCGCGCTCGCGGCGACGTTCACGGCGGGCGCGGCGCTCTTCGCCGGGGTGGCCCGCCGGCGGGGCGTCCGGCTGCCCGAGCGGGTGCCGCCGTGGGACGTGGTCCTGCTGGGGGCGGCGACGTTCAAGGCGTCCCGGCTGCTGACCAAGGACAAGGTGACCAGTTTCCTGCGGGCGCCCTTCACCCGGCGCGGCGAGGAGCTGCCCGCGGGCGAGGTCATGGACGAGCCGCGCGGCAGCGGAGTCCGGCGCGCGATCGGCGACCTGGTGGCCTGCCCGTTCTGCACCTCGGTGTGGGTGGCCGGCGCCCTGACCGGCGGCTACGTCTGCGCGCCCCGGGCCACCCGGCTGATCTGCGCGGGCCTGGGTGCGGTCACGGCGGCGGACTGGCTCCAGTACGCCTGGACACTCACCGAGCAGGAGGCCGAGGGCTGAGCCGCGCGCCCCGAGGGGCCGTCGCGGCCGGCGCCGAGGGCGCCGGCCGCGCACGGACCCGCCGAGGATGTTCGCGCGCTCACCCGAGCGGGACGGTCACCTCCCCCGCGCCCTCGGCGCTCGCACCGCCCGCGACCCGCACGGTGAAGGGCCGGTCGGTGCCCTCGGCGGTGACCCGCAGCAGCCGGCCCTCGCGCCGGACGCGGAACTCGGCGGCGGTGGCACCGCTCAGGTCGGGGACGCGGACCGGGCGGCACTCGCCGGCCGCGTCCGACGGGTGGACGAGCAGGGTGAGGCGGTCCAGCCAGTCGCCGTCGGGACGCTCGTCCTCGGCGGCCAGGGGCAGGACAGCGCCCTCGCGGACGTAGAGGGGCAGGCTGTCGTAGCCGTGGCGTTCGGTGCGCCACGCCGGTCCGGTGACCCGTTCTCCGCTGAGCAGGTGGGTCCAGGTGCCCTCCGGCAGGTACACCTCCACCTCTCCGTCCTCGCTGCACACCGGGGCGACCAGGACGTCGGGGCCGAGCATGTACTGGCGGTCGACCGGACGGCAGGCCGGGTCGTGCGGGAACTCCAGGACCATCGGCCGCATCACCGGGACGCCGGTGCGGTGGGCCTCGACGGCCACCCCGTACAGGTAGGGCATAAGGCGGTGCTTGAGCCGGGTGAAGCGCCGGGCGACGTCGACGGCCTCCTCGCCGAACTCCCACGGCACGCGGTAGGACGACGAACCGTGCAGGCGGCTGTGGGAGGAGAGCAGGCCGAAGGCCAGCCAGCGCTTGAAGACCGCCGGGTCGGGCGTTCCCTCGAAGCCGCCGATGTCGTGGCTCCAGAAGCCGAAACCGCTCAGCGACAGGGACAGGCCGCCCCGCAGCGACTCGGCCATGGCCTCGAACGACGACCAGCAGTCGCCGCCCCAGTGCACGGGGTACTGCTGGCCGCCCGCCGTCGCGGACCGGGCGAAGACCACGGCCTCCCCCTGCCCCCGCTCCTTCTCCAGGAGTTCGAAGACCGTCCGGTTGTACAGGTGGGTGTAGTAGTTGTGCATGCGCTCCGGGTCGGAGCCGTCGTGCCAGACGACGTCGGTGGGGACGCGTTCGCCGAAGTCCGTCTTGAAGCAGTCCACGCCCTGGTCCAGCAGCGGCTTCAGCTTCGCCTGGAACCAGGCGCGGGCGTCGGGGCTGGTGAAGTCGACCAGACCCATGCCGGCCTGCCACAGGTCCCACTGCCACACGTCGCCGTCCGGCCTGCGCACGAGGTGTCCGAGCGCGGCGGCCTCGTCGAACAGCGGGGACTTCTGCGCGATGTAGGGGTTGATCCAGGCGCTGACCTTCAGGCCCTTGGCCTTGAGCCGGGCGAGCATGCCCTCCGGGTCGGGGAAGACGTCGGGGTCCCACTGGAAGTCGCACCACTGGTACTCGCGCATCCAGAAGCAGTCGAAGTGGAAGACGGAGAGCGGGATGCCGCGCTCGGCCATGCCGTCGACGAAGGACATCACCGTCTTCTCGTCGTAGTCCGTGGTGAAGGAGGTGGTCAGCCACAGGCCGAAGGACCAGGCGGGGGGCAGGGCCGGGCGGCCGGTGAGGGCGGTGTAGCGGGTGAGGACGTCCTTGGGGGTGGGGCCCGCGACGACGTAGTACTCCAGCGTCTGGTCCTCGACGCTGAACTGCACCTGTCCGACGGACTCCGAGCCGACCTCGAAGGAGACGGCGCCGGGGTGGTTGACGAAGACGCCGTAGCCGCGTGAGGACAGGTAGAAGGGGATGTTCTTGTAGGCCTGCTCGCTGCTGGTGCCGCCGTCGGCCTGCCAGACGTCGACGACCTGGCCGTTCTTGACGAACGGGGTGAAGCGCTCGCCGAGGCCGTAGATCTGCTCCCCGACGCCGAGCGCGAGCTGGGCGAGGACGTGGTGCGCCCCGTCGTCGGTGGTGGCGAAGGCGGTGCCCTTGCGGCCGGCCCGGGTCAGCTCCCGCCCGTCCGCGCCGTGGAAGGTCAGGGTGTGCGGGGCCGCGCGGTCCAGGCGCAGGGTGAGCGGGCCGCTGACCAGTTCGGTGACGGTGCCGTCCCGGCGGACCTCACCGGCGCCGCCGGGCTCGGCCGCCAGGGCGAAGTCCGGGCCCGGGTGCCGCTTGCCGGCGTGGTGGGTGACGCGGACGCCGATGACGCCCTCGGCGGGCGAGAAGCAGTCGACGGTGAGGAGCGGGGCGTTGAGGGTGTCCCCTCTGCGGGTCACCCGCTGCACGGCTGCATAGCTGGTGAAGCGCTTCGATTCGATACGTACGTCGCGTACCTCGGTGGCGTACCCGAGCTGGACGCCGTCGCGGATGCGCCAGAACCCGTTGGTGAACTTCATGGTCTTCCTCGGGGGAGCGGGACTGTTCGGCGGGGCTGCGCAGGCTGTCGCCCGGCATTTTGATCGTACACAAAACAAATAGGCCGCGTAGGGGTCTTGTCTCCGATGCACGCGACTGACCAGGCACTTTTTCCGGACCGGCACTGAGTGCCACTTCGAAGGGTGCGCGAACGAACACGCGTACAGGGCTAGCGCGGCGCCAGCGATTGACGTATTAGTCATCTCAGCAAACAAAGCCTCCGGCGACGACGCCGGGCGACACGACAGCAAGGGCCGCAGCATGTCGAAGCGCTTCAACGGGACTCCTGAAGATCGGTTCACGACCGGGGTGTGGACCTTCGGCAGGCCGGGACGGGACCCGGCTGCCGCGGGCGGCGGGCGCTCACGCCGGGCCCTCGCGCCGCTCACCGCCGTCCTCGCCCTGGTCGCCGGCGCGGGTCTGACCGGCTGCGGTCAGCAGCGCGACCCCGGCGTCTACACCGTGCTCAACTCCTCGACCGACGAGTCCTACCACCGCTGGGACGCCCAGGCGATGGCCCGCTGCGGCAAGCAGCTCGGCGTCACCATCGAGCAGCAGAGCGTCCCGGCCGCCCAGGTGATGACGAAGGCCCTGCGCATGGCGTCCTCCAAGTCGCTGCCCGACATCGTGCAGTTCGACGCCTCGGAGATGCCGACGTTCGCCGAGGCGGGCGGGCTGACCGATCTGCGCGCCCTGGGCCTCGGCACGAGCCACGTCCCCCAGGGCATCGTCAACTTCGGTTCCTACAAGGGCACCTACTACGGGGCGGCCCGCTCGGTGAACACGCTGGCGCTCTTCTACAACAAGGACGTCCTGGCCGAGGCGGGTCTGAAGGTCCCCACCACCTGGGCCGAACTGCGCGCCACCGCCGCGAAGCTGACGCACGGCAAGCGGTACGGAGTGGCGCTCAGCGCGGGCGGCGCCGAGGACGGCGTCTTCCAGTTCACCCCGTTCATGTGGTCCAACGGCGGCGACGAGACCCGGCTCGACGGCCCCCGCGTCGTCGAGGCCCTGGACTTCTGGAAGTCGCTGCTGAAGGACGGCTCGCTGTCGAAGTCGACGGTCAGCTGGACGCAGGCGGACGTCAACGACCAGTTCATGGCCGGCAACGCCGCGATGATGATCAACGGACCGTGGCAGGTGGAGACGCTGAACACGAAGAAGTCGCTGCACTGGGGCATCGCACGGATCCCGGTGCCCCGGGCCGGGGACAAGTCCGTGGGGCCCCTCGGCGGTGCGGTGCTCACCGTGCCGAACACCGGCGACCGGGCCCGGGAGAAGGAGGCCGGGCGGATCGTCGCCTGCCTGGCCGGTGAGAAGGAGCAGCTGACGTACGCGCTCAACAGCTGGATGGTCCCGGCGGACGAGCGGGCCGCCGCGGTGTGGCGCGAACGGGTGCCCGAGCTGGACGCCCTGGCCGGCCAGGTGGCGGCGGCCCGCTCCCGTACGGCCGAGCTCGGTGCCGGCTGGTCGAGCGTGTCGCTCGCCCTGCAGAGCGCCTTCCAGTCGGCCCTGACCGGCGAGTCGAGCAAGACCGCCCTGACGCGCGCCCAGCAGCGGGCCACGAGCGGGAACTGAGGTACGCGCCCATGACCACGTCCACCGTCACCGTCCCGGTGCCCGCCGCCGAGCAGAGCGCCGGCGCCCCGGACCCACGGCGGCTGCGGCTGCGCCGCAGCCTCGCGCGGTGGGGCTTCGTCGCCCCCGCCGTCGTCTTCATGCTCCTGTTCTTCGGCTACCCCCTCGTCCGCAACGTCGTGATGAGCTTCCAGCACTACACACCGAAGACGTTCTTCACCGGTGAGGCCCCCTTCAACGGCGCCGACAACTGGTCGAAGGTCTTCCAGGACGCCCTGTTCGGCAAAGCTCTGTGGCACACACTCGTGTTCACCGCCGGATCACTGCTCGGACAGTTCTGCATCGGCCTCGCGCTCGCGGTGTTCTTCAGCCGCAGATTCCCCCTCGGCGGGGTGCTGCGCTCCCTGATCCTGCTGCCGTGGCTGGTGCCCATGGTGGTGTCCGGCATCGTGTGGCGGCGCATCCTCGACCAGGACACCGGCGTGCTCAACTCCTTCCTCGACACCCTGGGCCTGGGCGGGCACACCCCCTGGCTGACCAGCCCCGGCACGGCCCTGCTGTCGGTGATCCTCGTCAACATCTGGATCGGCGTCCCCTTCAACATGGTCATCCTCTACGGCGGACTCCAGGAGATCCCCGGCGAACTGCACGAGGCGGCCTCCCTGGACGGCGCCTCCGCCTGGCGGACCTTCCGCTCCGTCACGCTGCCGATGCTCCGTCCGGTGATCACGGTCGTCCTCGTCCTCGGCTTCATGTCGACGGTCAAGATCCTCGACCTGATCCTCGCCCTCACCGACGGCGGCCCCGCCGACGCCACCCAGACCCTGGGCACGCTCACCTACCAGAACTCCTTCGTACAGCTGGACTTCGGCGCGGGTGCCGTCGTCGGCAACGTACTCATCCTCGTCTCCGCCGTGTTCGCGGTGTTCTACCTGCGGGCCAACCGCACCGAGGGGAAGTGACGGCCATGGCCTCTCAGACACCCAAGACCTCCAGGCGCCGCTGGGGCTCCACCGCCGCCGGCGTGCTCGTCCTGTGCGTGATGCTCTTCCCGCTGTACTGGATGCTCAACACCGCTCTCCAGCCCGAATCCGGCCTGCTCCAGGTCGACCCGGTGCCCGGGAGCCTGGACCTGTCCGGCTTCTCCAAGGCCCTCGGCGACCAGGGCCCCCACCTGCTGACCTCGCTGGCCGTCTCGCTCGGCGCGGTCGTCATCTGCCTGGCGATCTCCGCCCCCGCGGCCTACGCACTGGCCCGGTTCCGGCTGCCCGGCACACGCACCATCGTGTTCGGCACACTGATCACCCAGATGGTGCCCGGCATCGTCATCGCCAACGCGCTCTACAACACCTACACCGACCTCGGGCTGGTCAACTCCTACTTCGGCCTGATGCTGGCCGACGCCTCCCTCGGCATCCCGTTCTCGATCGTCCTGATGCGCTCCTTCATGGTGTCCATCCCGGGCGAAGTCGTCGAAGCCGCCCAGATGGACGGCGCCGGCCCCGTACGTACCTTCGTGCAGGTCGTGCTGCCGATGAGCCGCAACTCCCTGATCACCTCCGGCCTGTTCGCCTTCCTGTTCGCGTGGAGCGACTTCATGTTCGCCCTCACCCTGAACACCACCGACGACGTCAAACCGGTCACCCTCGGCATCTACCAGTACATCGGCGCCCACGTCGGCGACTGGGGCTCCGTCATGGCCGCCTCCGTGCTCTCCGCCGTCCCGGCGGCCGTCCTCCTCGTCCTCGCCCAGAAGTACATCGCCGCCGGGATCACCGGCGGTTCCGTCAAGTGACGCCCCCGAACACGGAGATGAGCAGCACAGCATGAGCGACCACCTCGGCTTCCCGCCCGGCTTCGTCCTCGGCGCGGCGACCGCCTCGTACCAGATCGAGGGCGCGGCACGGGAGGACGGGCGAGGCCCTTCGATCTGGGACACCTACAGCCACACCCCCGGCCTGGTCGCCGACGGCGACACCGGTGACGTGGCCTGCGACCACTACCACCGCTACCGGGAGGACGTGGCGCTCCTGCGCGACCTGGGCGTGGGTTCGTACCGGTTCTCGATCGCCTGGCCGCGCATCGTGCCGGACGGCACGGGCCCGGTGAACCAGAAGGGCCTGGACTTCTACTCCCGGCTGGTCGACGAACTGCTCGCGGCCGGCATCGAACCGGCCGCCACCCTCTACCACTGGGACCTGCCGCAGGCCCTGGAGAGCCCGGCGGAGGGCGGCTGTGCCGCGGGGCGCGGCTGGCGGGTCCGGGAGACGGCCGAGCGGTTCGCCGAGTACACGGCGGTCGTCGCCGAGCACCTGGGCGACCGGGTGCCGCGCTGGATCACCCTCAACGAGCCGTGGTGCAGCGCGTTCCTCGGCTACTCCGTCGGGCGGCACGCACCCGGCGCCAAGGAGGGCCGGGGCGCGCTGGCCGCCGCCCACCACCTGCTGGTCGGCCACGGGCTGGCCGTGCAGGCGCTGCGCGCGGCGGGGGTGCGCGAGGTCGGCATCACCCTCAACCTGGACCGCAACCTGCCCGCCACCGGCTCCCCCGCCGACCTGGCGGCCGTGGTGCGCGCCGACACCCAGCACAACCTGGTGTGGACCGAGCCCCTCCTCGCGGGCCGCTACCCGGACACCGAGGAGGAGACCTGGGGCGAGCTGATCAGCGGGCAGGACTTCCGGCGCGAGGGCGACCTGGAACTGATCTCCCAGCCGCTGGACTTCCTCGGGGTCAACTACTACCGGCCGATCGTCGTCGCCGACGCCCCCTACCGCGAGAGCGACCCCGCCCGGCGCGTGGCCACGGACAACCGCTACCGGGAGGTGCCGCTGGCGGGGGCCCGCCGCACCGCGATGGGCTGGCCGGTCGCCCCCGCCACCTTCACCGACCTGCTGGTCTCCCTCAAGGAGCGCTACGGGGACGCCCTGCCACCGCTCCACATCACGGAGAACGGGTCGGCGGAGGAGGACGAGGTGAGCCCCGACGGCGCGGTCCACGACACCGACCGGGTGGCCTACCTGCGGGACCACCTCGGCGCGCTGCGGGCCGCCATGGACGCGGGGGTGGACGTCCGCGGCTACTACGTGTGGTCGCTGCTGGACAACTTCGAGTGGGCGTTCGGCTACGACAAGCGTTTCGGCATCGTCCGGGTCGACTACGACACACAGCGGCGCACCCCGAAGGACAGCTACCACTGGTACAGGTCGCTGATCGCCGCGCAGCGCGGCTGAGCGAGGCAGGGCGACGCGGGGGCCGGTCGCTGCGGGAAGCCGGCCGCCGCGGGGGCCGACCGCGCTACCGGGTCGGCCGCGCGCAGGCCCGCGGCGCTACGCAGCCGAGTCCCTGCGCGGGCCCGCCGCGCTACGAGGCCGGTCGCTACGGGGCCGGTCGCTGCGGGGGCCGGCTCCACCCCGTGGGGGCGGGACCGCCGCGCGGGTCAGGACCGCCCCTCGTGCGGGTCCGGGCCGCCCGCGGCGCGCTCGGCGCAGGCGGCCGGGTCGGCCAGTACCTCCCGTACGACGACTCCGGCCGCCCCCCGGGCCGCGTCGCCCAGCGCGGAGGCCGCCCGCAGCCTGCTCCGGTCCTCGCGCCACAGCCCGGAGACCACCCGGCGCGCCAGTTCGCGGTCGACGGCCGGGGCCAGCCACTCGATCAGTTCCCGGTAGACGCCGCCGAGCATCACGGCGTCCGGGTCGAACAGGTTCACCGCTCCGGAGACCACCACGCCCAACTGCCGCCCGGCCCGCTCCATCGCGGCCAGCGCGGCGGGGTCCGCGCGCCGCGCCCGGCGCCGCAGTTCCGCGACGGCCTGCGCGCCCGCGTCCGTGCCGACGCCGGACGCGTCCAGCAGGGCGGCCTGACCGGCGTACTGTTCCAGGCAGCCCCGGGCGCCGCACCGGCACAGCGGCCCGTCCGGGTCGACCACCATGTGCCCGATCTCGCCGGCGAAACCGTGCGCGCCGCGCAGCAGTTCGCCCCGGAGCACGAGGGCACCGCCGATGCCGATCTCGCCGGTGAGGTAGAGGAAGCTGCGCACTCCCTCCGTCCCGGCGCCGTACCACAGCTCCGCGAGCGCGGCGGCGTTCGCCTCGTTGTCGGAACTGACCGGCAGCGCCGGCCGGCCGGGCCGCAGCGCGCTCAGCGCCTGCGCGAGCAGTCCCTCGACGGGGACGCGCCGCCAGCCGAGGTTGGGGGCCTGCCGGACGGAGCCGCCGGTGACCAGGCCCGGCACCGCCACATGGGCGCCGACCGGCTCCAGCCCCTGAGCGGCGGCCGCACCGAGGGCCCGTGCGGCCAGCCGTGCCGCGCGTCGCAGCACCTGCGACGGCGGCACCCCGCGGTTGTCGACGTGTTCCTCCAGCCGGACCCGGTCGGTGCCGGCGAGGTCGACGACGCAGGCGACGACGTGGCCGACGTTGATCTCCACGCCGAGGCCCGCCGGGCCGGTCCGGGCGACCTTGAGCACCGTGCCGGGGCGGCCCGCCTGGCCGCTGCTCGTCTTGCCCGACTCGGTGACGAAGCCGTGGGCGAGCAGTTGCTCGACGAGGGAGGACACCGCGGCCCGGGTCAGGCCGACCCGGGTGGCGATCTGGGCCCGTGTCACCTCGCCCGCGTCGTGCACGGCCCGCAGCACGAGGCTGAGGTTGTGCCGTCGGACGGTGCCCTTGTCGGCCTTCGGCCCCAGCTCAGTGGTGTGGTTCTTCATCGTGGTGTCGAGCGTAACGACGCGGCGGACCGGGTCCCGACCCGCGACCGGCCGCGGCCGCCCGGCACGCGGCGAAGACCGCCCGCGCCCGGCCGGGCGGCGGCCCGCGGGCGGCAACCGCGCATCCCGGGGCGCGGCGCGCGAGCGCGCACCGGGGGCTGGCCCGGGGGCACGCCAGGGGGGCGGGATCACACCAGGGGTTCGCTCAGTTCGACGGCGCGCAGCGCGGCGGCCAGCGCCTGTGCGTCACCGACGTCGAGGGCGGTGTCGGTGAGTTTGATGACGTGCTCGTCGCCGTGGACGAGGGCCCGTTCGAAGACCTCTTCCGGCGTGAACGTGCCCAAGGGCGCGTACTCGACCGGGTCCCGGGGGGCGTACATGGCGGTGACCGCCGCGGACGCCGTCCAGGCGGCCCGCAGACTCGGGGCCCACAGCACCCGGGGCAGCGCGGGCAGCGTGCGCAGGACGGCGTTGGGGGCCGTCGCGGCATGGACCAGCATCGTCGGCTCGCCGTGGCCGTGCGTGGCGTACCGGTGGGTCGCCGCGCGCACCAGTTCGGTGAGGCGGCGGTGCGCCTCGTCGGCGTCCGTGACCGCGGCGGCCCACACGGGCAGGCCCGTGACGCGGCCGAGCCGGTCCGGGAAGCCGCCGTCCTGCTCCGCGATGGGCACCACCGCGTCGAGGGCGCCGGCCGCGCTCGCGGCACCGGGCAGCGGGACGAGGTCCGGCACGGGACGGTGCCGGGCGGCCCAGTAGCCGAGGCCGTGGGCGAGTTCGGCCAGGCGCGGCCCGGTGCTCTCGCCGGTGAGCAGGGTGCGTACGGCGTGGCCGACCCGGATCACCGGGTGCGTCGAGCCGCCGTACATTCCGGGCAGCAGCCGGGGCCACCACTCGGTGAGCACGTCGCGCCAGGGGCGTTCGGCGATCTCGCGCTCGAAGTGGCCGATCCAGTCGGCGACCCGGCGCGGATCGCCGAGCGCCGTACGCCAGTCGGCGGCCGTGACGGGTTCGGTGCCGGACGGGAAGTCCTCCAGTTTGCCGGCGTACAGATCGAGCCAGCGGTGCACCGCGCCCGCCTGCCCGTGCGCGGCCAGTGCCTCGACGGCCATCGGCGCGTGGTTGGTGAGCCGTCCGAGGCGTTCCGGGCCCGAGCGGTGCAGTCGCTGGAGCGCTTCGTCGAGAATTCCTGTCTGTGCCATGGCGAGGACGCTAGGCGGCCGTCCGCGGCGGCGGAACGGGCGGAAGTCGTAAGCGTCACCGCCGGGTCTGCGCGTCCGGTCCTAGGCGGGGCGGCGTAGGACTCCCGCGGGCCCTTCGCAGAGGCCTTCCGCACGAGCTTTCCGCACGGGGCTTCCCGGCTGCCCTTGGCGGGCCGTCGAAGGGCGCGGCGCGGGCCGTGCGCCCGACCGCTGCCGCACCCCGGACGGTTACGGCCACCCGCCCGACGGCCGCCGCACGCCGGACGACGGCCGCACGCGGGGCAGCACGCGGTCGCCGCGGCCGTACGCCCGGATGGAGCACACCGGCGCGGCCCCCGGCCGCCGCTCTTCCTACTGTGAGTACCGGGCCGGACACGTTCTGTCCGTGCGGCTCCCTCTCACCCGTGCGGGGACCGCCCGCGCCGGTTCCGCCAGACGCCGGTTCTCCCAGAAAGGCTCTGCCGTGAACGTACCCATACCCTGGCGCCGTCATGGCGCCGTACTGCTCGCGCTCGGCGCCGTCCTGTGTGGTCCCGCCGCACCGGCACTCGCCCGCACCACCGTCCCGAGTCCCGTCGCGACCTCCGGTGCGCGCACCGCCGACGCGCGCGCCGGAGGCGACGGTCCGGCGGCCCCGTCGCTGTCGCCGCTCGCCTGCCGCCTGGGTGAGGAGCTGGCCGCGCTGCGCGGCAAGGACCTGGAGACGGCCTTCCTCACGGGGATCATCGCGCACCACGAGGCGGCCATCGACATGGCCCGGCTGGAGACGGAGCGGGGCACCGACGGCGCACTGCGCGCCCATGCGAAGGACCTGATCACCGCCCACCAGCGCCAGGTGGAGCAGTTCACCCGCTGGTTGCGCCAGTGGTACGGGATGACTCCCGAGCAGGCCTCGGCGAAGCTCCCCGCCGGCGTCGGCAAGGCGGCGCGGGGGCTGGAGCAGGAGGTCCGGCGCCTGCTGTCCGGACTGCGCGCGACGGCCGGCGGCGAGGCGTTCGACCGTGCGTTCGTGAACATGATGATCCCGCATCACAACTCGGGTCTCGTCCAGTTCCTGGAGCCGCAGGCGCGTGCGGTCCACGCCGAGCTGCGGGCGGCCGCCGCCTCCGGGGCCACCGGCCAGGAGTCGGAGATCACGGACTTCCTGACCTGGCTCTCCCGGCACGCGGGGCCGTCCACCGCCCCGCGGACCGACACGTCCGCGGCCACGTCCACGTCCGCCTCCGCGTCGGCGCAGGCCGTGCTGCCGCGGGGCGCGGCGGACACCGGGGACGGCGCCGGCCAGGCCTCCAGCGCACCGCTCATCGCCGCCGGGAGCGCCGTGGCCGCCGCCGGCGCGGGCGCCGGTGCCCTTCTGCTGCGGCGTCGGCGCGGTGCCGCGCGCGGCTGACGACGACGGCGGGCAGGGGCACCCCGGGCGCGACGACGGCCGTCCGGGCCACGACGCCGGACATCGTGGACGCGCCGCCGGACACCCCGCAGACGACCCCAGACCTCCCGGAAACGACGCGGACCTTCCCGGACGCACCCCCGGACCTTCCGAAGGCGCCCCGGGCCCTCCCGTGTCTGCCCACGGACGCCCCGAAGGCGACCAGGGCCCTCCCGGAAACGATGCCGGGCGCCCTGGCCGTGACCCCGGACCTGCCGGAGGCGATGCCGGGGATCCTGGACCCGGCGGCGGGTCTCCAGGGCGAGGTTGCGGGTCTACAGGGCGGGGTGGCGGGTCTTCAGGGCGAGGTGGGGGCGGGAGGCCGCTGTGGCCGGCCGCCGTCTGCGTCACCGCGGGCCTGGCGGGGCTGACCGTCGCGGTCCGCGGGGTCCTGGAGACGCACGAGCCGCCGCCCCGGGCCCCGGCGAGCACGTCCCTGCCGCCGGTCACGCACCCCTCCGCTCCCCCCGGGGCGCCCGCGCTGGGGCACTCCCCGCCCGTGCGGATCGACCTCGCGCGCCTCGGCATCCACGCGGACGTCCTCGGTCTGGGCCTGAACAAGGACGGCACGGTCGCCGTCCCCCGCCCGGAGCAGGCCCGCGAGGCCGCCTGGTACGACGGGAGCGCGGCGCCCGGACAGCCGGGACCGGCCGTGGTGCTCGGCCATGTGGACTCCGCACGGCTGCCCGGCGGCAGAGCCGTCTTCTGGCGCCTGGGGCAGGTCCGCGCCGGAGACCGGGTGGACGTGCTGCGCGCCGACGGGATCACCGCCCGCTTCACCGTCGACACCGTGGTCACGGTGGCCAAGGACCGCTTTCCCACCGAGGCCGTCTACGGGCCCACCCCGGCACCGGAGTTGCGTCTCATCACCTGTGGCGGCAGCTACACCGGCGGCCGCGGTTACGACAGCAACGTCATCGTGTTCGCCCACTACACCGGCTTCGCGGGCGGCGGCCGGCGCCCCGCGGCGGGTCCGGCCGGTACGGGTGCGGCCCGGGCACCCTCGGTCACCGGGCGCTACACGCGGTGAAGGCGGACGGACGCAGGTGACCTTCGCCGCCACAAGGTCAATACTTCAGTAGACGGGACGGACGGCCGCCGGTGCCAGGCGGCCGTCAGCGCCTCATGCCAACCGCCGTCCACGCCGGTGGCCTGCGGGGAAGCAGGCCCCGGAGGCAAGCGCCGAGCTATGGAGGAGACCCCATGAGGATGTTGATCAACGTGGCCGAAACGGTGGTCGCGGACGCGCTGCGCGGCATGGCGGCGGCCCATCCCGAGCTGACGGTCGACGTGGACAACCGGGTGATCCTGCGCCGGGACGCGCCGGTGGCCGGGAAGGTCGCCCTGGTGTCGGGCGGCGGTTCGGGGCACGAGCCGCTGCACGGCGGGTTCGTGGGGCCGGGGATGCTGACGGCCGCGTGTCCCGGAGAGGTCTTCACCTCCCCGGTGCCCGACCAGATGCTGCGGGCGGCGGCGGCCGTGGACAGCGGGCAGGGCGTGCTGTTCGTGGTGAAGAACTACACGGGTGACGTGCTCAACTTCGACATGGCGGCCGAACTCGCCGAGGACGAGGGCATCCGGATCGCGAAGGTCCTGGTCAACGATGACGTGGCGGTGACCGACAGCCTGTACACGGCGGGGCGGCGCGGCACCGGCGCCACCCTGTTCGTGGAGAAGATCGCGGGCGCCGCCGCCGACGAGGGGCAGTCGCTGGAGCGCGTGGAGGCGATCGCCCGGCAGGTCAACGAGAACGCGCGCAGCTTCGGCGTCGCGCTGAGCGCCGTCACCACCCCGGCCAAGGGGAGCCCCACCTTCGACCTGCCGGCCGGTGAGCTGGAGCTGGGCATCGGCATCCACGGCGAGCCGGGCAGGGAGCGGCGGCCGATGATGACGTCGGGCGAGATCGCGGACTTCGCGGTCGACGCGATCCTGGAGGACATGAATCCGCGCAATCCCGTGCTGCTCCTGGTCAACGGAATGGGCGCGACCCCGCTGCTCGAACTGTACGGTTTCAACGCCGAGGTGCACCGGGTGCTGGCCGAGCGCGGTGTGGCGGTCGCCCGCACGCTGGTCGGCAACTACGTCACCTCCCTCGACATGGCGGGTGCCTCGGTCACGCTGTGCCAGATCGACGAGGAGCTGCTGCGGTTGTGGGACGCGCCCGTGAACACGCCGGGACTGCGCTGGGGTCTGTGACCGGTGCCGGCACCTCGTCCGTATCCATCACGCAAGGGAGTTCCAGTGCTCGACGCCGATTTCTTCCGCCGTTGGATGACGGCGACGGCCGCGTCCGTCGACCGTGAGGCGCAGCGGCTCACCGACCTCGACTCGGCCATCGGGGACGCCGACCACGGCAGCAATCTGCAGCGCGGTTTCACGGCTGTGCGCGACGCGCTGGAGAAGGAGGCGCCCGACACGCCGGGCGGAGTCCTGACCCTGGCCGGACGGGAGCTGATCTCGAAGGTCGGCGGCGCGTCGGGGCCGCTGTACGGGACGCTGCTGCGCCGCACCGGCAAGGCGCTCGGGGACGCCTCCGAGGTCTCCGGCGAGCAGCTCGCCGAGGCCCTGCGGGCCGGCGTGGACGGGGTGATGAAGCTGGGCGGTGCCGCGCCGGGCGACAAGACGATGGTCGACGCGCTGGTGCCTGCCGTGGACGCGCTCGGTGAGGGGTTCGCCGCCGCGCGCACCGCCGCCGAGCGGGGTGCCGAGGCGACCACGCCGTTGCAGGCCCGCAAGGGCAGGGCGAGCTACCTCGGGGAGCGCAGCATCGGGCACCGGGACCCGGGAGCCACGTCGTCGGCGCTGCTGGTCGCCGCCCTCGCCGAGGCGGCCGGAGCGAGCGCGGCGGACGGGACGAACGGAACGGGCACGGACGGCGGGGCGAGCGGGAGCAGCGGGACGGCCGAAGGGGTGGAGGGCTGACGTGGGTGGTGACGGCGCACGGGTCGGGATCGTGCTGGTGTCGCACAGCGCCGAGGTCGCGGCCTCGGTGGCGGAGCTGGCGAGGGGACTGGCGGGCGGGGCCGAGGGGGTCGCGGTGGCTCCCGCGGGCGGCCGGGAGGGCGGCGGCATGGGCACCAGCGCGGAGCTGGTCGCCGCGGCGGCGGCCTCCGTGGACCGGGGGGCCGGGGTGGCCGTGCTGACCGACCTCGGCAGTGCCGTGCTGACGGTGAAGGCGCTGCTCGCCGAGGGCGACGAACTGCCCGAAGGCACCCGGCTGGTGGACGCGCCGTTCGTCGAGGGCGCGGTCGCGGCCGTGGTGACGGCGGCCACCGGGGCTGGGATCGACGCGGTCGAGGCGGCCGCCGCGGACGCCTACGCCTACCGGAAGGTGTGAGCCGGACCGGGGGAGGGGGGCCGGGGGGGCGGCGGGGGCCCCCGCCCCCCCCCCCCCCCCCCCCGGGCGCGGCCCCGCCCCCCCCCCCCCCCCCGCCCCCCCCCCCCCCCG
>NZ_JBEYJA010000083.1:0-19698 GCF_040703815.1 Streptomyces sp. NPDC006743 | reverse complement strand
AGACCGCCCCCTTGTGGATACCGCATGCCCCGGTGATATCGCAGAGGACTGGCGCCCGTCAGCCCCTACGACACCACGAGTTCAACCTCAGTAACAACACGCTGCCTCACCGTCCCCCTGACACGGCCTCCGACTGACCGACAACACGCTTTCAAGCTCAGCAAATCACCGGTAGGTCTTCAGCGAGCCGTGGGGGACTCGTTCAGGCCTTGGAGCAGCGCGATGTCGTGGTGATCCACGTCCCGCAACACGTAGCCCTTGCGGAAGGTGAGTTGCTGGGAAGCTGACAGGCACGGGATGACGCGTCCCTCCAAGCGGCCGATGGTGAAAGCCCCGCGCGGATAGAGGAAGCACCCGCCCTGCAGGTCGGCCTGCCGCCCTACTCCCTCTGCGTCGAAGACGACCGGGTGCAGGTCCACCCAGCGGCTGCCGTCGGCGGCGAGTTCCGCACGCGCCGGCCGCTGGTCCGTCTCCATCCGGTAGCCGAGCGAGGCCAGGGCCTCGAGGGCCGCTTCCTCCCGGGTCGCATCCAAGGCCAGGTCGACATCTCGGTGTTCACGCGTGTGCCGTCCCACCAGCACATCCACCCCCCACCCTCCGGCGACCCAGCACGGTGTGTCGGCGGAGTGCAGAGCGTCCAGCACGTCGAAAAGGTCTGCAATATCCACCGAAGCCACCCGCCTGAAGTCCCGAGGTTCCGAAGGCACCTTACAGAGACTTGCAAGTTTTCGACGGTCCACCCATCTCTCAGCGCGCCGGGGCACATCACCTCAAACCCGCGACGTGTACACAAAAGAGTACACATCCAAAAGTCATTCAATTAGGGCAAGTTGCCGTGCAACATGTCGGTCTTAGCGATACACGAGCAAATCGACTGAAGAGTACGGATAATCTCAACCTGTGCCGCGAGAGGTCTTGTTCTTCCAATGTTCTGTCGCTATTTTGCTCATCCAGTCAGTACATTTGATCTGACAGGGTGGGGAATTTGCTGTACTTGGACTCAGCCACAGCCACGGACTGCGCCGACTGGCGGGGAACAGGGATCGTCTCCGGCGTCACCACCAACTCGACCATCCTGGCCAGGTGCGGAGCCACGTCGGTAACCGCCACGGTCCGGCAGATCTTGGCCTGCGGGCCCGACGAGGTGCATGCCCAAGTCCTCTCCGAAGTCGATGAGCAGGCCTTCCTTCAGGCCATCGCACTAGCCGCCATCGACCCACGGATCCGAGTCAAGATCCCTTTCGTCACCTCCCAGGGACGAAGCAGGGCCGCACTCATCCGGCGTGTGCGGGAAGCCGGGGTCCAGGTCAACATCACGGTCTGCACCTCGCGCGCAGAGCTCTACGCGGCCCTGTCGCTCGGACCGGAGTATCTGAGCATTCTCTGGTGCCGCACCCGTGACGCTGGGGAGGATCCGGCTGCGGTGGTGCAGGCCGTCGCGACCCGCAGGAGTTCGACCGGCTCCACGACGAAACTGGTCATCGGGAGCATCCGGGAGCCCGACGACGTCACTGCGGCGCTCGACTCCCCCTGCGACATCGTGACCGTGCCCCCGGCCGTCCTCGACAAGTGGCTCGTCAGTCCGCGGAGCGTGGAAATGGCTCGCCAGTTCGCGAACGATGCCGCCGGGCTGGACGCGTGAGCGATCAGACGACCCGGGTGCCCTTCGCCGCCCCGCTCATCGACGGGGAGGAGATCGCTGCTGTCACCGAGGTGCTGCGCAGCGGCTGGATCGGTACCGGCGCGGTGGTGCGTGACACCGAGAGTCGCTTCACCCGGTACCTCGGTGTGGAGCAGGCTCTGCTGCTCAACTCCGGTACAGCCGCGCTGCACCTTGCGCTCCTTGCGCTCGGGGTGGGGGAAGGCGACGAGGTGATCGTGCCCACGAACACCTTCACGGCCTCCGCGGCTACCGTCGTGCACGCGCACGCCACACCCGTCCTGGTCGATGTCGAGCCGCACCGGCTCACCATCGATGTGGAAGAGGTACGACGGCATATCACGCCCCGCACCCGAGCGGTGATGGCCGTACACTTCGCAGGTCGTATGGCAGACGTCGGAGCGCTCCGCCGAGTGTGCGACGAGCACGGCCTGGCGCTGATCGAGGACTCCGCCCACGCACTGCCCGCCCAGCGTGACGGGGTGTCGCCCGGTCGACTCGCCGACGCGGCGGCGTTCTCGTTCTTCGTCACCAAGCCGCTCACCAGCGCCGAGGGCGGGCTCCTGGTCTTCCATCGCGCGGACCTGGCCGACCGGGCCCGGATCCTCGGTGCGCACGGCATCGACCGCGATGCGTTCGCCCGGCATCGCGGAGAACGCTCACCCCACTACGACGTGGTCGCACCGGGCCTGAAATACAACATGCCGGATGTCGCCGCAGCCATGCTCCGCTGCCAGCTCGAACGCTCCGACGCGCTGCGGGAGCGCCGAAGGATGATCGCCGAACGGTACATCGCGGAGCTGGCCGGCCTGCCCGGGCTGCTCCTGCCCCCGGTGGACACCCCGGGAGACTCATCGTCCTGGTATCTGTTCGTGGTCCAGTTACCCGAAGGCACCGACCGTGACGCGCTGGCGTCGCAGCTGCGTGCACGCGGCATCGGTACCAGCGTCCACTTCAAGCCGCTGCACCAATTCAGCTACTACCGCGACGAGCTTCCCTCCGCCCGTGTGTCGTTCCCTGTCGCCGACGCCGCGTACCCGCGGCTGCTGTCCCTGCCGATCTTCCCCGCGATGTCCGACGAGGATGTGAAGGCCGTCATCGCGGCCCTGACGGCAGAGCTCTCACGACCGGAGGCCCGGCGATGAGTCAGGTGGTCGTCCTCTGCGGAGGGCTCGGCACCCGTATGACGTCGGTCAGCGGGCCTGGGCAGAAATGCATGATCCCTGTCGCAGGCATTCCCTTTCTGGGGCATGTTCTAGACCGGGTGGTCAACCCGCCGGTCGACGACGTCCTCCTCCTCGCCGGCCACGCGGGTCAATCGGTGCAGGAGTTCGCCGAGACCTGGTGCCGGCGCCGGCCCCCGTCAAACCACGGGAGGCGCACCTCGTGGGCCGCCCTTCGCCCGACGGTCTTCGTCGAATCCGCACCAGCGGGCCCCATCGGGGCCCTGCGCAAGGCCATCGATCACTTGGCGGACGAGTTCCTCCTCGTCCTGGGCGACGTACTACCGCCCGAGCGAGCCGAGTTATGGCTTCACCTGTTCCGTGTGCTGCACGAGACGGGCGCGGCTGCCGTGATGAGTGTCGCCACCGAGGCACGCTCCCGCGACCAGGGCAACGTCAGCATCCAGGGCCCCTGGGTCACCCGGTACGACAAGACGGTCGCCGCCCCCTACATCGACCGCGGGATCCGGTTCCTGAGACGTGACGCCCTCGCCCGCCACGCCGGTGATCTCGACGGCCCCTTCTTCGGGTCCCTCGCCGAGCGCGGAGAGCTCGCGCAGTGGAGCTGTGACGAGCCGATCGTCGAGATCGGCACCCCTGAGCGCTGGCGAGCCGCCTGCGCCGCCCTCGCCGACCCCCTGACGCCGCAGGCCCTCCTGCCCGGCCGAGTCGAGAGGCCGTCTCAATGACCACGGTTCACAGCTCCGCGCCGATGCGTATCAGCATCGCCGGCGGGGGCAGCGACCTGCCCGAGTACTATCGCCTCGGACCGACCGTCGTGGTGGCTGCGACCCTCACCCACCGGGTGCACGTCTGTGTGGCCGACGAGCCGGATCGCGCGGCGGCCGCACTCGAGGCCCAGGGCAGCGAATGGAGTTACCTGCTCTCCGCGGACGGGTCCGCACACCACCCGTACCACGCTGCCGCGGCGGCCACCCTCAATCTGAGCCGCCTCCCCCACATCGCCGTGGGCTCGCCCGTGCCGCCCGGTTCGGGGCTCGGCGGCTCCGGGGCCTACTGCGTGGCGCTCATCGACGCACTCCTGCAGTGGAGCGGCAGTCGCCTGCACCCGCGGAAGATCGCGGCGCTCGCATTCCGGCTGGAGCGCGAGGTTCTAGGTCGCACAATCGGCCAGCAGGACGCCTGGGCGGCTGCCCTGGGCGGCGTGCAGCGCATGCGTTTCGCGGCAGACGGATCAGCCACCACGTCCCCCAGCTCCGGCCTGTCCACCGCATTGACGCAGCTCATCCACAACGGACTACTGCTGTACCGCGTTCCCGGTACCCGCGACGCCTCCCGCGTTCTGGCCGAAGCACCGCGCGTTACCCCCGACCAGCACCGTCAGGCCTTGGATGCCGCCGCACGGACCGAACAGGCCTTCCTCAGTGGCGACATCCAAACGGTCGGTGCCGTCCTGCGCGCGCACTGGGCGCGGAAGACCGCCGCAAATCCGGCAGCGGATCATCCCGTGTGCCACCGTGTCGAGCAGGGCTCCGCAGCCGCCGGCATTCACGGCTTCAAACTCATCGGCGCCGGAGGCGGGGGACACCTGCTCATCGCTGCCGACCCCACAGCCCTCGACCTGGCCGAGGCCTTTCTGCACCGCCTCGGGCTCATCCGCGTCCCCTTGCGCCTCTCCCAGGAGGGCCTCGTCTCCACGACAGGCACCGGTGAGCCCGGTCGACAGGAGGACAAGCCATGCGCGTCGGCATGATCGGAGCAGGCCTGCAGTGCGGACGACGCATCCCGGCGCTGGGCCCGGACGACGCCCTGGCCGCCATCGCCGCACCCGACCTCGACCAGGCACGGGCCCATGCGGAGCCGGTGGGGGCCAAGGTCTTCGGCCGCTGGGAGGAACTGCTCGCCCACACCGAGCTGGACGCGGTCATCGTCGCTACACCTCCCGACACCCACCTCGCCGCGACGGTCACCGCACTGGCCGCCGGCAAGCACGTGCTGTGCGAGAAGCCACTGGCCCGCACCAGTGACGAGGCGGCACGTATGGAGGCCGCGGCACAGGCTCACGGCAGGGTTCTGCACTGCGGGTTCAACCACCGCTTCCATCCCGCTGTCCGCACCCTTGCGCGTAGCATCTCCGCCGGCGAACACGGCAGGCCCCTTTCCGCCCTGGGCGTGTACGGATACGGCTTCCGCGCCGGATACGGCGACGAATGGCGCGCCGACCCGGCAGTCGTCTCGGGCGGGCAGCTGATGGAGCAGGGCATTCATCTGGTGGACCTGGTGGACGCTCTGTTGTGGCCGGTCCATGACGTGATCGCCCACACGCAACACTCGTTCGGACTGCCCCCGGGCATCGAGGACGACGCCCATGTGATGCTCCGCTCGGCCGCGGGCCAGGTGGCGATGATGCGCAGCAGCCTGAGCCAGTGGCACAACCGCTTCCTGTTCGAAGTGACCTTCGAGCGCGCGACCGTTCGTATCGACGGACTCACTGGTTCGTACGGCGAACAGACCCTGACGGTCGAGAAACGTGACGACGGGCCCTTCGGTGCGCAGATCACGCGCTTCCGAGGCCCTGACCGGTCCTGGGCCGCCGAGTGGACCCACTTCCGCGAGCTGGTCGCGCAGCACCCCGCCCCAGACCCCGATCCGTCCGGCCGACGTGCTCTCAGCGTCGTCGAGGCCGCCTACCGCTCCATTGAAGCGGGTCGCTGGACCCCCGTCAGCAAGGAGAACCGATGAGTCTGGCCAGCATCACGGCGCTGCGCGACGCGGCTGCAGCCGTCACGGCGGACCTCGACACAGCCGCCCTGGACGCCGCCGTCCGAGTGCTCGCAGAATGCCGCGCCACCCGTGGCATCGTCCTGTCCGCCGGGCTCGGCGGGTCCAGTTCGACCGCCTCCCACTTCGCGGCAGATCTGACCAAGTTCACCCGCTCCCCCCAACAGCCGCACCTGCGGTCCGTCGCGCTCCTGGACAACATCGCCTGTCACACCGCCTGGACCAACGACGATGACCCGGGGCTGGCCCTCGCCCACCTGGCCGAGCCCTGGCTGCCCAGCCACCCCGGCGCGCAGGACGCCGTCGTTCTGTTCTCCGTCCACGGCGGCGCCCGCGACGCCTCCGTCTCGCGCGGCCTGGTCGAACTGGCCGCGTACGCCCGCAAGCAGGGCGCCATGGTGATCGCCGTGACCGGCTTCGACGGCGGAGCCACGTCCGACCTGGCGGATGTCCACATCAACGTCCCGCTGCGCCACGAACCGCTCGCCACTCCCGGCATCGAATCGGTCCATCTGCTCGTGGCGCACGCCCTGTGCCTCGCCCTGACCGACGGAGGAACCCGATGACCGCGGCGCGCACCTTGGTCACCGGCGGCGCCGGCTTCATCGGAAGCCACGTGGTCGACCATCTGATCGCGAGGGGCAACGCTCCCGTCACCGTGGTCGACAACTTCTCCAACAGCACACGCCGCTGGGTTCAGGACCACGAGCACAGCGGCGCCGCGCACGTCCACAAGCTCGACGTACTGGACACCGATCGCCTGGCGGATGTCCTGGCGGACGGGGTGGAGCGGGTCATCCATCTCGCCGCCAGCGTCGACATGCGCATCGGCCTGGAGGACAACTGGGTCGACGTCGAGCAGTCGGTCCTCGCCACCCGCTCCGTGCTGGAGGCCATGCGCAGGGCCAACGTGCGGCAGATCGTCTTTTCTTCCTCCTCGACGGTCTACGGCGAGGTCACCCGACGCCCGACCGCCGAGCACCACGGCCCGATGCTGCCGATCTCGGTGTACGGCGCCGCGAAGCTCGGCGCAGAGGCACTCATCTCCTCGTACTGCCACCTCTACGACTTCCGCGCCGGCATCTTCCGCTTTGGCAATGTGGTGGGCGGGCGAATGAACCATGGCGTCATCTACGACTTCCTCAGCAAGTTGCGCAAGAATCCGCGTCGTCTGGACATCCTGGGCGATGGGCGGCAGCGTAAGAACTACTTCCTCGCCGAGGACTGCGCACGCGGGATCGTCGACCTGCCCGCCGCTGCCAAGACCGACCTCCTCGTCGCCAACCTCGGCTCGGCCGAGACCGTCACCGTCACCCGGATCGCCGAGATCGTCCTCGAGGAACTGGGCCTGGACGCAGAGATCGTGTACGGCGGCGGCGAACGAGGCTGGCCCGGCGACGTACCCATCGTGGAGTTCGACCTGTCTAGGGCCCATGCACTGGGCTGGCGCAGCTCTTGCGAGTCCGAGGACGCGATCCGGGAGGCTGTACGACGCCAGATCGGAGAAACCGAGCGTGCCTGACGTCCTGCTCGTCGGCGACTGGCATCTGGCGTCCGTCACCGCCGCCGGTCTCCTCCGGCTCGGGTACGCCGTCCATGTACGGCCCGACGCCTTGGACGCAGCGGCCGACGAAGCCTTCGACACCTTCGCTCGTGGGGAGCGCTGCGCCGGTGAGCCCGAAGTCGCCCAGTCCCTCACCGCCGCGCACGGTGCGGGGGCCTTGCGCCCTGTCCTGAACGAGGAGCGGACAGCCGAGGTCCTGCGCAAGGCGGTGTTGACCCTCGTCGCTCACGACACCGCGACGGCCGTCGACGGGACCCTCACCGATCCCCGACCGCCGACCGCGCTGCGCGAGCTACTCGCCCACCCCGACCGCGGCGGCCCGGTGGTCGCCCTGAGCCAGCTGCGCGCGGGCACCTGTGACGCCGCTCTCAGCGACACGGGCCTGCCGGCCGACAGCGCCGACCTCGTCCACCTGCCGGAGAACCTCCGACTGGGCCGAGCCCTCTCTGATTTCCTGCGGCCAGCCCGAACCGTCGTAGGCTGCAACGCACCTGAACTTCCGGGTCCAGTAAGCGAGTTGCTTGACCTGATCGCGTCCGTCAACGAGCTGCGTATGACCCTGGCCGAGGCCGAACTGGTCAAGCATGGCACCAACGCCTATCTCGCACTCTGCATCACGCTTGCCAACGATCTGGGGACCATCGCCGGAAGTCTCGGTGCGGACCCGGTCACCGTCCTCGACGGCCTGCGCGCGGACGACCGGGTTGCCGACAGGGCCCCGCTGCGGCCCGGAGAGGCCTATGCCGGCGCGACCCTGCACCGCGATGTCCGCGCGCTCATGGAGCAGGGTCGGCCGATCGGCCGCGACGGTCTGTTCCGCGCGATCGCACACTCCAACGCGGTCCATGCCCTCGCCCCTCTGGCCAGACTGGACCGAGAACTCGAGGGTGTGGGCGGCCGGACCGTCTGCCTGCTGGGGCTGACCTACAAGCCCGGCGTGTCCACTCTGCGCGACTCCCCGGCGCTGCGGCTGGGCCGGGAGCTGACCACTCAAGGCGCGTCGGTGACCGCGTACGACCCGATCGCCGAGCAGGTGGATCTCGGCGAGATCCACCGGGCCACGACGCTCGCCGAAGCCGTGGCTGCAGCGCATTGCACCGTGCTGATGGTGGAACACCCGGCTTTCACCGAGCCGGACCTCTTCAAGGGGGTCCAGCCGAGGCGCCCCCTGCTCATGCGGCTCACCGGCACCGAGCGGCGCACTCGCGTGCCAACTCCGCCGGGGTGGAGGTCGGTGGACCCGTGGAGCGGCTGAACGCGTCTGCGTCACATCGACCTTGGTGCGTGTTCTTCGACCGGGACGGCACCCTGAACGCCCAGGTATGGCGGGCCGGTCGGCGTACATCCGCGCGCCACGAGCGAGAGTGGGCGGCCTTGCCCGGCGTACAGGAATGCTTCGGGCGGCTTCGCGCGGCAGGTGCGCTGATCAGCCTCGTCACCAACCAACCCGACCTGTCCCGTGGCCTGGTCGACCGCGCCGCACTGGAGCGGATGCATCACCGACTCGGCCCGCTGGACGGCGTCTTCGTGTGCCCGCACACGGCGTGCCAGCGCTGCGCCTGCCGCAAACCCGCCGGTGGGCTCCTGCGCCAGGCCGCCGGACAGCTGTCCGTCGACCTCTCCGACAGCTACGTCGTCGGCGACCGCCCCACAGACGCCCAGGCGGGCATCGGTGTCGGTTGCACGGCGATACTGCTCACCCCTCGTATTCCGCCACGGCCCAGCATGGTTCCCGGACTGCACTACGCCGCGGACCTCGTCGACGCCGCCGACACCGTGCTGAGACATCGCCGCACCGAGGCGGATCGGCACGGGCACTGTCCGCCTTCGTCCAAGGAGACCCCCGATGAAGCTCGGCACCATTCTCGACCAGTCCGAATTCGGCGACCTCTACGGCGGTGACGTCGTGGCGGAGGCGCTGGACCGCAAGTGGATCGAAGAGTTCGCAGAGGGCCAGTACGTGTACCGGGCCCCCTGGGTGCGTGTGTTGCGACGCCTGCAGAGCGAGATACTCGACCGTGCCTATGCCAACGGCTTCGAGGAGTGGCTCTTCCCCCGCCTGATCCCGCGGGAGGCCCTGGACAACTTTCGGCTGAGCCAGTACGCGCCCGAACTCCTGGTGCCGGCAGGAGCGTCCGGCGATCAGGTCCTCGACCCGGTCCAGTGCATCAGCCTCTACCACCTGATGCGCGGCCGCCAACTGCCGCCGGACGAGCTGCCTTTGCGCATAGTGGAGACCCTCGGCGGCTGGACCTGGCGCAACGAGTTCAGCGCCGAACTGGATGGTCCCATCAAGGCCCGTGAGTTCCTGCGGGTCGAGCACGTCTTCTTCGGCACCCGGGAGCAGGTCCGTGCCACCCGCGGCGAAGTGCGCCGCACGCTCACCGAGCTACTCACGGGCTGGGGCCTCAGCTGGCAGGTGGTAGCCGCCGAGGGCTGCATGGAGATCCCCTCCCTCGTCCAGGCCCAAGACGATGCGCAGACCCCCGACGAAGTGCCCGTGCAAGACATCGAGGTGCCGCTCAGCAGCCACCGGCCCGACCGTGCCCGGCCGGGTTGGGCCGACCACTTCGACGAGCGGTTCGACCTCCGGGAGATTTCCGGCTGTTCGGCCGAGGGCACCCACCAGACCGAGAGCTTCCGCATCACGGCCGACGGCCAGGAACTGTGGAGCGGCTGCTGCGGCATCGGCATGAATCGGCTCGTGGTGGCCTTCCTGTACCGGCACGGCTTCGACGCGTCTTTCAAGGTGCTCGATGCCTGAGCATCGGCTGGCCGTCCTGCTCCTCACTAACGAGGGCTTCCGCCAGGTGGACGGTGGTGTCGCCCGGTACATCCACAACATCCTCGACGCCCGTGACGACGTCGCCGCCCTCGCGGGCAAGCGCGGGATCCAGGTGGAGTGGCATGTCGCCGAACGCGCAAACTGCGCGGGTCTGGACGAACAACGTTTCGCGCAGGCCCTCGAGCGCTACGTCCACCAGGGCTCTGTCCGCTACCATCCGCTGGCCGACCCCCGGGCCCACAGCTGGGAGGTGGACCACTTCGAACACTGCGTCGCGCTCGGCGCGGCCGCGGGGCAGGCTGCCCTGACCGTCGCAGGCGGGGCCGACTCCCTGCTGGTCGTCTCCGGGATGAGCATGTTCGCCATGGCCGCGCGCTTCATCATACGGGCGGCCGATCAGTTCGGGCTTGCCGCCAGCTACGTCCACATGACGCACAACCCCGTCCTGCGACCTGGCGGAGATGCCGAACTTCCCGAGACGTACGCCGACTCCGTCATGGGCAACCTGGCCCGTTCCGATCCGCGTGTGTCCATCGGCTGGGAGTCGCACTGGATGCGTCGTCAGTACCAGCAGGTCTACGGCATACCTGACGACAAGACCCTGTACGCGCGCGCCGGTGTGCCTACCGACGCCGCCAAGTTCCGGCCGGGACCGTCGAACGGCGCGCTCCTGGAGCAGCTCGGGATCCCCACCGACCGTGATCTGGTGGTCAGTTGGGGGCGCGGCGTGGCGGAGAAGGGGTTCCACAAGCTGGTGGACGCGGCGCGCCTGACCGAGGACCGCCTGGTTCCGGTGATCCTCAACCCACGCCCGTATCCGGATCTGGAAGAGCACGCGCGTCGCTCCGGATCCCCAGCCGTACTGCTCCACGGTCAGGACGACGAGGTCCTCACCGCGCTGTGCCAGTGGCCCAGGACACTGTGTGCCGCGTTCCTGTCGGAGCGCGAAGCCGCCTCGGTCACCCCCATCGAGGCCGCACTGATGAACAACGGTCGCGGCCTCGTGCTCGCGGTGCTCCCCACCGGGGTCTACCCGGAACTCGTCGAGCACGGCGTGAACGGTCTCGTGGCGGCCGGTCGCGACACGGCCGCCGCCGCGGCCCTGCTGACGGCCGTCGTAGAACTGCCGCGTGGCGACAGAGAGGCGATGAGCCGCGCGGCCTGGACCCGGGCCCGCGACGAGCACGACTTCCGCACCAACTGGCGGAGCTCGTTCAAAGCCATGCTCGAACGGCATCTCACAGTGATCGACGGTCCGTCCCGGAAGGAGGCCACGGTATGAGTACCGAGAAACAGACCTGCCTCGTCATCGGCGCGGGCCCGCGCGGCACCGTACTGGCGCGGGCTCTGTCCGGCCACCCCGATGTGTCCCTGGTGGGGGTGCTGGAACCGTCACCCGTCGCGGCCGCCGCCTTCCGCACGGAGTTCCCGCAGGTTCCCGTGCACACCGATGCGGCAGAGGCACTCAGAACCATGACGGCGGACTTCGCCGTGGTCGCGACACCGCCGCAGCGCCACGCACGGGACGCGGTGGCCGTACTGGATCACGGTTTGGCGGTGCTGGTGGAGTGTCCGATGGTCGAGAGCCGGGAACAGGCGGAGGCGGTCGCCGAAGCCGCTACCCGCTCCGGGCGGCCCGCGGCGATGGCCGAGTCGTTCTGCTATCTACCGGCCGTGCAGTCGATGAAGCGACTCATCGACGTGATGGAGCTGGGGTCGGAGGCGGCTCCGCCCCTCGTCCTCGGTGGTGAGGGGCACTACCTGGAGATG
Organism: Streptomyces sp. NPDC006743; assembly: GCF_040703815.1. NCBI lineage: Bacteria > Bacillati > Actinomycetota > Actinomycetes > Kitasatosporales > Streptomycetaceae > Streptomyces > Streptomyces sp. NPDC006743. The sequence goes on along the minus strand of NZ_JBEYJA010000083.1, from coordinate 7,954 downwards.
GACACGGGGCTCGTCCCGGGTGGCTGGCGCGACGACTACGCCATGGCGCGGTACATCACGCACGGCCTCGGACCGCTGCTGTACGCGACCGGGCAGCGCGCCAGGCGCGTGATCGCTCTCGACCCGCTCGGCCGGGTCAGCAGGGCCCAGGGTGCGCTGATGCCCAGCGCTCTCGTCGAGACTGACCGTGGTGCGGTGTTCTTCACCGCCAACAGCGGTCTGACGCCGCGTCCGCTGACGCGCTGGACGATAGTGGCCGACGAGTGGTCCGTGGAGAGCGATCCGCAGGGTACCTGGGAAGGACCATTGCGCGTTTTCGACCGTGCCGGCAGCGAGCAGGCCCAGGGCGGATGGCGCAGCGAGCCGGTGGACCCCGCCGCCGTCTACGACGACCTGTGGGGCATGGGGTTTGAACCGGAGCGGCTCATGCTGCGCCGCTTCGCCCGGGAACTGGCGCACGGAACGCCGGACATCGGCCTCGAACTGTCCCTCAACATCTCCCTCGCGGGTGTCGCCGCCGAACGGTCCGGACGCGGCCGCGGCATCCCGGTCGACATCGACCCCGTGGTTTCGGCGGTGGGCCCGTGAACGGCCGATCCGCGCCGGACACGGCACAGGTGCGCCCGCCGGCCCCGCACCTGGGCCGCCTCGGCCTGGGGGCGTGGCTCTTCGGGTGGGAAACCCCCGCCGACGAGGCACGAGCCCTGATGAAGCAGGCGCTGGACCACGGCATCACCTACTTCGACACCGCCAACAACTACGCGTCCGGCGAATCCGAGCGGATCGTCGGAGCGTTCCTGAAGGGAATCCGCGACGAAGTTTGTATCGGCACCAAGGTGTTCGCGCCCTTCGGGCCGGACGCAAGGGACCGCGGGCTGTCCGCTCAAGCCGTGCACCGTGCGGTCGACGGCTGTCTGCGAAGGCTCGGCACCGACTGTATCGACCTGCTCCATCTGCACCGCCCCGATCCGTCGGTGGCCGAGGATGACACCGCTTCCGCGCTCGGCGACCTCATCAATGCCGGCAAGGTCCGTCAGGTGGCGACCAGCACCTTCCGCGGCCCTCAGATCGATCGGATGCAACACGCTCTGCGGGCACGGTCCTTGCCTCCTGCAGTGCTGGACCAGGCGCCCTACTCCCTTCTGGAACGCACGGTGGAAAGCGCGGCAGCGGACTCGCTGCGCTTCTGGGACATGCGGCTGACCGCGTGGAGTCCGCTCGGCGAAGGACTACTCACGGGCAAGTACGCACATCCGCGGGCCGACGGGCGGCTGCTGCGCTGGGGAGACGAGCACCGTCAGCGGTTGCGCGCCGGGATTGGCGCCGCGTCCGAACTCGGCGCCGTGGCGGACACCCATGGCCTGACACTGCCGCAGCTTGCCCTCGGCTGGCTGGCGTCGCGACCGCTGGTGAGCACCGTCCTGATCGGCGCGCGGACCAGCGACCAGCTCGCCACCTATCTGGAGGGCATCGACACTCCTCTGCCTCCGGGAAGCGAGGCGGAGATCGACCGGATCGTCCCACCCGGCACCAGCCTGCTTCAGCACTACACCACCTAGGAAAGGCCGTACGGTGCCGGCCCCGTACCGTTCGGGCCGGCGCCCGGGGGCTGCGCACAGCGACGAAGACGTAGAGAGGGACGCCAGACATGCCGGAACAGGAGCCGCTCGTGAGGGCCGAAGCGCTGGTGAAGCGATACGGCGACCACACGGCGGTGGACGGTGTCGCATTCGAGGTCCGGCCGGGCCAGGTCTTCGGACTGCTCGGGCCCAACGGGGCCGGCAAGTCCTCCACGATGCGGATGATCAGCTGTGTGTCCAAGCCGACGGCGGGTTCGCTACGCCTGTTCGGTCTGGACGCGGCCACGCACGGTCCCGCGATCCGTGCGCGGATCGGGGTCTGTCCCCAGCAGGACACACTGGATCCTGAACTGACGCTCCGGCAGAACCTGACGGTGTTCGCGCGCTACTTCCGCATTCCGCGTGCCACCGCCGCCGCTCGCGTCGGCGAGCTCCTCGACTTCGTCCGACTCACAGACCGGGCCGACGACCGCGTCGACTCGCTCTCCGGTGGGATGAAGAGGCGTCTGAGCATCGCTCGCGCCATGATCAACGAGCCGGAACTGATGCTCCTCGATGAGCCCACCACCGGACTCGACCCCCAGGCACGCCACCTGCTGTGGGAGCGGCTCGACCAGCTCCGCCGACGTGGCGTGACACAGATCCTCACCACGCACTACATGGACGAGGTGGAGCAGCTGTGCGACTGGCTGGTCGTCGTGGACGGCGGCCGTGTCGTCGCCACCGGCACACCTGGCAGGCTGATCGCCCAGCACTGCACCAAAGAGGTCGTCGAACTGCGTCTGCGCCAAGACGTGTTCCCCGAGATTGAGCTGGCCGGCCTCGGGCTGCGCATGGAGTTGCTCGCCGACCGGGCGTTGCTCTACGCCGACGACGGGGAGGCAGCGGCAGCGGCGGTGCACCGCCGGGGCATCGACGTGCACAGCGTCCTGGTGCGCCGAAGCAGCCTCGAGGACGTCTTTCTGCACCTGACCGGCCGGACGCTGGTGGATTCATGACGTCCCTGGCGGTGGCCGTCGGCGCGCACCTGCTCACCAGGTACCGGCACACCTGGCGTGACTCGGTGTTCAACTCCTTTCTGCTGCCGCTGTGTCTGCTGGTCGGCATCGGCTGGTCTGTCGGCAGGCATGTGGGCCCCGGCCAGGCTCTGGGGGCGCCCTACTTCTCCTACGTCGGTACCGGACTGCTGGCCGCGTCGGTCGTTCAGATCGGAGCGGCCGAGTCAGCCTGGGCGGTGTTCGGCGGATTCGAATGGAGCCGCATCTACCACGCCATGCGGCTCACTCCGGCCCAGCCGGCCGAGATCTTGACCGGTCATCTGGCAGCCGTCGTCGCCCGTGCGACACTCGGCGGAGTGGGCTTCCTTCTCGTCATCGAGGCGTTCGGCGTCGGGCACAGATGGACCGCTCTCGGGATCGTCCCCCTGCTGCCGGTGTTCGCCCTTTCGATCGCCGCCCCGGTGATGACGTTCAGCGCCACGATCCGCCACGCCGGCATGTTCGACGTGCTGTTCCGTCTCGGCATCGTGCCCATGGCGATGTTCAGCGGCATCTACTTCCCGCTAGACGTGCTCCCTGCGCTGCCCCACGCCCTGACTCAGGCGCTGCCTCTGGTGCACGCCGCCGGCCTCTCCCGGATGCTGCTGCTCGGCACGGGCACGGCCAGGGAAGCGGTCGTGCATCTCCTGTGCCTCGCCACCTGGACGGTCATCGGCACCGCTCTCGCCCGCCGGGCTTTCGACCGACGCCTGGCGGACTAGGAGGAATCGTGACCGCATCCACTGCTCTCACCGGTCCTGCTGGACGGCCAAGGCGAAGGATCCACCTCGCCCACGTCAACGCCGTGTTCCTGCGCAACGTTGAGGCGGCTCGCCGCGCCTCCTCGGTCTGGGTCCTGTTGTCGGGCTTGTTCGAGCCCGTCTTTTACCTGGGCGCGGTCGGCTTGGGAGTCGGCACTCTGATCGGTGATCTGTCCGTCGGCGGACAGACCGTCGGCTACGCCGCGTTCGTCGCTCCGGCCATGCTCGCCGCCTCGCTGATGAACGGCGCGGTGTCGGAATCGACGTTCACGTTCTTCACCCGGCTGCGGATGACGAAGGTGCACGACGCCACCGCCTGCACACCGGTGACCTCCACCGAGACCGTGTGCGGCGAGGCACTATGGTCGGTGGCCAAGGGCGCCGTGCACGCTCTGTCCTTCCTCGCCTTCCTGTGCACTCTCGGCCTGCTCGAACCCGGGCGCGCACCCTTGCTGTTCATCGCCTCGCTCCTGGTGAGCGCGGCCTTCTCGGCCCTAGGTCTCGCCCTGGCGCTCCTCCTGCGGGGCACCCACCAGTTCGACCGCGTGAACCTGGTGACGTTCACGATGTTCGTGTTCTCCGGTACGTTCGTACCGACCGAGGACTACCCCGCGGGTCTCGAATCGCTCGCCGAGTGCACGCCCCTGACCCAGGCCGTCGATCTGATTCGCCAGCTCGCGCTCGGGACGGACTTCTGGGCCATGGCCGTTCCCTGTGCCTATCTGCTCGCCCTTGCCACGGCCGGCTTGCTGCTGGCCGGCCGGTGGGTGGAGAGGAGCTTGCACGCATGACCGAACGAAAGCCTCTCTCTGCTGCGGCGGAGCCAGCCGTGCACCGCGCCGCGGACGCCCGGACCAACGGGACGCTCGTCCACGCCGACGGAGCGCGCAGCCGACTGGTCGCAGAATCGATCGCCCGCACGGGGGTGGAACTGTCCGGTCACGGCGAGTACGTCGAGTTCCTGCTCACGGAGCCCGCGGACGCGCTGACCGTGCGCTACTCGCTACCAGATGCCGCGGGCGGCGGCGGCCGCACCTCGGTCCTCGTGGTCGAGCTCGACAGAGCGGAACGCCATCGGCTGACACTGACGTCTCGCTACTCCTGGTACTACGGTGCCTATCCGTTCACGAACGACCCCACGGCCGGCCGGGCACACCACTTCTACGACGACGCGCACCTCCTTCTCGGGCGTACCTGTGCGCCGGGGACCCGCGTGCGGCTGCGGCCCGCCGCGGGTGCGGACGTTCCCGTCGTCATCGACGTGGCGTGCTTCGAGGAGTCCGGCGGGCCCGCACCGCCGCCCGAGAACGCCCTGTCCGCCCTCGACTTCGGAGCCGACCCCACCGGTGTGCTCGACTCGACCTCGTCTCTGCAGTCCGCCGTCGATGCCGGTAGCGCTGCGGGGCGCGTCGTCTGGCTGCCACCGGGCGATTACACGGTGACCGGTCACCTCATTCTGGACCGGGTCGCAGTGCGCGGCGCCGGTCCCTGGTACACCGCGTTGCGCGGTGCGGGTGTCGGCCTCTGCACCCCCCGTGCGCCCCACCCCGGCAGCAAGGTGCACATCTCCGGGATCGCAATCTTCGGGGACGTCACCGGGCGGGACGACTCGGCCCAGCTCAACGGTATCGGGGGCGCGCCAGGTGGTGGTTCTGTGCTCGAGGACCTGTGGATCGCCCACACCAAATGCGGCATCTGGCTCGACGGCCCTTTCGAGGGCCTGACCATCCGTGACGTACGCATCATGAACACCACGGCCGACGGCATCAACCTGCACCGCGGTGTCTCGCAGGTCACCGTGACCGGCTGCCGTCTCCACAATACCGGCGACGACGGCATCGCCCTGTGGTCCGACGAACTGCCGAACCACGACGTCACCATCGACTCCAACACCGTCCTGTTGCCCCTGCTGGGCAATCACATCGCGGTGTACGGCGGGCACGACCAACGCATCACGCGGAACGTGCTGACCGATTCGGTCACCGAAGGCGGCGGCATCCACGTGGCCAACCGCTACGGTGCGACGCACCTGGCCGGACAGATCCTGATCGAGGGCAACCGTCTGACCCGGACCGGCTCTGGTCACCCGAAGTACCGGGCCGGCGTCGGTGCCCTGTGGCTGCTCGCCGACGATGCGCCCATGACCGCGGAGATCACAGTCCGGTCCAACGTTCTCCAGGACAGTGCTTACGCGGCCGTGCAGTTGAGCGGCTCACGGATCGACGGCGTGCACCTCGACGGCATGGCCATCGACGGCGCGGGTACCTGCGCACTCCAACTGCAGTCGAGCGGCTCGGCGCACTGCGCCCGGGTCAGCGCCTCGCGCCTGGGCATCACCGGGGTGCACCGCCCGGCGGCGGAGTTCGAACTCCGGCTCGGCCCGGGCAACGAAGGCTGGACCGACGAGCGCCGTGACCTTCCCTCCGACGGTTCCCTACGCGTCTCAGCAACCCGCCTGGACTTCCCGGCCACAAACCCCCAGGCCACCGCCGGGCCCAGGAGCATCCAGATCGAGAACCCCGGGCCCCTGCCGGTTCACGTGCACGAGATCGAGGCCACCGGTGACTTCACTGCCCAGCCGACAGAGCCGCGCGTCATCCCGCCCGGAGCGACCGCCTCCTTCGGTGCGGTGTTCTCCCCGTCCACCACAGGTCGCCGCATCGGCGTGCTGACCGTGCACACGGACGCTCCCCGCAGCCCGCTCCATATCGACCTGGCCGGCGTCGGATTCGACCCTGCCGGAGACAGGGCACTGGGACGACCTGTGCAGGCGAGCACGGCCATGGGCGGCTTCCCGCCCGAAGCCACTGTCGACGGCACCCCCACGACCTGGTGGCAGAGCGACGGTTTGGGGTTCCCGCAATGGCTGCAAGTCGACTTGGAGGAGCCGGTACCACTGACACGCATCGTGCTACGGACACCCGAGACCTGGGACCCACGTACTGAGACGGTGGCGGTCGAAGCCGGCCGCACACAGTTCGGCCTCAGGCCCGTCCTTCCACCTGCGCCCTGCCACTTCACCCCGGACCTCATGAACGAGGTCGTTCTCCGGACCGACTGCACGGCACGGTTCATACGTCTGGTGATCACGCACAACACAGCCTGGAACGGGGCGGCGCTCTCCGCCTTCGAAGTACACGGGAAGCACTGACACGGCAGGTGTATGGCTTGATCAGCCTCGGCGAGCTCACGTGGCGGCCCGCGGACCTCCGCGAGGGGCCGCCTTCGCTGCGCCGGTCTTCGGCGAGTCAACCTGGCTGGTCACCCACGCCGCCCGGACCGACCGCCGGCAGGAGGAAATGCGAGTGCCGGTTATTACGTCTTCGCATGTCACGCGGCATGTGCGTTCGTGGAGGATGCCGCCGAGTCGATCACGTCGGCGGACGTCGAGGTAATGGAGTCGGCCCGGGTCGGTGATCGGTTCCGGGGCCGGCAGAATCGGTGCCGCCCTGTGCAAGGTGCGGTGCGGCCGATGTCCGTCGTAGTACACCTCGAACTCGTTGAGCAGGTGGGCCTGGGCACCTCGCGTTCCAGGCTCTCCTTCACGGCTTCCAGCCTCGCCGCGCGCCAGGCCGGAGTCAGTCATGGAGAGGGCCGTCCCCGGGTGGCACCAGTTGCACCCCCGAACCGGACACCTGCGTGATGGACCGCCCCTGACCTCGGGGCCTACGTTTCCCTCATGACTGTATGCGCCCGTCTGAGGCACGTGATCCGCAAGCCGTTCCGGGGAGTCGGGCGACCGGTCGCGTTCCTCGCGTCCGGTGTTCTGATCCAGCTCGGTGTGCTGCCTGTCGTGGGGCTGCCCTGGATGCTCTTCGTCCCGGTCTCGGTGGACGCGATCCTGCTCGCGGTGTTCGTGCCGCTCGCGGCCGTGGCGCTGACCGGGCCGGTGCTGACGGCGGCGCAGCACGGCCGCTTCCGCACCCGGCTCGGTGTGGAGATCCCTGCTCCGTTCCCGGGCGGGGCGATCGCGGTTGAAGGCGTGGTTGCGGTCCCCGGCGGCGCGGCGTCAGTGGACGTATCGCCTGCTGGTCCTGGCGGGGACCCTGGTCCTGCTGCTGTGGGCGGTAGGACTGGCGGCCGTCTCGGCCTCGCGTCGGGGGCTTCGGTCTTCGCCTCGCCCGGATACAGGCCGGCGATCCGGTGCATGGCCAGTCCGGGCAGGTAGGCGACCTGGCAGTCAGTGTCCCGGGCGACCGTGAGCGGCAGGGCTCCGACGGAGGCCGGCTGGTCGACGATCACCAGCAGGGTGCCGAACTTGGTCTTCAGCCTGGTGAAGACCTTTCGCAGTCTGGGTTCGGTGTTGGGCAGCTGCTTGTCGAAGACCTTCTTGCCGGCCGAGGTGAGTCCGTGCCCGTGATGGTTCGTCTTGCCGACGTCCAGGCCCAGGAACACGCCTATCTCGTCGTTGTCGTACAAGCCGTCCTCCCGAACGAATCGCGTGCGTGCTGGCCGGGGCGTTGGCGTCGTGCGCGCATCCACGTTACTGATTTCGGCTCGTCGGGGTGAACCTTCATGAAGTCTGTGAGGGACCCGGAGTGATGCCTGTATCCCATGGTGTGTGAGATATGCGGAT
>NZ_JBEYJA010000082.1:0-20335 GCF_040703815.1 Streptomyces sp. NPDC006743 | reverse complement strand
AGCCGGTGGCCGTTCGTCTATGCGGGCTTCATCTCGATGCCGGAGCAAACCCCCGGATCAGGTCGAACCCGTACACCACTTCCCTGGACGCAACCCCGTCCCTGAACAGCCGCACCACCAACCATCCGGACCGGCCAACGCCCCAGCAGCCCCGCCCTCGCCCCTCCGGACTGCCCAGACCACCCCGCACCACCGCCCGTCCCGAGTACCGGCCCGACCGCCCCCGACCGTCCGGACCACCGACCAGCCGAAGCGCTGAACCGGCCAATGGTCTCCTCCCCGCCCCTCACCCGAGCAGGCTGCTGCCTGAGCCCGCCCCGAGGCCAAGAGCCCCCCGGCCCGAGTCAAAAGCCAGCCCCCGGCCACCCCCAGACCAAGGCCCAGCCCACACCGAGGCCCCGCCCCCGCCCGCCAAGAGCCCAGCCGCAAACCAAAGGGCCAGGCACCTTCCGGTGCCCGGCCCTTCTCCGTGTGCCGCTCCGTCAGGAGCCGCCCTCACTTCTTGCGGCGGCGGCCGCCCTTCGCCTGCTTGCGGCGCTCCGCGCGCGTGAGGCCGTCGGACGCGGAGCGCACCGGCTCGTCGTCGCTGGCGAACTCGCCCTCGACGACACCGCCCTCCCCGTCCACGGTCGGCGCCGAGAAGTGCAGGTCACGCCGCTGCGGCGCGTCCAGGCCCTTCGCGCGGATCTCCGGACGCGCGCCGGCCTGCGCGGGCACCGCGTCCTGCGGCGCCTTCTCCAGGGACGGCGCCGCCTCCTCGACGGGGACCTCCTCGACCTGCTGCTCGACCTGGACCTCCAGGTTGAACAGGTAGCCGACGGACTCCTCCTTGATGCCGTCCATCATCGCGGAGAACATGTCGAAGCCCTCGCGCTGGTACTCGACCAGCGGGTCCTTCTGCGCCATCGCGCGCAGGCCGATGCCCTCCTGGAGGTAGTCCATCTCGTAGAGGTGCTCGCGCCACTTGCGGTCGAGCACGGACAGCACCACCCGGCGCTCCAGCTCACGCATGATCTCCGAGCCGAGCTGCGTCTCACGCGCCTCGTACTGCTCGCGGATGTCGTCCTTGATGGAGTCGCCGATGAACTCGGCCGTCAGACCCGCCCGGTCCCCGGCGGCCTCCTCCAGCTCCTCGACGGTGACCTTCACCGGGTAGAGCTGCTTGAAGGCGCCCCACAGCCGGTCGAGGTCCCAGTCCTCCGGGAAGCCCTCGGCGGTCTCCGCCTGGACGTAGGCGTCGATCGTGTCGTCCATGAAGTGATGCACCTGCTCCTGCAGGTCCTCGCCCTCCAGGACGCGGCGCCGCTCGCCGTAGATGACCTCGCGCTGGCGGTTGAGGACCTCGTCGTACTTCAGGACGTTCTTACGGGTCTCGAAGTTCTGCTGCTCGACCTGCGACTGGGCGGAGGCGATCGCGCGGGTGACCATCTTGTTCTCGATGGGCACGTCGTCCGGCACGTTCGCCATCGACATCACGCGCTCGACCATCTGGGCCTTGAACAGGCGCATCAGGTCGTCGCCCAGCGAGAGGTAGAAACGGGACTCGCCGGGGTCGCCCTGACGGCCGGAGCGGCCGCGCAGCTGGTTGTCGATCCGGCGCGACTCGTGCCGCTCGGTGCCCAGCACGTAGAGGCCGCCGAGCTTCTCGACCTCGTCCTTCTCCGCCTTGACGGCCTGCTCGGCCTTCTCCAGCGCGGCGGGCAGGGCCGCCGCCCACTCCTCGATGTGCTCCTCGGGGTCGAGGCCGCGCTGGCGCAGCTCCGCCTCGGCGAGGTCCTCGGGGTTGCCGCCGAGCTTGATGTCCGTACCACGGCCGGCCATGTTCGTCGCGACCGTCACGGCGCCCTTGCGGCCGGCCTGGGCGACGATCGACGCCTCCCGCTCGTGGTGCTTGGCGTTGAGCACCTCGTGCTGGATGCCGCGCTTGCTGAGCTGCTGCGAGAGGTACTCGGACTTCTCGACCGAGGTGGTGCCGACCAGGATCGGCTGGCCCTTCTCGTGCTTCTCCGCGATGTCGTCGACGACCGCCTCGAACTTGGCGATCTCGGTGCGGTAGATCAGGTCCGACTGGTCCTTGCGGACCATCGGCTTGTTCGTCGGGATCGGGACCACGCCGAGCTTGTAGATCTGATGGAACTCGGCGGCCTCGGTCATGGCCGTACCGGTCATGCCGGAGAGCTTGTTGTACAGGCGGAAGAAGTTCTGCAGGGTGATCGTGGCGAGCGTCTGGTTCTCGTCCTTGATGTCCACCCCTTCCTTCGCCTCGATCGCCTGGTGCATGCCCTCGTTGTAACGGCGGCCGGCGAGGATACGGCCGGTGTGCTCGTCGACGATCATGACCTCGCCGTCGATGACGACGTAGTCCTTGTCCTTCTTGAACAGTTCCTTCGCCTTGATGGCGTTGTTCAGGTAACCGACGAGCGGGGTGTTCACCGACTCGTAGAGGTTGTCGATGCCCAGCCAGTCCTCGACCTTGGAGACGCCGGCCTCGTGGATGGCGACCGTGCGCTTCTTCTCGTCGACGTCGTAGTCGCCGGTCTCCTCGAGGCCCTTGAGCGGGTTGCCCGCCTCGCCCTTCTTCAGGCGGGTGACGAGCTTGGCGAAGTCGCCGTACCACTTGGTGGCCTGGTCGGCCGGGCCCGAGATGATCAGCGGCGTACGGGCCTCGTCGACGAGGATGGAGTCGACCTCGTCGACGATGGCGAAGTTGTGGCCGCGCTGGACCAGTTCGTCCTTCGACCAGGCCATGTTGTCGCGCAGGTAGTCGAAGCCGAACTCGTTGTTCGTGCCGTAGGTGATGTCGCAGGCGTACTGCTCGCGGCGCTGGGCCGGGGTCATGTTGGCGAGGATGCAGCCGACGTCCAGGCCCAGGAACTTGTGGACGCGGCCCATCATCTCGGAGTCGCGCTCGGCCAGGTAGTCGTTGACCGTGACGATGTGGACGCCGTCGCCGGAGAGGGCGTTGAGATAGGCGGGCAGGGTGCCGACGAGCGTCTTGCCCTCACCGGTCTTCATCTCGGCGACGTACCCCATGTGCAGGGCGGCGCCGCCCATCAGCTGCACGTCGTAGTGCCGCTGGCCCAGGACGCGCTTGGCCGCCTCGCGAACGGTGGCGAACGCCTCGGGCAGCAGGTCGTCCAGGCTCTCGCCATCGGCGTACCGCTGCTTGTACTCATCGGTGAGGGCCCGCAGCTCGGCGTCGGAGAGGCCGACGAAGTCCTCTTCGATGGAGTTGACCTGGCCCGCGATGCGGTGCAGCCTGCGCAGGATCTTGCCTTCGCCTGCACGCATGATCTTCGAGAGGACGGACACGGGGGTTGGTCTCCTTGCCGGTCGGGCCTGGGACGGTCGGGTTTCCATTTGGCTTGGCTGAGCAACGGCCATCGTATGCGAGGACCCCGCCCAGCCGGGAGTGCCTGCCGCGAGGGCACTCCCGCACTGCGATTCGCGTCGCCTTCAAAGAGGACAACGGACGGGGGGCGCGGATGGTGCCGCGTTCTTCCCGGGAATTGCGCGAATCGTGACCGCGCGCTCACCCAGCGAGAAACACGATGGCGTCCCGCGCGGCCGACGAGCAGAATCGGTCGATGGAACCCGTGACGCTCACCACCGGCCGCCTCGTCCTGCGCACCGTCGGCCCCAAGGACACCGACGCGGTGTACGCCGCCGCGCAGGACCCCGGCATCCAGCGCTGGACCACCGTCCCCTCCCCTTATCTGTACGAGCACGCGCGCGGCTTCACCGAGCAGATGGTCCCCGACGGCTGGCGCGACGGCTCGATGTTCACCTTCGGGCTCTTCCTGTCCGCACCCGCGCACGACCTCGTGGGCATGCTGGGTCTCACCCGGCGCTCCCTGGGGGAGGCCGAGATCGGCTTCTGGGCCGCGAAGGAGCACCGCGGCAACGGCTACGTCACCGAGGCGTCCCGTGCCGCCGCCCGCTGGGCCTTCACCCACCTCGCCGTGGACCGGCTGGAGTGGCGGGCCGAGGTCGGCAACACCGCCTCCCGCGCGGTCGCCGAACGGGCGGGCTTCACCGTCGAAGGCACCCTGCGCTCGGCCCTGAACAACAAGGGGGTACGACGCGACTGCTGGGTGGGCTCCCTGCTCCCCTCCGACCTCGAACTGCCCTCGACGGCCCCCTACCTCCCCGCCCGCTCCTAGGGCGTGTCCGGAACCCGCAGGTCGGGCCATGCTGTCAGTGCGGGCCTCTATCGTGCCGACCATGACGACCGTCCCGCGCCCCACCACCGACCTGTCGGCGGACGAAGCCCGCCGCATCGCCCTGCGTGCCCAAGGCCTGCTCGGCGCCCCCGACCGCAGGTCCGGTGTGCGCGGCGTGCTGCGCCACCTCGGCGCGGTCCAGCTGGACACCATCTCGGTCCTCGCCCGCTCGCACGAACTCATCCCCTACGCCCGTCTCGGCGCGGTCGGCCGCCGCAGCGTCGAGCAGGCCTACTGGAGCGGCACGCACGCCTTCGAGTACTGGTCGCACGCCGCCTGCATCCTGCCCATCGAGGAGTGGCCCCACTTCGCCTTCCGCCGCCGCGCCTACCGCAGCCGCCCGCACTGGAACCACCAGCTCCCCGAGGGCACCTACGACCAGGTGATCAAGCAGCTGACCACCGAAGGCCCGCTGACGGCGACGGAGTTGGGCGGCGCCAAGCGGACCAGCGAGTGGTGGGACTGGTCCGGGACCAAGGTCGCCGTCGAGCGCGCCCTGATGTACGGGGAGGTGGTCTGCGTCGAGCGCCGCGGCTGGAAGCGGGTGTACGACCTGGCCGAGCGCGCTGTCCCCCCGTCGCTGCTGCACGACGAGCTGGACGACGCCGAGTGCCTGCGCCGCCTGGTCCGGCTGGCCGGCCAGTCACTCGGCGTGGGGACCCGCGCGGACATCGCCGACTACCACCGCCTCAAGGGCGAGCAGGTCGATGCGGTGATCGCCGAGTCCGGGCTGGTCCCGGTCACCGTGGAGGGCTGGGGGAAGCCCGCCTGGGCGGACCCGGCGGCCCTGGAGACGGTCCCGCGCGGGCGCCACCGCACCACGCTGCTGTCCCCGTTCGACTCCCTGATCTGGGACCGGGCCCGCACCGAGCGGATCTTCGGCTTCACCCACCGCCTGGAGGCCTACGTCCCCCGGCCCCAGCGGATCCACGGCTACTTCGCGATGCCGGTGCTGGCGGGCGGCCGGCTGGTGGGCCGGGTGGACCCGGCCCGGCAGGGGAGCACGCTGGTGGCCAAGCAGGTCACCCTCAAGAACGCGAAGGCGGTCCCGGCGGTGGCCCAGGCCCTGGCCGAGGCGGCGAGCTGGGTGGGGGCCGCCGACGTGCGGGTGGAGCGCGTCGAACCCGCCGAGCTGCGCGATGCGCTCACCCGCGAGGTGAGCGGGGCGCCGGCCGCCGCGCCGCGCTGAGCCGGCTCAGCGGATCTCGAGGATCTTCTCCCGCATCGCGTACACCACCGCTTCCATCCTGGAGTGCAGCTGCAGCTTCTCCAGGATGTTCCGGACGTGGTTCTTCACGGTGTTCTCGGAGATGAACAACTCCTTGGCGATGTCCCGGTTGTTCATGCCCGTGGCGACGAGCTTGAGGACCTCCAGCTCCCGGTCGGTCAGCCGGGGAGCGGGAACCAGACGGCGCTCGTCGGTGCGCTGGATCATCGACTTGAACTCGGTGAGCAGCTTCGAGGCCATGGAGGGGCTGATCTGCGACTGGCCGTCGGCCACGGCCCGGATGGCGGTGGACACCTCGTCCGTGGAGATCTCCTTGAGGAGGTAGCCGGTCGCCCCCGCCTTGATCGCGTCATAGAGGTCGGCCTCCTCGTCGCTGATCGTCAGCATGATGATCTTCGCGCTGGGGGCGACCTCCTTGATGGAGGTGCACGCCTCGATGCCGCCGCGCCGCGGCATCCGTACGTCCATCAGCACGATGTCAGGCAGCAGGTCGGCGGCCTTGTCCACGGCCTCGGCGCCGTCTCCGGCCTCGCCGACGACCTGGATGTCCTCCTCGGCGGCGAGCACGATCTCCAGGCCGCGGCGGAAGAGGGCGTGGTCGTCCACGACCAGGACTCTGATCGGCTCCGCGCGGGTCGCGCCCGCGTCCGGGCCCATGCCGGTGACACCGTGGCCGACGTCAGGGTCCCGCAGCGGGCCGAAGCTGTCCGTCATCGTTGTTCCTCCCCCTCTGAGGCTGTGGCCCGGCGTGCGGTGACGAGGCCAACCCGAGGCAACGGCCCAGCCGTTGGGCCGTTGCGGCCATGATTCCATGTCCGGCCGCCACCGAGGTGACCAAGCGGTGCGCGAAGGGGTCGCACACCGGTGCCCCCGGGGGCGCACCCGCGCACTCCAGGGGCACCGGCGCGGCCGCCGGCCGCCGGGCGGGGCGTCAGCCGCCCAGGGTGCCGCCCGCCTCGGGAGAGTGCTCCTGGGTCACCATCGTGTCCGTCCGGAGGTGGATCACGCCGTAGTCGTAGGCGTGCCGCCGGTAGACGACGCTGGGTTCCTTGGTCTCGGAGTCCACGAACAGGTAGAAGTCGTGCCCGACCAGCTCCATCTCGTAGAGAGCCTGGTCGAGGGTCATCGGAGAGGCGACGTGGGTCTTCTCGCGGACGACGAGGGGGCCGTCCCCCTGCACCTCCAGCGAGCCGACCTTCTTCGTGGGCACCTGGCCCGCTTCTTCCGCGGCGGTCAGCCCGTTGCCGTTCAGCGTGGCCGCGCCCGGGACGTGGTCGGGAACCTCGGCCGCCGAGATGCGGCGCGCGCCGCGGCGCGAGAATCGCTTGTCGTGCTGCTTGCGCAGCCGGGCCCCCAGCTTCTCCGCGGCGAGGTCGAGTGCCGCGTACGGATCGCTGGCCGCTGCCTCCGCCCGGATCACCGGACCGCGGGAGCGGAGCGTGATCTCCACTCGGTCGCAGCGGTCGGCCTGCCGGGGGTTGGGCTCCTTGGACACCTCGACGTCGAGGCTGATCACCTTGCCGTCGAGCTTCTGGATCTTCTCCAGGTTCAGCTTCTCGGCCACGTGCTTGCGGAACCGCTCGGGCACCTCTGTCTTGCGGCCCTTGACGACGATGTCCACGCAGAACTCCGTTCCCGGATCGCTCCGCTTCGGCGGCGGAGCATCTCCCTTTCGCACCCGGTTCCGGTCAGTCCGGAACCTCGGACTCGGTGACGTCCACCTCCCCTTCCCCGCGGGCGAGATCTCCACCCTGCCGGTACGGAGATTGCGAAAAACCTGCAAACCCGCGGCACGGCATTCGGTTATGACGGGAACGGCCTGCACCTTTCCCTCACCACCCGAACATATCTCGCCAGGCGGGACGGCGTCACCCTCTACCGCGGCGTACCTCCGTCCAGGTGAATTATCTCCCTCATTACCTGCAACGACGCATGTCCACTGTCAGTTCCGGTTTATTTCGAAGGAATCCGGAGAAGCAGCGACGACGGCCGCACCGATCACGTCACCTGCACCACCGGCTCCCGCCAATTCCCCTGTGCCGTACACCGGGTTCCCCTCCTTCCGCCGTGATACCGGCTTTCGTTCCCCCATCCCTTCCCGGACCCGCGCCGCGTACACGGCCGACCTCACCGCACGCGCCGCCTCCGCCAGGGAGGCCCCCGTCGTCATGAGGTCGTCGACCAGCACGACGGACCCCTCCCGCAGCAACCGCGCACCACCCGCGGCCACCTGAAGCGCACCGGCCAGGTTCTCCAGCCGCTGCCGGGAACCCAGCGTCGACTGGTCGGCCACGGCTCGCCGCTGCCGCAGCACGGCCAGCGCCCGGGCCGGCAGGCCCGACCGGCGCAGCTCACCGGCCGCCGCGAGCGCGATCCGCCGCACCGGATCGTGCCCCCTGGCCCGGACGGCACCGCGCGCCGACGGCACGGGCACCAGCAGCACCGGACCGGCCGCACCCTCGTGCGGCAGCCCCGCCCGCACAGCGCCCGCCAGCGCTGCTCCCAGCGGGCCGGCGAGGGCCAGCGCGCCGCGCTCCTTGTGGGCGAGGAGCGCCGCCCTGACCTCGTCGGCGTACCAGGCCGCCGCGTGCACGGCCGGCAGGCCGGGCGGCTCCGGCACCGGACGCACCCGGCGTGGTGCGGCCCCGCCGAGGGCTGCACGACACCGGGGGCAGAGCACCGTGCGCGGCCTGCCGCAGCCGCCGCACTCGGCCGGCAGGACCAGGTCGGTGAAGTCCTGCCACCATCCGCGCATGACTCCACTGTGCCGACGCCCCGCCGCCCCCGCCACCCCTGTGGACAACGGACCGCGGCCCCCTGTGGACAACTCGGCCGACGACGCTCAGAGCCTCACCCGTACGAGCCGACGAGCGCACGGGCGGAGCAGGAGGCGGCAGCCCCGAAAGCCGTGACTCACCCCGGGTAGACGGGCGCCGCCCCCTCCTTGACCACCTTCTGCCACTGGGCCACGGACGACATCCGCACGAGTCCGTCCGCCTCCGAGTACGCCACCAGCGGCAGCCGCTCGTCGTCGGACGCGGCGATCGACTTCACCCCGGTGAGCGCGGCGGGCGCCGGAACGTCCGGCGTCGAACCGTCGACCTGGACGTACCGCATCGTCTGCACGCCCCCCTGCTCGCGTCCGGCGACCACCAGCCGGCTGTCACCCGCCCACGACATGGCGGTGACGTCCTCCATGTCGGGCGCGGCCGGGCGCAGCCCGAGCACGGACACCGCGGTCCGCTCCCCGCTCCTGCCGTCCCGTTCGATCCGCCCCACGAGCAGGGACTCGGTGCCGTCCTTGTGCTGCACGAGCAGCGCGACACGCACGCCGTCGGCGGCCACCCGCACCGCGTCGACGCGCCCGTCCAGACCGGGCACCGTCACCTCGACCGGCCGGCCCTTCCCCTGCTCCAGCACCACCAGCCGCGGCCGGGCCGGATCACGGTCGGCCACCCACAGGTCGCCCCGCGCGTCCCAGCTCGGCGCCGTCAGCCGGTCGTCCTCGGTCTTGCCGTCGCTGCGCAGCACCGCGTTCCCGAGCGTTCCCCCTTGCACCAGCGACCCGACGTACAGGTCCTTGCGGTCGTTGCTCACGCCCGCGGCGGTGCGCTCGTCCCATGCCACCGCGGCCGAGCTGAGCCGCTGCAGGCCCTCGCCCAGGCCGCCCGGCACCGGCTCGACGCTCGTCCCGGCAGTGCCGCCGAGGATCCGCACCAGCCTGCGCTTGTCGTCGAGGAAGTACAGGTACTCGGGCCGCTTGACGGGCCCGCGGGTGGCAACCGTGCGCGCCCGGTCCGCGCCGAGCGTGCACAGCGTGCTGCCGTCGGCCCGCTGCAACGCCACCGTCTCCACGGTCGGCGTCAGGTTCTGCACGGTGAACAGCACCTGGGCGGCCATCTCCCAGCACCGCTCGCTGCCCACCCGGGACGCCTTCTCGTTCAGCGGGACCGTCAGTCTGTTCTGGTCGTCGGGCGCCAGCGCGGTCACGTCGCGGCGCAGCGCCGTCCCGGTCGGGAAGCTCGACCTGACCACCCGGTCCAGCCACCGCGTCGGCCCGCTGATGACCGAGCGGACCACCCGCGTCATGGCGTCGACCCGCTGCCGTACGTACACCGGATCGGCGACCGCCGTCGCCGGCCTGCCGGTTCCGCCCGCCGTGTCCGAGGCGAAGTAGTACTTGTTGACGGGCATGTAGTTGCGCTGGAAGTCCGAGCGGCCCATGAGGACGCCCTGCGGCGGCGTGTCGATGCGCCACTGCCCGGACTTGTCCCGCGCCAGGTGCACCGACTGGCTGTAGCGGCCGTCGAGCGGCGTGTACGACTGCTGCTCGTCCACCCGGGCGACCTTGCTGCCGGTCAGCGTGAAGGCGTAGTCGCCGCTGTCCTCGTGCGCGGTGGCACGGTCGACCTCGATGTCCCACCCGTCGGCGAGCACGGTCGTGGACGACTCCGGCCGCCACCGCCGGGAGGCGGTCGGCGTCAGATACTGGCGGGCCGTGGCGTACTGCGGGTCGTCGCTGGTCAGCGCCTCCAGGAAACCCTGCACGATCTCCGCGGGCGGGGCGTTCTCCCGGGGCGGCATGGCGAACACCCGCACCTCGGTGTCCTGGCGGGGAGTGGACTCCACATCCCGCAGGTCCCCGCTGTCCGGCATCGAGGCGCACCCCGCCAGCAGCAGGATCCCCCAGGCGGCGCAGGCCACCGCGCGCATCGGCCGACGCCGCGCGCCCCCCTCGCGGTCAGCGCCCACGAAATGCCTCCCCTTGCTCCTTCACGCCCCGCGCCCCGGCGTCCCCCGGGTCCGCGGCCCCGCCCGCCCGCTCCTGAGCCTGCTCCGGCTCCGCGGCCGGCGCGCTGTCCTGCCACCGGACGCCCGGTCCCGGCCGGGGCACCACCCGCGCGCCGCTGCCGGGCAGCGCCGTCGGATCGGCGGTGGGGGCCACCGCGGCCGGCCGGGCGGCTATCGGGTCCCTGCCCTGCACCGCGCCGCGGTCGCCGGAGGTCTGCACGGGCACGGTGGCCCGTTTGTCACCGCGCACCGCACCGGCCTCGTCGAGCCCCCGGTTGCGCCGCGAGTCCTTGGGCTCCAGCGGTATCGGCGATCCGCGCAGCGGCTCGTCCGCCGTCCTGGGGATCGTCAGCCGGAACTGCGAACCGCCGCCCGGCTCGCCCCACGCCTGCAGCCAGCCGCCGTGCAGCCGGGCGTCCTCCAGCGCGATCGACAGCCCCAGCCCCGTCCCGCCGGTGGTACGCGCGCGTGCCGGGTCGGCGCGCCAGAAACGGCTGAAGACCCGGGTCGCCTCCCCCGGCTTGAGCCCGACGCCGTAGTCGCGCACCGCGACCGCGACCGCGCCGCCCGCCGCGGCGAGCTTGACGACGACGTCCCGCCCGTCACCGTGCTCGACGGCGTTGACGACGAGGTTGCGCAGGACCCGCTCCACCCGCCGGGCGTCGACCTCGGCGACCACGGGCTGCTGGTCGCCGACGACGCGTATGCGCGTGCCCTTGCGGTCCGCGAGCGGCTCGGCACCGCTGACCACCCGCCGCACCACCTCCCGCAGGTCCACCGGCTCGGCCTCCAGCGCCGCCGCACCCGCGTCGAAGCGGCTGATCTCCAGGAGGTCCGACAGCAGCGACTCGAACCGGTCCACCTGGTCGAGGAGCAGCTCCGCCGACCGCGCGGTGACCGGGTCGAAGTCCTCCCGGGCCTCATGGATGACGTCGGCGGCCATCCGTACGGTCGTCAGGGGCGTGCGCAGCTCGTGCGAGACGTCGGAGACGAACCGGCGCTGCATCCGCGACAGGTCCTCCAGCTGGTTGATCTTCAGCTGGAGGTTCTGCGCCATCTTGTTGAAGGCCTCGCCCAGGCGCGCGATGTCGTCCTCGCCGGTGACCTTCATCCGCTCCTGCAGCCGCCCGGCCGACAGCCGCTCGGCGATCCCCGCGGCCATCCGCACCGGCGTGACCACCTGGCGCACCACGAGCCAGGCGATCGCCCCCAGCAGCACGACGACGAAGAGGCCGGCCGTGGCCAGCGTCCCCTTCACCAGGCTGAGCGACTTCTCCTCCTGGGTGAGCGGGAAGAGGTAGTACAGCTGGTACGGGTGCCCGTTGGGATCGTTGACCTGCTTGCCGATGACGAGGGCGGGCTGGGGGTCCTTGTCGGTGTCCTTGTAGACGATGCGCGTGTAGCTCTGGGCGGCGGTCATGCTGCCGTTGATCCGCGCCCGCAGGTCCTCGGGGACGCTCACGGTCGGGTCCACCTGCCCGGAGGCGCGCGGACCGCGTCCCCCGGCGCCGTCGTCGCCCGCGGGCAGCGTGACCACGTCGAAGGCGCCCTGGCCGCCGCTGGAGAGCGACGAGACCAGCTCACTCATCCACGAGATGACGTTCTGCGAGGAGTGCCCGTCCGCGGGGGTGCCCGCGGCGTCGTCGCCGGTGCCGCTCGCCGCCTCGTCGGCCCGCTGCTTGGCCACCGCGAACCCGCCGGTGGCCTGGCTCTGCGACGCCCTGACCTTGGCCTCCAGCAGCCCGTTGCGCACCTGGCCGATGACGACGACGCCCAGCAGCAGCACGACGCCCAGCGACATCAGCAGCGTGGTGGCGACGACCTTGAGCTGGATGTTGCGCCGCCACAGCCGCATGACGGGCAGCAGCGGCCGGCGCACCCAGCGCAGCAGCAGCCGCAGGACCGGACTGCCCTGCACGCCGCCGTGCAGCAGTCCGCCCTCCAGGAGGTGGCCCCAGCGGGACCCCGCGCCCTTCCGGCCGACAGGCCGCCCGGCGCGGGACCCGGAGCGTCCGGGTGCCGAAGCGGCACTGTCCCCGGACATGTCAGCTCGGTCCGGCCTTGTAGCCGACACCACGGACGGTCACCACGATCTCCGGCTTCTCCGGGTCCTTCTCGACCTTGGAACGCAGCCGCTGGACATGCACGTTGACCAGGCGGGTGTCCGCCGCGTGGCGGTAGCCCCACACCTGCTCCAGGAGCACCTCGCGGGTGAACACCTGCCACGGCTTGCGGGCGAGCGCGACCAGCAGGTCGAACTCCAGCGGCGTCAGCGCGATCGACTGCCCGTCCCGCTTCACCGAATGCCCGGCCACGTCGATGACCAGGTCACCGATGGCCAGCTGCTCCGGGGCCGGCTCCTCCGACCTGCGCAGCCGCGCCCGGATCCGGGCGACCAGCTCCTTCGGCTTGAACGGCTTGACGATGTAGTCGTCGGCCCCCGACTCCAGGCCCACGACCACGTCCACGGTGTCGCTCTTGGCGGTCAGCATCACGATCGGCACCCCGGACTCCGCCCTGATCAGGCGGCAGACCTCGATGCCGTCGCGGCCGGGCAGCATCAGGTCGAGCAGCACCAGATCGGGCTTGCTCTCCCGGAAAGCGGCCAGCGCCTTGTCGCCGTCGGCTACGAAAGACGGCTCGAAACCCTCGCCACGCAGCACGATTCCGAGCATCTCGGCCAGTGCGGTGTCGTCGTCGACGACAAGGACTCGTCCCTTCATGAACGACATCATCCCATTCTTGTAACGGTGGCGAAGATCCAGGTGAGACAGCTCACTGGCCTGTGACGATAGTCGTACGGAGTCACTACTGTCTGCCCTCGCCCGCGAACGGCCCCGCAGCGGAGCCTGCCGGCTACCCCGCCGCCCCCCGCCGCGCCCTCGCGCACAGCTCGGCCAGCCCCTCGGCGGTCACCGGCGACACCGCGCCCTCCTCGGTGACGATCGCGGTCACCAGCTCCGGCGGCGTCACGTCGAACGCCGGGTTGTACGCCTGCGTGCCGAGCGGCGCCACGGGGATGCCGCCGGCCGCCCCCGTCACCGGGATCTGTGGAGCGATCAGCTCCGTCACCTCGTACCCGGGGCGCTGCTCGACCTCGATGGACGCCCCGTCCGCGGTCTTCTCGTCCACCGTCGTCACCGGCGCGACCACGATGAACGGCACATGGTGGTAGCGGGCGAGCACCGCGAGCGGATAACTCCCCACCTTGTTCGCCACCGACCCGTCCGCCGCGATGCGGTCCGCGCCGATCAGCACCGCGTCCACCTCGCCCGCCGCGAACAGCGAACCGGCCGCGTTGTCCGTGAGCAGCGTGTACGCCAGACCCTGGCGGGCCGCCTCGTACGCCGTCAGACGCGCGCCCTGCAGCAGCGGCCGGGTCTCGTCCACCCACAGCCGGCGCAGCCGGCCCTCCCGGTGGGCCGCCAGCGCCACCGCGAACGCCGTCCCCTCCCCGCCCGACACCAGCGACCCGGTGTTGCAGTGCGTGAGGACCCGGTGCCCACCGGCGGGCAGCAGCTCGTCCAGCAACGCCAGACCGTGCTCGGCCATCCGCGCGCTCGCCCGCGCGTCCTCCTGGTGCAGCCGCTGCGCCGCGGCCAGTGCCGCAGGGGCGGCCAGCAGCGGATCACCGGTCTCGGCCAGGGCCGAGTGGTACGCGCACCGCGCCCGGTGCACGCCCAGGGAGAGGTTCACCGCGGTGGGACGCGCCGCGGCGAGCGCGTCGGCGGCGTCGTCCACGTCGAAACCGCGCGCGGCGGCCAGTGCGACACCGTACGCACCGGCGATGCCGAGCAGCGGCGCCCCGCGCACGGCCAGCGACCGGATCGCCTCGACCAGAGCGGGTGCGTCCGTACAGACCAGCTCGACCTCCTCGGCGGGCAGCCTCGTCTGGTCCAGGAGGACCAGGACGGGGCCCTCGGGGGGCTCCTCCCAGCGGATGGCGGGAATCCCCGGCGGCCGGTTGTCCTCGCGGGTCTGCGCGTACTGATCAGCCATGCCGTCAGTGTTCCCCGTATCCCTCGGACAATGGAAGGCGCGCAGCCCGCACCGCGGCAGGTCACCCGAACACCGCCCCATGGCACGATGGCAGCCAACCTGCCGCCGCGTCCGCGGACGGGCACCATGAAGGAGCGACGATGAACGACACTCCGGGCTGGGCCTCGCCCGGATCCGCCCCGTCCGACGGGCAGGAGCCCGGCGCGTCCGGCCCTGCCGACGCCGCCGGCCGCCCCGACGCCGCACCGCCGTCCCAGCCCGCGCCGCCCGCGGACCGGCCGGGCGCGCAGCCGCAGGGCCCTGGCGTGAAGTGGTCCAAGGAACAGCCACCGGCAGGCCAGTGGTCCGCACCCACGGGAGGCCCCGCCGCCCCGGCGCCCGGCCAGACCCCGCCGCCCCCTCCCCCCGGCCAGGGCTGGGGCACCCAGCCCCCCGCGGGCGGCGGCTACGGCGGTCCCGGCGGCGGCTACGGCGGTTACCGGGGGCCCGGGGGATACGGAGGCCCCGGCGGTTACGGCGGTCCCGGAGGATACGGCTCCTGGGGCGCCGGCTGGGGCGGACCTCCGCCCGCGGCCAAACCCGGCGTGATCCCGCTGCGCCCGCTCGGACTGGGCGAGATCCTCGACGGCGCGGTGTCCACCATGCGCACCCACTGGCGGCCCGTGCTCGGCATCTCCCTGGTCATCGCGGTCGTCACCGAGATCGCCGTCATCCTCGTCCAGCGTCTGGCCCTGAACGGCATCATCGACAGCGCGGCACTCGACGACCCGGACGCGAGCCCCGGCGAACTGCTGCGCGCCATGGGCGACGGCCTGCTCGGATCCGGCATCCTCTTCGTGGTCGGCATCATCGGCACCGTCCTCGCCACCGCCCTGCTCACCACCGTCACCAGCCGCGCGGTCCTCGGCAAGCCCGTCACCGTCCGCGAAGCCTGGAACGACGCCCGCCCCCAGATCCCCCGGCTGCTCGGCCTGGTCCTCCTGCTGCTGGTCATCTGCCTCGGCGTCTTCGCCGTGGGCACCGTCCCCGGCATCCTCGTCGCCGTCGGCGGATCCCCCGCCGGGGGCACCGCGATCGCCGTCCTCGGCGCCCTGGGCGCCGGTGTGGTCGCCATCTGGCTCGCGGTCCGCTACTGCCTCGCCTCGCCCGCTCTGATGCTCGAGAAGCAGGGCGTCAAGAAGGCGATGAGCCGCTCCGCCAAGCTGGTCCGCGGCTCCTGGTGGCGGATGTTCGGCATCCAGCTGCTGACCGCGCTCATCGTGAACATCATCTCCGCGATCATCGTCATCCCCTTCAGCCTCATCGCCTCCGCCTTCAGCGACGGCGGCCTCTCCGGCCTCCTGGACGGCAGCACCCAGCTCGGCTGGACCTACCTGATCATCACCGGAGTCGGGTCGGTGATCGGCTCCATGATCAAGTTCCCGATCACGGCCGGTGTCACCGTGCTCCTCTACATCGACCAGCGCATCCGCCGCGAGGCCCTCGACCTCGAACTGGCCCGCGTCGCAGGCGTCCAGGCACCCGGCTCGGGCGCGCCCGCGTCGGGGAGCTGATGCCGTGAGCCTGCCGGGGGGAGTTCTCACAGCGCCGCCCGCGCTCCCGCACGCCGCGGACCACGCCGACGGACCCCTGCGTGCCCTGCTGCACGCCGGGCACACCGCCGCCCTGGCCTCCACGGGCCCGGGCGGCGAACCGCCGGTGACCGTCCCACGCGACCCCGCACGGGAGGCCGCCCGCCGCGAACTGTCCAAGCGGATGTACCACGAGAACGACCCCGGCCTGCTGCGGCGCGCCCTCGACCATTTCTGGGACTGGGTGGGCGGGCTCTTCGACTCCGCCTCCGCCACCACCCCCGGCGGACCCGTCGGCCTCGTCGTCGTCATCCTGGCCGTCCTCGCCGTGCTCGGCGCCCTGTGGTGGCGCCTGGGCGCGCCCCGCCGCGAACCCGTCACGCCCCCTGCCCTGTTCGACGACCGCCCCCGCACCGCCGCCGAACACCGCGCCGCCGCCGAGGCACACGCGGCCCAGGGCCACTGGAACCAGGCCGTCCAGGAACGCATGCGCGCCCTCGTCCGCTCCCTGGAGGAACGCGCCCTCCTCGACGCGCGCCCCGGCCGCACCGCCGACGAGGCCGCGGCCGAGGCCGGCCGCACCCTGCCCGCCCACAGCGACCGGCTGCGCACCGCCGCCCGCGACTTCGACGACGTCACATACGGCGGCCGGCAAGCGACCGGACAGTCGTACCAGCGCATCGCCGCACTCGACCACGACCTGGAACAGACCCGGCCCCAGCTCGCCGCCAGCACACAAAGCACCACCCCGGCCACCCACCAGGGAACCGACCAGACCCGCCCGGGAGCCGCCGGATGACCCCCGAGGCCACCACCGCGGCCCCGCCCCCGGCCACCTCCGTCTCCCCCACCGCCCGCCAGACGTGGACCCGCGCGCGCGGCATCCTGCTCGCCCTCGTCCTCCTCCTCGCCGCGGCCGTCGCCATCGCCGCCCTCCGCTCCGGCGACCAGCACGGCCGGCTCGACCCGCGCTCCGCCGACCCCTACGGCAGCCACGCCGTCGCCGCACTCCTCGCCGACCACGCCGTCACCACGCGCGTCGTCACCACCCTCGACGAGGCACGCGCCGCGGCAGGCCCCCACACCACCCTGCTCGTCGCCGTCCCCGACCTGCTGACCCACGACCAGCAGACCCGGCTGCACGCCGCGACCACCGCCTCGGGCGGACGCACCGTCCTCGTCGCCCCCGACAGCCCGTCCCTCGGCCGCCTGGCCCCCGGCGTCACAGCCGACCCCGCACCCGGCTTCGGCACCGCCCTCGAACCCGGCTGCGCCCTGCCCGCCGCCCGCAGGGCAGGCCCCGCCGAACTGGGCGACGGCATCCGCTACTCCACCACCCTGCGCACCGCCGACACCTGCTACCCCAGCGACGGCCTGCCCACCCTCCTGCGCATCCCGCAGACCGCCGGCGGCGACACCGTCCTCCTCGGCGCACCCGACATCCTCTACAACACCCGCCTCGACCAGCAGGGCAACGCCTCGCTCGCCCTGCAACTCCTCGGCTCCCGCCCCCATCTGGTCTGGTACCTCCCCTCGCTCACCGACGACTCGGCCCCCACCGCCGGCCGGCGCGGATTCCTCGACCTGCTCCCCTCCGGCTGGCTCTGGGCCACCCTCCAGCTCTTCATCGCCGCCGCCCTGGCCGCCCTGTGGCGGGCGCGCCGGTTCGGCCCCCTCGTGCCCGAAAAACTCCCCGTCGCGATCCGCGCCTCCGAAACCACCGAAGGCCGCGCCCGCCTCTACGCCAAGGTCAGCGCCCGCGACCGCGCCGCCGCCGCTCTGCGCTCCGCCACCCGCACCCGCCTCGCCCCCCTCGTCGGCATCCCCACCACCCAGGCGCACACGCCCGAGACCCTGCTCCCCGCCCTGTCCCACCGCCTCCACGACGACGGACAGCCCCTGCACGACCTCCTCTTCGGCCCGCCGCCCGGCGACGACGCGGCCCTCGTCTCCCTCGCCGACCGACTCGACGCCCTCGAAAGAGAGGTACGCCGTCCATGATGGACCCGACCACTGACAACGCCGGGCACACCGGGGACGCGACCGCCGCCCGGTCCTCCCTGGAAGCCCTGCGCGCCGAGATCGCCAAGGCCGTGGTCGGCCAGGACCCCGCCGTGACCGGCCTCGTCGTCGCCCTGCTCTGCCGCGGCCACGTCCTGCTCGAAGGCGTCCCCGGGGTCGCCAAGACCCTCCTCGTCCGCACCCTGGCCGCCGCCCTCGAACTCGACACCAAGCGCGTCCAGTTCACCCCCGACCTCATGCCCAGCGACGTCACGGGCTCCCTCGTCTACGACGCCCGCACCACCCGGTTCTCCTTCCAGCCCGGCCCGGTCTTCACCAACCTCGTCCTCGCCGACGAGATCAACCGCACCCCGCCGAAGACCCAGTCCTCGCTGCTGGAAGCGATGGAGGAGCGCCAGGTCACCGTCGACGGCACCCCGCGCCCGCTGCCCGAGCCCTTCCTCGTCATCGCCACCCAGAACCCGGTCGAGTACGAGGGCACCTATCCCCTGCCCGAAGCACAGCTGGACCGTTTCCTCCTCAAACTGACCATCCCCCTGCCCTCCCGGCAGGACGAGATCGACGTCCTCACCCGGCACGCCGCCGGCTTCAACCCACGCGACCTGCACGCCGCCGGCGTACGCCCCGTCGCGGGCCCCGCCGACCTCGACGCGGCCCGTTCCGCCATCGCGAAGACCACCGTCTCCCCGGAGATCGCCGCCTACGTCGTCGACATCTGCCGCGCCACCCGCGAATCCCCGTCCCTCACCCTGGGCGTCTCCCCGCGCGGTGCCACGGCCCTGCTGTCGACCGCCCGCGCCTGGGCCTGGCTGACCGGCCGCGACTACGTCATCCCGGACGACGTCAAAGCACTCGCCCTGCCCACCCTGCGCCACCGCGTACAACTGCGCCCCGAGGCGGAGATGGAAGGCGTCACCGCCGACTCGGTGATCACGGCGATCCTCACCCACGTCCCGGTCCCCCGCTGATGGCTCTCACCGGACGCGCCGCCCTCCTCGCGGCCATCGGCTCCCTGCCCGTCGGCATCTGGGACGCAGGCTGGACGGGCATCCTCGCCGTCAACGCGCCTCTGGCCGTCGCCTGCGCCTGCGACTACGCCCTCGCCGCACCGGTACGCCGCCTCGGCCTGACCCGCACCGGCGACACTTCCGTACGCCTGGGCGAGACCGCCGACGTCACCCTCACCGTCACCAATCCGTCGGGCCGCCCGCTGCGGGCCCGGCTCCGCGACGCCTGGCCGCCCAGCAGCTGGCAGCCCGGCACGGAGACCGAGGCATCGCGCCACCGACTGATGATCCCGGCCGGCGAACGCCGCCGCGTCACGACCCGTCTGCGCCCCACCCGCCGCGGCGACCGCCAGGCCGACCGCGTCACCGTCCGCTCCTACGGCCCCCTCGGCCTGTTCGCCCGTCAGGGCACCCACAAGGTCCCCTGGACCGTCCGTGTCCTGCCCCCGTTCACCAGCCGAAAGCACCTGCCTTCGAAACTGGCCCGGCTCCGGGAACTGGACGGCCGCACCAGCGTCCTCACCCGCGGCGAAGGCACCGAGTTCGACAGCCTGCGCGAGTACGTCCCCGGCGACGACACCCGTTCCATCGACTGGCGTGCCACAGCCCGGCAGTCCGCGGTCGCCGTACGCACCTGGCGCCCCGAACGCGACCGGCACGTCCTGCTGGTCCTCGACACGGGCCGCACCTCCGCCGGCCGCGTGGGCGACGCACCCCGCCTGGATGCCGCCATGGACGCCGCGCTGCTCCTGGCGGCTCTCGCGTCCAGGGCGGGCGACCGCGTCGACCTCCTCGCCTACGACCGCCGGGTACGCGCCCTCGTTCAGGGCCGCGCCGCGGGCCTGCTCCTCCCGTCCCTGGTCAACGCCATGGCGACGGTGGAACCCGAACTCGTCGAGACCGACGCCCGAGGCCTCGTGGCGACGGCACTCCGCACGACGTCCCGCCGTTCTCTGATCGTCCTGCTCACCAGCCTGGACGCGGCACCGGTCGAAGAGGGCCTGCTCCCCGTCCTCTCCCAGCTCACCCGACGGCACACGGTGCTCGTCGCATCGGTGGCGGACCCGTACGTGGCCCGGATGGCGGCGGCCCGTGGAAGCTCCGAGGCGGTGTACGAGGCCGCTGCGGCGGCCCAGTCGCAGAGCGAACGCCGGCGCACCGCGGAACAACTCCGCCGGGAGGGCGTCACGGTCGTGGACGCCACCCCGGAAGACCTGGCACCGGCCTTGGCGGACGCATACCTCGCCCTGAAGTCGGCGGGGCGGCTCTGACGGGAAACAGGGGCGTACGGACGCGGGCCGACCGTCCCTGAAAACCCCTGAAAACGCAGAAAACCCCGCACCGTGAGGTGCGGGGTTTTCCCTAAAATTTGTTCGGCGGTGTCCTACTCTCCCACAGAGTCCCCCCTGCAGTACCATCGGCGCTGTAAGGCTTAGCTTCCGGGTTCGGAATGTAACCGGGCGTTTCCCTCACGCTATGACCACCGAAACACTA
>NZ_JBEYJA010000081.1:0-20403 GCF_040703815.1 Streptomyces sp. NPDC006743 | reverse complement strand
TGTACAACGGCCGGCACGCGCCCGGCGAGCACGTCCGCGTCTTCCCGCTGTCCAACTGGACCGAGCTGGACGTGTGGCAGTACATCGCCCGCGAGGGCATCGAGCTGCCGGCGATCTACTTCGCGCACGAGCGAGAGGTCTTCTCCCGGAGCGGCATGTGGCTGACCGCGGGCGAGTGGGGCGGCCCCAAGGACGGCGAGCGGGTGGAGAAGCGGCAGGTCCGCTACCGCACCGTCGGCGACATGTCCTGCACCGGAGCGGTCGACTCGGACGCCGACACCATCGAGAAGGTGATCACGGAGATCGCCGCCTCCCGGCTCACCGAACGCGGTGCCACCCGCGCCGACGACAAGCTCTCCGAGGCCGCGATGGAAGACCGCAAGCGCGAGGGGTACTTCTAACCATGACCAGCACCACCGAACCCACCGAGCCGCTGTCGGTCGAGCAGCTGTCGGAGACGACGCTGCTGCGGTTCGCCACCGCCGGGTCCGTCGACGACGGCAAGTCCACCCTCGTCGGCCGGCTGCTGCACGACTCCAAGTCGGTCCTCACCGACCAGCTGGAGGCCGTGGAGCGCGCCTCTGCAGGCCGCGGTCAGGACGCCCCCGACCTGGCGCTGCTCACCGACGGCCTGCGCGCCGAGCGCGAGCAGGGCATCACCATCGACGTGGCCTACCGCTACTTCGCCACCGCGCGCCGCCGGTTCATCCTGGCCGACACGCCCGGCCATGTGCAGTACACGCGGAACATGGTGACGGGCGCCTCCACGGCCGAGCTGACGGTGATCCTGGTCGACGCCCGCAACGGCGTCGTCGAGCAGACCCGCAGGCACGCCGCCATCGCCGCCCTGCTGCGGGTTCCGCACGTGGTCCTCGCCGTCAACAAGATGGACCTGGTCGAGTACCGGGAGCCGGTGTTCGCGGCGATCGCCGAGGAGTTCACGGCGTACGCCACCGAGCTGGGCGTCCCGGAGGTCACCGCCATCCCCATCTCCGCGCTCGCCGGTGACAACGTGGTGGAACCGTCCGCGGTGATGGACTGGTACGGCGGCCCGACCGTCCTGGAGCACCTGGAGACGGTCCCGGTCAGCCACGACCTGGCGCACTGCCACGCCCGGTTGCCCGTGCAGTACGTGATCAGGCCGCAGACCGCCGAGCACCCGGACTACCGGGGCTACGCAGGCCAGATCGCGGCTGGTTCGTTCCGCGTCGGCGAGGAGGTCACCGTGCTGCCCTCCGGACGCACCTCGCGGATCTCCGGGATCGACCTGCTCGGCGTGCCGGTCGACGCGGCGTGGACGACGCAGTCGGTGACCGTGCTGCTGGAGGACGACATCGACGTCTCGCGCGGCGACCTGATCGTGCCGAGCAAGGACGCGCCGGCGACCACCCAGGACGTCGAGGCGACCGTCTGCCACGTCGCCGACGCCCCGCTGACCGTCGGCCACCGGGTCCTGCTCAAGCACGGCACCCGCACGGTCAAGGCGATCGTCAAGGACATCCCGTCCCGGCTCACCCTGGACGACCTGTCCCTGCACCCGCACCCCGGGCAGCTCGCCGCCAACGACATCGGCCGGGTGAAGATCCGCACCGCCGAGCCGCTGCCGGTCGACTCCTACGCGGACTCGCGCCGCACCGGCTCCTTCATCCTGATCGACCCCGCCGACGGCACTACGCTGACCGCGGGCATGGTCGGCGAGTCGTTCGCCGCGCCGGACCCGGTCACGGACGCCGCCGACCAGGACGGCTGGGACTTCTGACCATGGACTCCTCCGACTTCTACTCGATGTTCGCCAAGGAGGGCGGCCGGGTCGGCAGCGGTGCCCTCGGCAGCGGACAGGGCGGGGTGGCCCGATGTGTGCGCTGACGTACGCGCACCGCATGCGCGCCCTCACCCCCCACCTGTGCAGTAGACGAAGACCTGCCGACCTCCCGGCCACGACCTGAGAGACCGTGACCGCCGGGCCAACGAGAGGAACACCTCCCGTGCCTGCCATCCGCTCCACCGCCCTGCGCCGCGGCCTCGCCGTGCTCACCGCGCTGCCGCTGCTGACGCTCGCCGCGTGCGGTTACGGCTCGAACGCCAAGGACGACCCCGCCGGCCAGAAGATCGCCGCCGGTGCCAAGAAGACCGACGGACTGGACTCCGTCAAGATCGGCTACTTCGGCAACATCACCCACGCGACCGCCCTGGTCGGCGTGCAGAAGGGCTTCTTCCAGAAGGCCCTGGGGGCGACCAGGGCCAAGTACCAGGTGTTCAACGCCGGTCCGTCGGAGATCGAGGCCCTGAACTCCGGCTCCCTCGACATCGGCTGGATCGGCCCGTCCCCCGCGATCAACGGCTACACCAGGTCGGACGGCAAGAACCTGCGGATCATCGGCGGTTCGGCGTCCGGCGGGGTCAAGCTCGTGGTGAACCCGGCGAAGATCAAGTCCCTGAAGGACGTCAAGGGCAAGAAGATCGCCACCCCGCAGCTGGGCAACACGCAGGACGTGGCGTTCCTCAACTGGATCGCCGAGCAGGGCTGGAAGGTCGACGCCCAGAGCGGCAAGGGCGACGTGTCGGTGGTCCGCACCGACAACAAGGTCACCCCGGACGCCTACAGGTCCGGGTCGATCGACGGCGCCTGGGTGCCGGAGCCGACCGCGTCCAAGCTGGTCGCCGAGGGCGCCAAGGTGCTCCTGGACGAGTCCACGCTGTGGCCGGACCAGAAGTTCGTCATCACGAACGTCATCGTGTCGCAGAAGTTCCTCGAGGCGCACCCCAAGGCGGTCGAGGCCGTACTGAAGGCGTCCGTCGAGACCAACCGGTGGATCAACGCCCACCCGGACCAGGCGAAGGCGGCCGCCAACGCGCAGCTCGCGGCCGACTCCGGCAAGGCCCTGCCGGCCGACGTCCTCGACCCGGCGTGGAAGTCCATCCGGATCACCGACGACCCGCTGGCCGCCACGCTGAACACCGAGGCCGCGCACGCCGTCAAGGCCGGGCTTCTCCAGCAGCCCAGGCTGGACGGCATCTACGATCTGTCCCTCCTGAACAAGGTCCTGAAGGCGCAGGGCCGGCCCACTGTCAGCGACGCCGGTCTCGGCGCCCGGTAGAGCCCGTAGCCGAAGAGTTCCCAGGAGGTGACGACCATGGCCACGACCACCCTCGCCAAGGCCCCCGAGGCCGTCGAGCACGCGGCACGCCTCGAGAACGTCTCGAAGTCCTTCGCGGCTCCGGGCGGGCAGCAACTCGTCCTGGACGGCATCAGTCTCGATGTCGCACCGGGCGAGTTCGTCACCCTCCTGGGGGCCTCGGGGTGCGGCAAGTCCACCCTGCTGAACCTGGTGGCCGGCCTGGACCGGCCGAGCGCCGGTTCCATCACCACCGACGGCCGCCCCGCGCTCATGTTCCAGGAACACGCCCTGTTCCCCTGGCTGACCGCGGGCAAGAACATCGAACTCGCCCTGCGGCTGCGGGGCGTGGCGAAGCAGGACCGGCGCGGCAGGGCCGAGGAACTGCTCGAACTGGTCCGGCTGGGCGGCGCGTACGGCAAGCGCGTGCACGAGCTGTCGGGCGGTATGCGCCAGCGCGTGGCGATGGCCCGCGCGCTCGCCCAGGAGAGCAACCTGCTGCTGATGGACGAGCCGTTCGCCGCGCTCGACGCCATCACCCGTGACGTCCTGCACGACGAGCTGACCCGCATCTGGCAGGAGACGGGCGTCTCCGTGCTGTTCGTGACGCACAACGTGCGCGAGGCGGTCCGGCTCGCGCAGCGCGTGGTCCTGCTGTCCTCCCGGCCGGGCCGGGTGGCCCGTCAGTGGTCGGTGGACATCCCGCAGCCGCGCCGCATCGAGGACGCTCCCGTCGCGGAACTGTCCCTGGAGATCACCGAAGTACTGCGTGGGGAGATCCGCCGCCATGGCCAGCACTGAGACGACGCCGGCGCGGGACGCCGAACCGGCCGGCCAGGACTCCGGCCTGGGCGGTGTGGAGGCCGGGCTGGACGCCCTGGAGCTGCCCCAGGGCGGCCGTACGCCGCTGCGCAAGACCTTCGTGGACAAGATCCTGCCGCCGGTCACGGCCGTGGTGGTGGTCCTGCTGCTGTGGCAGGCGCTGATCACCTTCCACGTGGTCGACGACCCGGCGAAGCTGCCCTCGCCGGCCGCCGTGGGCGGCGAGTTCAAGGACGCCTGGCTGCAGGGCACGCTCCTCGGCTTCATCTGGACGTCCGTCTCGCGCGGTCTGCTGGGCTTCCTGTTCGCGCTGGCCATCGGCACGCCGCTGGGTCTGCTGGTGGCCCGGGTGAAGTTCGTGCGGGCGGCCATCGGCCCGGTGCTGTCGGGGCTCCAGTCGCTGCCGTCGGTGGCGTGGGTGCCTCCGGCGGTGATCTGGCTGGGCCTGGACAACTCGATGATGTACGCGGTGATCCTGCTCGGCGCGGTCCCGTCCATCGCCAACGGCCTGGTCTCCGGCGTCGACCAGGTGCCGCCGCTGTTCCTGCGGGCGGGCCGCACGATGGGCGCGACCGGCCTGCGGGGCGCCTGGCACATCGTGCTGCCGGCCGCGCTGCCCGGCTATCTCGCCGGTCTGAAGCAGGGCTGGGCCTTCTCCTGGCGCTCGCTGATGGCCGCGGAGATCATCGCCTCCTCGCCCGACCTGGGCATCGGCCTCGGCGCGCTGCTGGAGAACGGCCGCAACGCCAGCTCGATGTCCATGGTGTTCCAGGCCATCGTCCTCATCCTGTTCGTCGGCATCGCCATCGACCTGCTGATCTTCAGTCCGCTGGAGCGGTGGGTACTACGCAGCCGCGGCCTCTTCGTGAAGAGCTGAACGCCCGTGTCCCAGCACCCCGTCCTCCTGGTCGTCGCCCACGGCAGCCGCGATCCGCGGCACGCCGCGACCGTGCACGCCCTGGTGCGGCGGGTGCGGGCCGCGCGTCCGCAGCTGCGGGTGGAGACCGGCTTCCTGGACTTCAACGTGCCCTCCGTGCCGGGGGTGCTGGAGTCCCTGGCGGCCGACGGGGTCCGGGACGTGGTGGCGCTGCCGCTGCTGCTGACCCGCGCCTTCCACGCGAAGGCGGACATCCCGGCGGTGCTGCGTCAGGCACCGCCGGGCCTGCGGATCCGGCAGGCCGACGTGCTGGGGCCCTCGCCGCTGCTGACGGCGGCCCTGGAACGCCGGCTGCACGAGGCGGGCCTCGGGCCCGCCGGCAAGTCCTCGACCGGGGTCGTCCTGGCCTCGGCGGGGTCCTCCGACCCGGAGGCGATCGCGGTGATCGCCGACATCGCGCGGGAGTGGTGGCGTACCGGTTGGTGCGCCGTGCGGCCTGCGTTCGCCTCCGCATCCCTTCCCCGTACCGAGGACGCGGTGCGGGAGCTGCGGGAGCTGGGCTGCGCGCGGGTGGCGGTCGCCCCGTACGTCCTGGCGCCCGGGTTCCTGCCGGACCGTATCGTGCGGGGCGCGGCCGGCGCGGACGTGGTCGCCGATGTGCTCGGCGCGGCACCGGAGGTGGCGCGGGTGCTGCTGGAACGCTACGACGCCGCGCGGCTGCCCCGGGTCACGGCCCTCGGCGCCTGACCCGGCCGTGCGCGGCGGCCGGTCCGGGCTGGGGCCGTTCAGTCGAAGCGCAGGCTTCCGGTGCGGGTGCGCTTGAGTTCGAAGAGGTCGGGGTGCGCGGCCAGTACCCGGAAGCTGTCGAACAGCCGGGCCGCCTCGGCGCCCCGCGGGACGGCCCGCAGGACCGGTCCGAACCACACCGTCCCGTCCACGTGCAGGGTCGGCGTCCCCACGTAGCCGCCCGACTCCGGTTCGGCACCGGCGTCGTGGCTGCGGCGCACGGCCTCGTCGTACGCCGGGTCGTGGGCCGCGCCGGCCAGCTCAGGGGCCAGGCCGAGTTCGGCGAGGGCGTCCGCGGCGACCGCGTCGAAGTCCGTCTCCTTCCGCTCGTGGATGCGGGTGCCGAAGGCGGTGTACAGGTCGCGCAGCACCTTCTCGCCGTACCGCTCGGCGGCGGCCACGGCGACCCGCACCGGGCCGGTCGACCTGTCGACCAGGTCCCGGTACCAGTCGGGCAGTTCGTTGCCGGTGTTGTGCAGGAACAGGCTCATCACGCGGAAGCGGAGGTCGAGCGGGCGCTCCCGCTCGACCTCCAGCAGCCAGCGGGAGGTGATCCAGGCGAAGGGGCAGGCGGGGTCGAAGAAGAAGTCGACCCGGGTGGGGGCCGCGGGGTCCGGATCGGTAGGTGTAGGGGTCATGCCCTGGACGTTAGTGCCCCATTGGGTCAGGTTCACGGCCCAATCATCCGCTGTCTTCCTGATCCACTTCTCCCCTCCCGCCCCCGGCCGCGCCACCGGCCGCACCTGCCCCGATGATGAGGGAGCGCGCGGGGGAGCCTCCCCCGCGCCGGCCACCTCCCGTCGGACGTCCCCTGCCCCGCAGACCCCGGAAGTCCCAGAGCCCCGCGGACCCGCGGTCCCCCGCAGCCCGGTGGACCGGGGTCACCGCAGACCCAGGAGCGCACGTGCAGTACCGGCAGACCTTCACGCTCGGCGGCAGCCTGCCCGTCCGCCGTCTCGGCTACGGCACCGCCCAGCTCACCGGTCCCGGCTACTGGGGCCCGCGCGGTGACCGCCGGGAGGCGGTGGCGGTGCTGCGGCGGGCGGTGGAACGCGGGGTGACCCTGATCGACACGGCCGACAACTACGGTCCCGCGCTCGCCGAGGAGCTGGTGGCCGAGGCGCTGCACCCCTGCCCGGCGGGCGTGGTCGTCGCCACGAAGGGCGGGGTGGTCCGTACCGGCGACGACGCCTGGCACGTGGACGGGCGGCCGGCCTCGCTGCGGGCGATGTGCGAGGCGAGCCTGCGCCGGCTGCGGCGCGAGCGGATCGACCTGTACCAGTTGCACCGGCTGGACCCGGCCGTGCCGATGGCCGAGCAGCTGGGCACGCTGGAGGAGTTGCGGGCGGAGGGCAAGATCCGGCACATCGGCCTGGACACCGTCACCGCCGGGCAGCTCGCCGCCGCGCTCGAACTGACGGAGGTGGTCTCCGTGCAGAACCGCTACCACCTGCTGGACCGCGCCTCCGAGCCGCTGCTGCGGCTGTGCGAGGAGCGGGGCATCGCGTTCCTGCCGTGGTTCCCGCTGGGCAACGGCGAGCTGGCGGGGCATCCGGTGTGCGCGCGGATCGCCGCCGGGCACGGGGCGACGCCGGCGCAGATCGCCCTGGCCTGGCTGCTGCACCACTCCCCCGTGCTCTGCCCGACCCCGGGCACGGGCACCCTCGCCCACCTGGAGGAGAACCTGGACGCGGCCGGTGTGCGGCTGACGGACGACGAGCTGGCCCGGCTCGACGCCCTGGCCCGGCCCGGCGACGCCCCTGCTTGACCTTTCCCCTGGGGCAAGGCGGAGGGTCGCGGGCATGGACGACTTCCACGGGAAACAGACGCCGTACAGCGATCCGGGGGACCTCGACGTCAGCGGGCTGCCGGATGATCCCGGCCGGCTCGCGGGGATCGTGCGCGACCTGATCATCCACCGGGGCGAGGGCGGACGCTTCGGCTACGCGATCCCCCAGGACCGGCTGCACCTGGACGCCGAGTCGCGGTACGTCCGGGCCATCCTGCGGCTCCTGCGCGAACGCGCCGGCACCCCGCTGACCGTGCCCCGGCCGCCCGAGGCGCGGTTCGTGGGCACCTGCCGCGACTTCGCCCTGCTGCACTGCTCGCTGCTGCGGGCCACCGGGACGCCCGCCCGCGTCCGCTGCGGCTTCGCGACCTACTTCGAGGAGGGCGCCCACGCCGACCACTGGGTCACCGAGTTCCGTACGCCGCGGGGCGACTGGCGGCTCGCCGACCCTCAGCTCCACCACACGTACGGGGGCCTGGACTTCGACCCGATGGACGTGCCGCGCGACCGTTTCGTCGTGGCCGCCGACGCCTGGCGGGCCTGCCGGGCGGGGCGGGCGGACCCGCGGCGGTTCGGTGTGACCGGCCTGGAGGGGGTCGCGGGGCTGTGGTTCGTCGGCGGCGGGGTGCTGCGCGACCTGGCGGCGCTGAACGGCGTCGAGCTGCTGCCCTGGGACTACTGGGGCCGCGAGATCTCCGACGACGCCGCGCTCACCGGGGACGACCTCGCCCTCCTCGACGAGGTCGCCGCCGCCCGCACCGAGGCGGAGCTGCGCCGGCTGTACGCCGGGGACCCCCGCCTGACCGTCCCGGACGTGATCACCTCGTACACCACGTACACCGGCGTGCGGCAGGTCAGCCTGCGGTCATCTCCACCAGCTTGACCACCGTGTTCCAGTTGCGGGTCGTGGCGATCAGGCCGCCGGTCACGGGGCGCCGGGCCAGACGCTCGGCGAGCCGGGAGCGGCCGAGCCCGTCGGGTGCGTACAGGTAGAGCGCGCGGTCGCCGAGGCGGAACTCCTCGGGCAGGTGGGCGGCCCGGTCGATGTCCGCGTAACGGGACGGGTCGGCGGGGACCGAGAGGTAGGTGACGTGGAGCTGACGCGGCTCCAGGGCGGCGGCCGGGAAGGGGCAGGCGTCGGCGACGGCCCGCAGATAGGCGTGGTCGCGCACGATGACGTCCACCGCGAAGCCGAACCGCTTCCCGATCGCGGCGGCGAGTTCCGCCGCGAGGGACTCCTCGTCACCGTGCCCGCAGGTGAAGACGGCCTGGCCGCTCTGGAGGTGGGTGCGGACGCCGTCGTACCCGGTCTCCTGCATCAGCGCGCGCAGTTCGGCCATGGGGAGCTTCCTGTGGCCGCCCACGTTGATCCCGCGCAACAGCGCCGCGTACGTTGTCGTCATCCGCCCACCCTAGAACGCCGGACCGCCCCGGTCAGGGCCTTCGCCCTCCGGCCGCCACGGGACGGCCGTCACGGCGCCCGCAGCCGGCCGGCCGTCACGGGACGGCCTCCACCACCGGCCCGCCTCCGCCACCGGCCGGCCGCCCTGCCGGCCGTCGCCTCCGTCAGGCCGTGCGGGCCGCCCGGGCCGCCGCCAGTTCCGCCTCGATCAGGTCGGCCGCGCGGCGCGTGCCGCCCTCCTGGGCCATCCGCGCCTGGATGTCCGCCAGCCGCCGCGCCACCTCGGGGTCGTCGAGCAGGGCGAGGGCGGCGGTGCGCAGCGCCACGGCGGTGGCCTCCTCGGTGTCCAGGCGCCGGGCCACGCCGAGCCCCTGGAGCATGTCCGCGTTGCCGAACTGGTCGACGGCCTGCGGGACGGCGATCATCGGAGTCGCGGTGGCCAGGCCCTCCTGGCTGCCGCCGGCCCCCGCGTGCGTGACGAACAGGTCGGCCTGGCGCAGGACCGCCAACTGCGGCACCCAGGAGTGGACCTCCACGTTCGCGGGCAGGTCGCCCAGCTCGGCGGCGTCCACGTGCCGGCCGATCTGGAGCACCAGGTGCCAGCCGGGCAGCCCGCCGAACGCCTCCACGCAGGCCCGGTAGAACCCGGGCCGCTTGGTGAAGGAGGACCCGAGCGAGACGAGGACCACCTTCTCGGCGCCGGCCGGCCGCTGCCAGTCGCCCTCGGCGCCGCGGTCGCCCTGGCAGGCGCCGACGAAGGTGTAGACCGTCTCGTCCACCCGGTCGGCGTTCGGCTGGAGCGCCTTGGGGATCAGCACCAGGGAGCGGGCCGGGTGGCCCATGAACACGTCGGGGTGCTCGGTGATCCCGTTCTCCTCCAGCCAGGCGCGGAAGCGGGCGTAGTAGGCCTGGCCGCGTTCGGTCTTCAGCGGCTCCTCCCACATCGGCTCGGCGATCTCCTGTTCGTACCCCTTCCAGGCGACGAGGTTCGGTGAGAGCGAGACGACGGGCACGCCCCAGCGGTGGCCGAGGACGCGGGCCGGGTAGGAGGTGATGTCGTGCAGCACCAGGTCGGGCTCGTCGCCCTCATAGGCCTCGACGAGCTGCGGGAGCGCCTGGACGGCGTCGGCGAGGAACGGCTCGACGTTGTCCAGCAGCGTCGTCCCCCAGGCCTCCGGGTCGGCGTCGGGTCCGGGCAGGGTGCTGTTCCACGGCTTGACTTCGGCGCCGGTCTCGGCGACCTTCTCGGCGAACAGCGGCGGGATCGCGTACGTCACCCGGTGTCCCCGTGCGACGAGTTCGCGGATCACCTCCAGGCTGGGGTTGACGTGGCCGTGCAGGGCGGTGGAGAACATGGCGATGTGGGCGGGAGCGGTCATGCACCCGACCCTAGGCGAGACGAGACGTCTCGTACAACACGATTTCAGCGCTGGTAGCGGGCCAGGACGAGGTTGCCGTCCTTCTCCAGCCGTTCGCGCAGTTCGTCCAGGCCGATCGCGCCGCTGTAGTACTCCTGGAACGCCGGTGTGGCCACCTTGTCCTTCCACTCGGGGTAGCCCCGTACGGACTGCGCGGGGGCGCCGCGCAGGTGGGCGGCGAGGGCCGTGCCGGTGGCCCAGCCGTAGCGGGTCGTGTGCAGGGCGGGGTCCGCCAGTGCCCGCGTGCCGGTGGGCAGCATCCAGTCGCCGAGCGCGAGGCGCACCATGTGGTCCGGCTGGAGCAGGAAGTCGAGGAACGCGGCGGCCTCCTTCTTGTGCGGGCTGTCCTCGGCGATGGACAGCGTCTGCGGGCTGACCCCCTGGGTGAGTCCGCCGGCTCCGGCCGGGGCGGGCAGCACCTGCCACCGGAACCCCTTCGGCGCCTGCTGGCGGATCTGCTGCCGGTAGGAGAAGCCGAGCGGCACCATGGCGTACTTTCCGGCGAAGAACCCCGGCAGGGTGTCGGAGCCGCCGCTGCCCAGGGTGGAGGGGGAGGCGCTGCGGTCGGTGCCGACCTGGTCGTGGACGGTGCGGGGCACCACCTGGTCGGCGTCCTCGAACCGGACGGTGACCCGGCCGTCGGGGCCGCGGTGGAACAGGCGTCCGCCGGCGGACAGGGACAGGTTGAGCGTGGCGGAGACGGGTTCCTTCAGCGGCCAGGCCACCCCGTACCTGCCCGGGCCGCTCAGCCGCTGGCTCACCTGCCGGAACTCCTCCCAGCTCCAGGGGCGCTCCGGCGTCGGGATCCGCACGCCCGATTCCTCCAGCAGCCGCGTGTCGGCGATCAGCACCCGCGGCTCCTGGAGGAACGGCACGCCGTAGACACCGTCCCCGAACGTCGTCGTCTCCCAGCTGCGCCGCGGGATGTCGGACTTCAGCCGCGCGGACAGCAGAGGGGTGAGGTCGGCGAGGTAGCCGCCGTAGGCGAAGTCGGCGAGGTCGTCGGAGGCGTCGTGGATGACGTCCGGCGCCTCGCCTCCCTCGAAGGAGGTCAGCAACTGGTCGTGGACGCTGTCCCAGCTGCCCTGGACGTACTCGACCCGTATGCCGGGGTGGGCGGCGTTCCACTCCCGCACCAGTGCCCGGGTGGCGGCCACGGACTCCTGCTGCCACGCCAGGGACTGGAAGCGCAGGGTGATCCGGCCGCCCCCGCCGGCCCCGCCGCCGCCCGAGCAGCCGGCGAGCAGGACCGTGAGGACGAGGGCGAGGACCCGCAGGCTCCGGCCGCGCATCAGCTCTTCACCGCCCCGGCGAGCAAGCCGCCCGTGATCCGCCGCTGGATGAGGGCGAACACCAGCAGCGAGGGCAGCGTGGCCAGGAAGGCCGCCGCCGCGAGCGGGCCGAGGTCGGCGACGCCCTCGGCCCCGACGAAGTGGGTGAGGACGACCGGCAGGGTCTGTTTCCCCGGTGTCTTGAGCAGCACCAGCGCGAAGAAGAACTCGTTCCAGGCGGTGACGAACGCGAACAGGGCGGTCGCCACGATCCCCGGTGCGAGCAGCGGTGCCGTCACCGAGACCAGCGTCCGCAGCCGGCCCGCGCCGTCGACGGCCGCGGCCTCCTCCAGTTCGGCCGGCACGGCGCGGACGTAGCCGGTGAGCATCCACAGCGCGAACGGCAGCGACCAGACCACGTAGACCAGCACCAGCCCGGCGAGGGAGTCGATCAGCCGGAGGTTCTTCAGCACCAGGAAGAGCGGGATGATCAGCAGGACGAAGGGGAATGCCTGGCTGACCACGACCCATCCGGTGGCCGCGCGGGTGAGCCAGGAGCGGCGCCGGGCCATGACGTACGCCATCGGCGTGCCGATCAGCACGGCGATCACCGCGGTCCCGAGGGCGGCCAGCAGGGAGTTGAGGGCCGCGTGCAGCAGCGGCTGTTCGCCGAAGGCCTGCCGGAAGTTGCCGAGGGTGGGGTGGCGGGGGATCCAGGCGGGGTGCAGGTCCGCCAGTTCGCGTGGTGGTTTGAACGCCGTGGACAGGAGCCAGAGCAGCGGGAGGGCCAGGAAGAGGAGGTAGGCGAGCAGGGCCGCGTACTGGCCCACGCGGGCTCGGGTCGACGTCCTCATGCCGGGTCACCTCCCCGCAGCCGGCCGGCGAGGAAGACGGCCAGCAGGACCGAGACGACGGCGACCAGGACGCAGCCCATCGCCGCCGCGTACCCGAACTGGCCGTAACGGAAGGCCTCCTCGTAGGCGAAGAGCGTGGGCAGCCGGGTCCGGCCGCCGGGGCCGCCGCCCGTCAGCACGTAGACCAGGGCGAAGGAGTTGAAGTTCCAGATCAGGTTGAGCGCGGTGACGGCGAGG
Source organism: Streptomyces sp. NPDC006743 (assembly GCF_040703815.1). Taxonomy (NCBI): domain Bacteria; kingdom Bacillati; phylum Actinomycetota; class Actinomycetes; order Kitasatosporales; family Streptomycetaceae; genus Streptomyces; species Streptomyces sp. NPDC006743. Next base: position 7,831 of record NZ_JBEYJA010000081.1, on the reverse strand, counting down.
GCGACCGGTCTGAGGGCCGGCCAGGTGACCGCGCGGAAGCGGCGCCAGGCCCCGGCGCCGTCGACCGCGGCGGCCTCGTGCAGTTCGCGGGGGGTGTTCTGGAGGCCGGCGAGCAGGGCGACCGTGGTCTGCGGCATCCCCGCCCACACGCCGACGACCACCACGGCGGGCAGAGCGGTGGCCAGGGAGCTGAGCCAGTCGTGGCCGTCCCCGAGGCCGAGGTCGCGCAGGGTCTCGTTGAGGATGCCGGCGTCCGGGTTGTAGACGAGCCGCCACATGATGCCGACGACGACCTCGGGCATCGCCCAGGGGATGACGGCCAGCGCCCGGGCCAGCGGGCGCAGCCGCAGGTCCTGGTCGAGCAGCAGGGCGAGCCCGAGCGCGAGCAGGAACTGCGGCACGGTCACCGCGACGGCCCACACCAGGCCGATCCGGAACGACTGCCAGAACAGCGTGTCGTGCGCGAGGTCCTGGAAGTTGAGGACGCCGGTCCACCGCGTGGGGTCCGTCCGCCCTGACTGCGCGTCGGTGAACGCGAGCAGGACGCCGTACAGGAGCGGGCCGACGCTGAGGAGCAGGATGGGGACGAGCGCGGGCAGCACCAGGAACCAGGCGCCGGGGTCGTGGCCGCGCCGGGGCAGGCCGGGGCCGGTCGCGCGGCGCGCCGGTCTGCTCACCTCGGTCAGCGATGTCACGTGATCCATCCTCTGCACGGCTCGGACGGGCCTGGTCATGGTCGTGAAGGCGCCGCGGTCCGTCAAGACACCGCGCACACGCCCCCACCTGTGCGAATGCGAGACTGGCCGACGCAAGGCGGGAATCCGGCGGACAGGGAGGCGGACGATGGACGAGGCACGGGCGCGCGAGGTGCTGGCGGCGGTGCGGGCGGTGCCGGGCCCGGCGGCGCGGGAGGCACGGCTGCTGGCGCTGGGCGAGAACGCCGTGTTCGCCGCCGGGGACCTGGTGGTCAAGGTGGGCCGCGACGCCGAACTCCTCGACCGCGCGCGCCGGGAGCTGGAGATCGCGGGCTGGCTGGCGCGGGCGGGTGTGCCGGCCGTGCGGGCGGCCGCGCCCGAGGCACTGCTCGTCGAGGGCCACCCGGTCACGGTGTGGCACCGGCTGCCCGACGCGGTCCGCCCGGCCGAACCGCGCGACCTGGCCGGACTGCTCCGTCTCGTCCATGCGCTGCCCTCCCCCTCCTTCCCCCTGCCGCCGCGCGAGCTGCTGGGCGGCGTGGAACGCTGGCTGCGGCTGGCCGGCGAGGCGATCGACCCGGCCGACGCGGCCTATCTGCGCGAGCGCCGCGACGGCTTCGCGGCGGCCGCCGCCGCCCTCACCCCGCACCTGCCGCCGGGCCCGATCCACGGGGACGCGCTGCCCCGCAACGTGCACATCGGCCCGGACGGGCCGGTCCTGGTCGACCTGGAGACCTTCTCCGCCGACCTGCGCGAGCACGACCTGGTGGTGATGGACCTGTCCCGGGACCGCTACGGCCTGCCCGCCGAGGCCTACGACGCCTTCACCTCGGTCTACGGCTGGGACGTACGGGAGTGGGCGGGCTGCTCGGTGCTGCGCGGCGCCCGGGAGACGGCCAGTTGCGCCTGGGTCGCGCAGCACGCCCCGAGCAACCCGAAGGCGCTGGCCGAGTTCGAGCGCCGGGTGGCGTCCCTGCGGGACGGCGACGAGACGGTGCGCTGGTACCCCTTCTGAGCGGCTCCGCCCTCCGCTCGCCCCTCCTCCCGCCCGCCGCCGGGGCGGCCGGCCCTCAGACGGTCTCGCCCGCCGGCTCCCGCAGGGGCCAGGTGCCCTCGACCACGGCGGCCGGGTCGCCCTTGCGGCGCAGGAAGTCCTGGAAGTCCGCCGCCCAGGCGGCGTACCACTCGATCTGCCGGCGGTGCAGCTCCGCCGGGCCGAGGGCCGCGACCTTGGGGTGGCGGTCGGCTATCGCGGCGGCCAGCCGGGCCGCCGCGAGCGCGTCGGCCGCCGCGTCGTGGGCGGAGTCGAGGACGACGCCGTACTCCGTGCACACCGCCTGGAGGGTGCGCTTGCCGCGCCGGTAGCGCTCGACGAAGCGGTCGATGGTGTACGGGTCGACGACGGGGCCCGGCTCGGCGCCGCCCAGGCGGTCGCTCAGCGACGGCAGCCCGTGTCTGCGCAGTTCGGCGGCGAGCAGGGTGAGGTCGAAGGCCGCGTTGTACGCGACCACGGGCACGCCCGTCTTCCAGTAGCCGGTGAGCACGTCCGCCAGCGCGTCCGCCACCCGGTCGGCCGGGCGGCCCTCGGCGGCGGCCCGCTCGTTGCTGATCCCGTGCACGGCGACGGCGTCCTCGGGGATGGGCACGCCGGGGTCGGCCAGCCACTCCCGGCGGCCCAGCGGCTCGCCCGCCCTCACCTCGATCACGGCGCCCGTGACGATGCGCGCCTCGTGCGGGTCCGTCCCGGTCGTCTCCAGGTCGAACCCGATCAGCAGCTCCCGGTGCCAGCCCATGGCGGCCCCCCTTCTCGGTGGTGCTTCCCCCAGTGGCTCCCACCTTCGCATGCGCCACTGACAATCCAAGGACCGCGTTCCGCTTCCGACGGCATTTCAGGACACGGGGCGCGAATCAGCCCACATCAGCTCGAACTCCTCACGGTAGACGGAGAAGAGTCCGCCTTCGTCCGCCTCGCCCGACTTGACCACCTTGTTCCCGTTGCGCAGGACGAACACCGGCGCCTCCATGCCCCGGCTGCGCCGCAGGTGGGACTGGACGACGGCGATGCCGTCGGAACCGTCGCCGTCGACCAGGTAGGCGGTCAGGCGCGGCGTCTCGTCGTAGACCTGGATCTCGAAGGCGTCCGGGTCGCGCAGCCGGGAGCGGACGCGGCGCATGTGCAGGATGCTCATCTCCACCGTCCGGCTCAGCTCGCCGCGCTTGAGCCCCAGCTCCCGCTCGCGCCGCTTCACCGCGCTGGAGGCGGGGTTCAGGAACAGCAGCCGCACCCGGCAGCCCGACTCGGCCAGGCGCACCAGGCGGCGGCCGGAGAAGTTCTGCACCAGCAGGTTCAGCCCGATGCCGATGGCGTCCAGGCGGCGCGCGCCGCCGAAGATGTCCTCGGCCGGGAACTGGCGCAGCAGCCTGACCCGGTCCGGGTGCACGGCGACCACGTCCGCGTACCGGTCACCGACCAGGTCCTCGACCGCGTCGACCGGCAGCCGCCGGGCGGAGGGCACGTCGCCGCCGGCGCCGAGGATCTCCAGCAGGCGGGCGGAGGCGCGCTCGGCCTGGTTGAGGACGGCCTCGGACAGGGCCCGGTTGCGCGAGACGACGTTGCGGGTGACCTCCAGCTCGTCGAGGGCGAGTTCGACGTCGCGGCGTTCGTCGAGGTAGGGCTCGAAGCAGGGCCAGTGCTGCACCATCAGCTCGCGCAGCTGGGGCAGGGTGAGGAAGCTGATGACGTTGTCGTCGGCCGGGTCGAGCAGATAGCCCTTGCGGCGGCTGACCTCGCGGACGGCGACGGCGCGCTGCACCCACTCCTGTCCGGCCGGCCCGGCGGCGGCGACCACCCAGTCGTCGCCGTGCACGGGTTCGTAGACGGGGCGCAGCACGGCGCAGACGACGGCGCGCAGCCGCTGTTCGACGAGGTTCAGCCAGATGTAGGCCCGGCCGGCCCGCTGGGCGCGGGTGCGCACCTCGTGCCAGGCGTCGGCGTCCCAGTCCAGCTCCGGGCCGATGGCACCCGCGTCCATCGGCCGGGCCAGGGACACCGCGCCGGGCGGGACGTCTGCGGAGTTCCCCTCGTGACCCTCGTCACCAGGGGGAAGCTCCAGGCCTCCCGAGCCCACCCGTGCACCGCCTTCCGCTCCCCCGAGCATCCCCGTCCCAACGATCAAGGAAGGGTACTCCGGGAGCGGTGCGCGGTGCAGCCGGATGGACAGCTCCTTTCCCAACTTCCCCCCGTCGCATACGTGTTCCGGTGCTGCCCGTCGACACAGTGAGCGAAATCATGCCGTTGACGCCGCATCACGGCCGGGCCCTCCGGGTAATTCGAACACCTTCGGACGGGTCCGGCGGGACGACGCACCCGCCCCGAAGTCATAGGTGGCGGCCCCACTTTCGGGGACACTCGGGACCAGGGGCGCCACCCGCGGCGCCGTACACCTGAGAGAGTCGTGTCCATGCAGGTCTGGCCTGGAGAGGCGTATCCGCTCGGCGCCACGTACGACGGCGCCGGCACCAACTTCGCGGTCTTCACGGAGGCCGCGGACCGAGTAGAGCTGTGTCTGCTGCACGACGACGGCTCGGAGACGGCGGTGGAACTGCGGGAGAGCGACGCGTTCGTGCGGCACGCGTACGTGCCGGGCGTCATGCCGGGGCAGCGGTACGGGTTCCGTGCGCACGGCCCGTACGCCCCGGAGCGCGGTCTGCGCTGCAATTCCGCGAAGCTGCTCCTTGATCCGTACGCACGTGCGATCAGCGGCTCCGTCCGGTGGGGCGAGGAGGTCTACGGCTACCACTTCGACGACCCGGGGCGGCGCAACGACCTGGACTCCGCCCCGCACACCATGACCTCGGTCGTGGTGAACCCGTACTTCGACTGGGGCGACGACCGGCCGCCCCGGCGCGGCTACCACGAGACGGTGATCTACGAGGCGCACGTCAAGGGCCTCACCATGCGCCACCCCGGGCTCACCGAGGAGCTGCGCGGCACCTACGCGGCACTGGCCCATCCGGCGGTCATCGAGCACCTGACCGAACTGGGCGTGACGGCGCTGGAACTGATGCCCGTACACCAGTTCGTGAACGACCACCGGCTGGTGGACATGGGCCTGAACAACTACTGGGGCTACAACACGATCGGCTTCTTCGCCCCGCACAACGCGTACACCTCCTGGGGCGACCGCGGCCAGCAGGTCCTGGAGTTCAAGTCGGCGGTCAGGGCGCTGCACGAGGCCGGCATCGAGGTCATCCTCGACGTGGTCTACAACCACACCGCCGAGGGCAACCACCTGGGTCCGACGCTGTCCTTCAAGGGCCTGGACAACCCGCAGTACTACCGGCTCACGGACGACCCGCGCTACTACATGGACACCACGGGCACCGGGAACTCCCTGCTGATGCGGTCCCCGCACGTGCTCCAGCTGATCATGGACTCGCTGCGCTACTGGGTCACCGAGATGCACGTGGACGGCTTCCGCTTCGACCTGGCGGCCACCCTGGCGCGGCAGTTCCACGAGGTGGACCGGCTGTCGTCGTTCTTCGACCTGGTGCAGCAGGACCCGGTGGTCTCCCAGGTGAAACTGATCGCCGAGCCGTGGGACGTCGGCGAGGGCGGCTACCAGGTGGGGAACTTCCCGCCGCTGTGGACGGAGTGGAACGGCAAGTACCGCGACACCGTGCGGGACCTGTGGCGGGGCGAGCCGCGGGCGCTCGCGGAGTTCGCCTCGCGGCTGACCGGCTCCTCCGACCTCTACCAGGACGACGGCCGCCGTCCGCTGGCCTCGATCAACTTCGTGACCTGCCACGACGGCTTCACGCTGCACGACCTGGTGGCGTACGACGACAAGCACAACGAGGCCAACGGCGAGGAGAACCGGGACGGCGAGAGCCACAACCGCTCCTGGAACTGCGGGGCGGAGGGCGCGACGGACGATCCGGAGGTGCTGGAGCTGCGGGCGCGCCAGATGCGCAACTTCCTGTCCACGCTGATGCTCTCCCAGGGCGTGCCGATGATCAGCCACGGCGACGAGTTCGCCCGCACCCAGCAGGGCAACAACAACGCCTACTGCCAGGACAACGAACTGTCCTGGGTGCGCTGGCCGGAGCCCGGCGAGCAGGGCAGCGACCTGCTGGAGTTCGTGCGGGCGATGGCCCGGCTGCGCAAGGAGCACCCGGTCTTCCGGCGGCGCCGCTTCTTCCACGGGCGGCCGGTGCAGGGCACTCATGACGAGCTGTCGGACATCGCCTGGTTCACCCCGGAGGGCAAGGAGATGACCCAGCAGGACTGGGGCTCGGCGAGCGCCTCCGCGCTGACTGTGTTCCTCAACGGCAACGCGATCTCCGAGCCCGGCCCGCGCGGGGAGCGGATCAGCGACGACTCGTTCCTGCTGCTGTTCAACGCCGCGCCGAAGTCCCTCGACTTCGTCGTCCCGGTCGATCACGGACGCCAGTGGCAGGTGGTCGTGGACACCGCCCGCACCACGCCCCTGCCGCCCGGTACCGGCCGCAAGGCCCAGGCCGGCGACCGGCTCACCCTCAAGGACCGCAGCCTGGTCGTCCTCCAGCGCCCGGCCTAGGACCCTTCGTCCGGACCCGACCGGACCGGGTCGGGTCGGGTCACGGGGCCGCGTCTCAGCGGGCCGTGCCGGCGCGGTCGTCGGCGGGCACGCGCGCGTGGGCGGTGCCCGCGCGGTCCTCGCCGCGGACCGCCGGGCGCGCCGTCAGGGCGAGGACGGCGGCCAGGCCGGCCGCTGTGCTCGCCACGGCGAAGGCCGCAGCGGGTCCGCGGGCGTCGGCGAGACGGCCGCAGACGGCGACGGCGAGAGCCTGTCCGGCGACGATCGCGCTCGTGGCGTAGGCCATCGCCTCGGCGAGCCGGGCCGGCGGCACCACCCGCTCGGTGATGCCGAACACGGTGACCAGGTGCGGGGCGTACGCCACTCCGAGCACGGTCACCACGACGTACAGGCCGGTCAGTGTGTGCGTGCCCAGCAGCGGCAGGGAGAGGGCGAACGCCGCCGCCGAGGCCGTGCGCCGGCGTGCCCGCAGCCCGAAGCGGGCCGGAAGGGCCGCCATGGACAGCCCGGCGACCGCGCTCATCACCCCCATGGCGGCGTACACGAGCCCGGCCTGGTCCTCCTGGCCCAGCCGCCCGGTCAGCGCCGTGATCCCCGCCTGGCAGGCGCCGAACATCGCCCCCTGGAGGGCCAGCGCGGCCCGCAGCGCGTGCACGGAGCGGGGCATGGGCGGACGGCCGGAGGCCGCCCGGCGGTCACCACCCGCGCGCGTGAGGAACCGGCGTACGCCGACGGCCGCCCGACGCCCGTCCCCCGCCCGGCCCGCATCCACCGCCCGGCCTTCCTCCGCCGGACGGCCCGCCCGGCGCGTCGCCGTGGCCGCAGGACGGGTCACCGCGGCCGTCGGGTGGAGGGCGAAGCCCGTGCCGCACACGGCCACCAGCACCGCCGCCGCGCCCAGGGCGTACGCCGGGTGCGCGAGGACCGACGCCAGGCCGACCAGGGCGGGACCGAGAACGAAGGAGATCTCGTCGAGCGTGCTCTCGAAGGACAGGGCCGCCCCGACCGTGGACTCGGGGGCCGCGGCCCGGCGGGCGAGGGCGACCAGACGGGCGCGGGCCAGCGGGCCGATCAGGGGTGCGGTCGTCCCCGCGCCCGCGCCCAGCAGCGCGAGCGCCGGCGTGCCGAGTCCGGCGAGCGCCCCGGCGACCAGTGCGGCGACGGCGACGGCGTTGGCCCAGGCGAACACGAGGACGACCGTCCGCTGGCCGCACCGGTCCGCCAGACGCCCCACGAGCGGCCCGCAGGAGACCTGGCCGAGGGCGAGCGCCCCGCCGGTCGCCCCGGCCGCGGCCAGCGAGTCACTCGTCCGGGCGACGAGCAGCACGCTGCCGAACTGGATGGTGGCCGTGGGCAGCCGTCCCAGGAACGACACGACCGGGAGCAGCGGCCCGGTCAGGCCGATCACGTCGCCGTAGGTCTCCCGTGTGCTGCGCGGCCGCGGTGTGGTCATCGTCCGAAGCTAGTGCTGTGACCGGGAAGGTTCACCGGCTCGCGACGCCCGGCACGGCACCTCGCCGCGTTGTCGCATCACCCGAGTACGTCCAGTACGCGGGT
>NZ_JBEYJA010000080.1:0-20512 GCF_040703815.1 Streptomyces sp. NPDC006743 | reverse complement strand
GCAGTCACCTCATAGACGGCTGCCTCACCGAGACCGGCCTGACCATCAGGCCCGCCTGAGCAACTCCACGACATCACGAGTTCAACCTCAGTAACCCGTACGGTCCTTCTTGTGTCACGGGCAGACCGTGACCACAAGTCCTACGACTGTGCTGGCCATACCACCGCTTGGGCGACGATGACCCTCTCACCGTTGAAAGTGACCGCAGGGCCTTCGTGCAGTTCGTAGCCAAGAGCTATCGCTTCGCTCACACGATGGCAGAACGCGGCGTCGTCCGGGCCGGTCAAGACTCGGTAGATAGGCAGTCCGTCTGGTGGTGTACTCATGAAGAGAAGGATCTCATGCGCACCCGTCCACCGAGCCAGGCGACCAGACTTCCCAGGCCAATCGCTCCCAAGGTCGTTACCGCACCGGCTGTGGTCCTCGACTGTGGCATGCCCGCGGTGGCGGACCTCGAGCAACTGGGCGGAGCCACCACCGGAGTACGGGGTGCCGGTGAGGAACACCTGATGTCGCAGGCCCTCGTCCTGATCGAACAGGGACAGCTGTGCTCCGGGGAATTGCCGCTCGCGGCGCACGATGATGCGGGTGTCGGCCGGGTAGCCGTCCAGATCGACTATGCCGGTCAGCTCGGCAACCTCTGCGCCATCACGCAGCGTCCCGTCCTGGTCCGCGGCGGGATGCCAGAGGCGGTCGGGCACCGAGCGCATCGCGCGGCGGACGGGCTCGGTGACCGTCGCCGGTACGGGTGTCGCGCAGGCATCCACCACCGTGCCAGAACAGCAAGGGTGGCAACATCACGAGCAGCAGAAACGAGGGGGGACGGCGACGCTGGGAAGGCCGGGGATGACAGCGATGATCCTTCCGCACACCACCACAAGGATCGGGTCGGGTAACCCGGTACGGCGTGCTGCCAGTGTGGTGAGAGCCACCGCGGCGGTTATGACACTGCCCACCGCTTCGGCACTCGTCCGCCACGCCTCCACAACCTGTCGAAAGCCGCCGCACTGCGGTTCGTGCAGGATTTGACCTCGGCTGTACGCAACCGGACCGCACTACCTGGCTCCGTCCGGTAGCAGCCTCCAGTGTCTCAGTGACCTCCTATTTCGGCCCCGCTACCCCGACGCCCTGGTGGCCCGGTCGTCTCCGCCGCCCCCGGCCGCGACATCCTCGACGTCGGCTGCGGAACCGATATCGCCGCCCGCCAGTTCCAGGCGGCCGGCTGCCGGGTCCTCGCAATTGAGCCGGACCATCGGGTGGTCGAGGTGGCGGGTCGGCTCAGTGCCGAGGCCGCCGTGGCCACATCCGAAGCCTGGGAGCCGGTCGGCCGCGAGTTCGACGCGGTCGTCTCGGCGACGGCCTGGCACTGGATCGACCCGGCCGCAGGAGCGGCCAAGACTGCGCAGTTCCTCCGGCCCGGCAGTCGGCTGGCAGCTTTCTGGAACGTCTTCCAGATGCCGCCCGAGCTGGCGGAAGCAGTCGCCCGGACCTGCCGACGCGTGATGCCCGACGCGCCCTTCGGCTTCGAAGCGATGACCCGGAAGATCCCGGACGCCTGTCAGGCTGTTCATCAAGGCCGCCGACGCGATCAGGAAGGCGGGCGGGTACGGCGAGAACCCGCGCAGTGGTGATACGACTGGGAAGGACCTACACCCGCGACGCATGGCTTGACCAGAAGCCCGCCCAGGGCGCCTTCACCCGGCTCCCGCCGGACAGGCTGGCCGCGGCGCTGGACGGCGTAGGGGACGGCTATCGATGCGACGGGCGGCAGGTTCACGTTGCGGTACGCGACCGTGGCGGTCACCGCCGCCCGAACCGGCACGAGCTGAAGGGCGGCCATGAGCGAACCCACCAGAAGAGGCGGTCTGTTCCGCAGCGCCGAGAACGGTCGCGGGTTCACCGGCCCTACGACCGGCGACCAACGGCGCATGCTCATCGACGTTTTGGGCGCCCAGCGCGCCACGCTGGAGCTGAAGTGCTCCGGACTGGGCCCCGAGCTGTCCCTGCGGTCCGGGGAGCCGTCCACGCTCTCGCTGCTCGGCCTGGTCCGGCACCTCGCCGATGCGGAACGCCGCTGGTTGCGCCGGGTACTGGCCGGACAGGACGCCCCCGCTCTGTTCTCCTCGGCGGCCGACCCCGACGGGGACCTCGACGGCGTCACGGACGCCCCGGGGCTCTTGGCAGCGGCGTGGGAGGCTTGGCGGACCGAGGTGGCGTTCGCCGAGCAGTTCGTCACCGAGGCCCCCGACCTGGACGTCGAGGGCGACGACTCCTGGCGCGGAACGGTGTCGCTGCGCTGGATACTCCTCCACATGATCGAGGAGTACGCCCGCCACAACGGCCACGCCGACCTGCTCCGCGAGCGCATCGACGGAGCGGTCGGCCTGTGAAGCCCGGACAGCCCGGCCGGCGCTGCCGAGCGCCGTCGGCCGAGGCGTCCGGGGGAGGCGGCGGTGGCGAGGACTGCGCGGGATCAGCAGGGCACTTGTCGCCCTGGTGCCGCCGGGCATCCTCCTGAGCGGCGCCGCGGCCTCTCGGCTGCTGGAGGAGCGTCCACCGTGGCGCTGATCAGCCACGGCAGCACCGGGGTGGCGCGGTGACATCGACCGAGGGCTCGATGCCGTCGCCCACGCCGAGTCGCGGCGGGGGCGTGCGAGCGCCAGCCCGGACGAGAAGTGTTGCCACCTCTCCAGCGCCCTGGACGCCATGGAAGACGGCGTCTACTCGGGCCGGACATGGCCGCTGTGGTGAACATATGCACCGGATGCTTTCAGTCAGCCTCCGACGACTGTTCTTGAGTCAGCCGGGAGACCCGACCCGGTCGAGGACGCGCACTGCATGATGGACGCATGAGTGATCGCGAGGAACTGCCGACGGCAGTGGACACGGAAGCACTGCTAACCCTGGCCCAGGGGCACCACGAGCGCACCGCACGGGCTACAGGCACCCGAGAGGCCGGGGGCCACCTGGTGAAGACCTACGCCCTTCAGGCGCCAGGGCGTACCGTGACGGAGCAGGACATCGCCGCCGCCCTACGGCTCACAGCGGCACACCTCCAACTCGGGCGCACCCGGGGGTCGCTCGGACTCGCTGTCCTGATCATGCACGTCGGCGGCGACGGCGACTACGTCCTGGTCCACAGCTGGATCGAGGGGTACATGTCCGACCTGGCCATCTTCACCGGACCGGCCGGGCACCCCGAACGGCTCCGCCCGGGCCGCACCGGCCTTGCCCCCTGTGTCTGGGAAGCCGCCATCCTGGCCCACGAACGCGACGCATTCTCACGGCATGTCCTCGACAGCAGCAGCCCGATCCCCAACCGCCTAGCCGCCTGGGGTGCGGACACCCTGACGGGCGGCGTCCGGTGAACAGTTCCCCCAACGTGCGGCATGCCCGCCCCGACGATCTGTCTCGGATCGCCGAACTCGCTGCCGAGCACGCCGCCTACGAACAAGCCCCGCCCCCTGCTCCCGACCTCGCGCATCGACTCAAAGCCCTGCTTTTCGCCACGCCGACACCACGGCTGCGCTGCCTGGTAGCAGAGCTGCCTGACGGAGAGGTCGTCGGCTACGCCACCTGCACGCCCGAACTCTCCACCTGGGAAGGCCGCGAATACCTCCACATGGACTGCCTCTTCCTGAACTCCGACAGCCGGGGCTCAGGCATCGGCGCACTGCTCATGGATGCCGTGACGGCAGAGGCACGCGCCCTCGGCCTCACTGAGATCCAGTGGCAGACCCCGGCCTGGAACGAAGGGGCCGTTCGTTTTTACGACCGCCTCGGCGCGGACTCCAAGGCGAAACTCCGTTACAGCCTCACAGTGCCCAAGCGGACCTGACTGAAGTCCTCGAAGCACACCCTGGCTGCGGCTGCCTACCATTGAACGGAACACCGAGCACCCGTTCGGGCGAGGGCGGCGATGGACCGGCCTTCCAGGTACGCGGTGCGTACGCCGGCGACCGTCCCGCCCGCGAGGGCGGGACGGCGCCCGCCCTTGCTGCCCTTGGCCTCGGCGGCCCGCAGCCCGTCGTAGGTCAGCTCGCGCTGGAGGTCGAGTTGGAGTTCGCCGGCGGCGAGGGCCTGCACCATGAACTTCACCGTGGACAGCAACTCGCCGGTGCACGGGTGGCGGGCGGTGAGGTCCATCGCGGACGGTAGCCCGGAGCGGGCATCACAGGTTTGACGGGCTCCGCAGCCTGCCGGGGGTGGTGGGCCGGCACGTGCGTGACGGCCTCGTCCTCAGCGGGTTCGAGGTACTGCTCCGTGGTGCTGATGTGGAGATGGCCAAGGACCCGCTGGACGTCGGTGAGCGAGAGCTTGGGGTCGCGCACCATGCGTTTGGCCGCGCTGTGCCGCAAGATGCAGGGTCCAGTTCGTGCCCAGGGTCTCGTCGGCCCGAGTGAACACCCCGCGTCGTAGGTCAGCGGCCTGATCGGGCGCCGGAGGGTCCACCACAGTGGTTCCTCCGGCCCGTCGAGGGCCTGCGGGCGGATCTGCTGCTGGTAGAGCCGCAGCCTTGTAGAAGGCGACCAGCGCGCGGTGGCGGTGCGAGGGCAGGGCCGCGAACAGTTCGTCAAATGCCTGGTCGGGGATGTCGCGCGGGGTTCGCCGGGGTTCCTTCGGCTGGTAGGGGGCCCGGCGGGCAAAGCGTTTGAAGGCGTGCATCGGGTTGTGGTGGGCGTTGAGGTGCTCGTCCTCGGTCGACGCGGCCACCGCCCGTGACCGCAAGGCTTCCTGCACCGGCGGCGACAGATGCCGCGCGTCCCTCACCAGATTCCTCACCCACCACCAACGCCCCGGCCCAAACTGTTTTCGATCAGGACCCCATACCGAGATGCGCTCCACCGGCGACGTCGAGTGAGACGCCGGTGATGTACCGGTTGACCGGGTCCGTGAGGAAGCCGATCGCGTTGGCGACCTCGGTCGGTTCGGCGAAGCGGCGCATGGGGAGTTGTGCGGCGCGTGCGTCGCGTGCTGCCTGCGCGGAGCCGGACTGGTCGGCGAGCTGTGACCACATCGGTGTGTTCACCGGTCCGGGGTTGACGGCGTTGACCGAGATCCCATCCGGTCCGAGGATCTTCGCCATCGACCACATGATGTGCAGCACGGCGATCTTGCTGGCATTGTACGGCAGGTAGTCGACCCGTGCTTCCTTGGCCGCGACCGATGACAGCAGCAGAATCGTGCCCTTCGTGCCGCTGCCCCGCATGAGGTTCGCGACCTCGCGCGTGATGGTGAACGTGCCCGTGGCGTTGATGCGCATGGTGCGCTCGAACTCCTCGGTCGTGGTCTCCAGCGGAGCGGGGGTGCCGCCCAGCACCCCCGCGGCGTGGACGAGGACGTCGATGCGGCCGTGCTCGGCGACGGTGCGGCGCACCACTACGGTGGTCTGCTGCTCGTCGGTGACGTCGAGCTCGGCGAAGCCGGCGAGGTCCTGGCCTTCGAGCGGTGCGAGGTCGGCCCCGACGACGATGTCCCCGCGCGCCCGCAGCGCGTCGACGACGGCCGCGCCGATGCCGCCGCTGGAGCCGGTGACCAGGGCTACCTGGGGCTGCGGCATTACTTTGCTGCTTTGCTGGACCACGTGCGTCCCTCCTGCTCCTCGGTGGGCAGACCCGCCACCGCGAGGATCTTGTCGAGTAGCTGCTGGGTCTTGACCGCTTCCCATCCGGAGGTCAGCGGCTGCTGCCGGTCCTGAACGCGGTCGAGGAAGTGGCGGACCGCGTCGGCGAAGCCGAAGGTCTCGGTCGCGGTCGCCCAGCCGAACGCCTCCGGGCTCATCGACCGGACGGTGCGGGCGCCGTCCGCCGTCACCGCGACGGTGTCGGGAGCGATGACCTCCGCCGAGCGCATCTGCCCGTAGGCGTCGAGTTTTTCGCCCCACGCGCCGGCAGTTCGGGCCGCGACCAGCAGGCCCGTGTTCCCGGTCGAGAACCGGATGAGGGCGGCTGTGCCGTCCTCTTCCCAGGGGTCGGTTCCGGCCGCCGCGCTGGTGACCTCGACGACGTCTCCGCCGCAGAACCAGCGGAGGAGGTCCACCATGTGGATGGCGTTCTCGAACGTGGCCCGGTACTCGGAGCCGGCGCGGTTCTTCTGCGCGACGCAGAACGACGCTCCGGCCGCGCCGAACGCCTCCCGCGCGGCGACGTACACGGGCGCGAACCGCCGGTTCAGGCCGACCATCAGGATGCGGCCGTGCTCGTCGGCGAGTTCCGCGAGGCGGACCGAGTCGGAGGTCGAGGTGGCGAGGGGCTTCTCGCAGAACACGTCGATGCCGGCACGGAGGGCCATCTCGACGGCCGCGACGTGCTCGGAGCGGGGAGTGAGCACGAAGACGGCGTCGAGCTCTTCGGCGTCGAGCATCGCGTCGACCGTGCGGTAAACGTGCGCGAACCCCCACCGACGCTGCAGCTGGCTCGGGTCCTCGCGTCGTGACACCAGGGCGCGCAGCTCGACGTCGTCGCGCTGAACGAGGGTGGGCAGTTGCGCGATACTGGCGATGTTGCCGGCGCCCACCACGCCGACTCGGAGCGCGGTCACGGGCGGACCTCGGCCTTCTGGCCGGCCGCCTCGGCATCGAGCTGCCGCAGCAAGGTACGGAGGTGCTCGGCGCCGCGCCGGAATCCGATCTCCGGGGCTTCCAGATCCTGTGGATGCCACCGGTACTCGTATTCGAGCGAGAGCACGTCGTCGTAGCCGACTTCGCGCAGGCGCCGGAGGATGCTCGACCAGGCGAGGATGCCGTCGCCGACGACGCGCGACATGACGGCGCGCTCCTCGGCGTGCACGCGCGCCGTCTCGGACGCGACGAACGGGGCGTTCGGGTCCTTGAAGACAAGGTCCTTGACGTGCACGTGGCCGATGAGATCGCCCTGGACGGCGAAGGCGTCCTCGAAGTCCTCGTCGTGGGTGAAGGTGAGGTTCGCCTGGTCGTAGAGGACGCGGACGGCGGGCGAGTCGACCGCGCGGATGAGCTCGGCGGTGTCGCGCGCGGTCTGCGTCATGGTGCCGAAGTGGTTCTCGGCGCAGAGCACGACGCCTGCGTCCGCCGCTGGGGCGGAGAGCTCCTGGAACGAGCGGACGAGCTGTGCCCAGTGCGCGGCGTGGTCCTTCCCGTCCGGCTGCCATGCGCCGGAGTAGACGCGGATGCGGTTCGCGCCGATCGCGTGGGCGATGTCGATGGCCGATCGCAGTTCGTCGACGGCTGCTGCGCGTATGTGCTCGTCGGTCGCGTTGATCGCGGTCGTGTATGGGGTGAGCCCGATGATGGAGATGCCTTCGCCGTCGGCGACGCGTACCGCTTCCGCCGCTGCCGCGGCATCGCCGATGGGCAGACCGCTCGTGTAGTCGTCCTGGTAGATCACCTCGGCGGCATCCAGGCCGGCTCGGGCGAAGAGTTCGAGCGCCTCGGGGACGGTGTGGTCGGGGGTGCCGAGAGTGTGGCCGGCGATCTTCACGAGGGTGTCTCCGAGGTCTTCGAGATCGAGTGGGTGTGCCAGTCGTGGGGGCCGACGAGACGTGGCGGGTCGACGACGCGCGAGCGGTCGACGAACTCGAGGATGAGCCCCCAGGAGGTGCGGGCGTACACCCAGCGGTTCCCGGCGACAGCGGGGCTGTCGCCGGCGACCTCCTTGCGTGCACCGAGGATCTCGATGCCCCGGAGGTCGGCGATCGCGTCGACGACGTCGTCCACGTCGTCGACGACGAAGCAGAGGTGGTGCCCGCCCGCGTCGCTGGCGCGCGGGAACACGGGTGAGCGGTCCTCGCTCCACCACTGGAACAGCTCGACGTTCAGGTTCGGCGGCAGCCGGAGCATGCACAGCTCCAGGTGTGCGTCCGCGGGCACGCCGAAGTGCTCCGGCATGACCGCCGCATCGGGTCCGCGGGTGGAGCGATAGAGCTCCTCGGCGCCGAAAAGGACGGTGAACAGGCGGGTGGCGTCGTCGAGGTCGGGGACGGTGAAGGCCACGTGGTCCACGTATTGCAGACCGGGAAGGCGGCCGGGGTTCGGATTCATGAACGCTGTTCCTGGGTGGAGGAGCGGATGAGAAGTGATGGCTCGAGCACGACGTGTTCGGGCGGCCCGCCGGCGATGAGTGCCTCGCCGAGTTCGATGGCGATCCGTCCGAGGTCGGTGATGGGTTGTCGGACGCTGGTCAACCGGGGGTTGAACTGGGCGCCGAGGTCGAGGCCGTCGAAGCCGATCACCGACAGGTCGGCGGGCACGGTCAGCCCACGCGAGCCGAGCTCGGAGATCATGGCGAACGCGATGAGGTCGTTGGAGGCGATCACCGCTGTCGGGCGGTTCGGTTCCCGCATCCAGCGGTCCACGAGCGCCGGCCCCGGTTCGGCGCCGGGCGCCGCCTCGAGGACGACGGGTGGGATGGCGTGACGCTCGGCGGCGTGGTGGTAGGCGTCCCAGCGGTCCTGGGCGGTGTACGTGCCGACGATGCCCGGGGCGTAGGCGATGTTCGAGTGCCCGAGACCAAGGAGGTGGTCGAAGGCGAGGTCGATGCCGCGGACGCTGTCGACGGTGACGGTGGGCACGGTCGGGTCGTCCTCGACCCGGTCGATGACCACGACCCGGTTCTGGAACGCGTACCGGCGCAGCGCCTCGAGGTTGACGCGGGTCGAGGGGGCGACGATGCCGAAGGGCGAGTACATGGAGTGCATCGCGCTCACGTGGTCGGCGGTCTGCCCGGCGTCGCCGTTGGTGATGCAGAGCATCAGCTGGTAGCCGCGTGCTTCGGCGGCGGCGGCGGTCGTGCGCGCCAGCTCGGCGAAGAACGGGTTCGTCAGATCCGGAACGATCAGCGGGACGAGGTTGCTCGAGCCGCGGCGGAGAGCCTGCGCGAGGGGGTTCATCGAGTACCCGAGCTCTGCTGCGACACGCAACACATGTTCCCGGGTCGCCGCCCGCACGGCATCCGGCTTCGAGAAGGCGCGCGACACGGTCGAACGGTGCACGCCGGCCGCCTTGGCGACGTCGTCGATGCTCACCTCAGCCACGACGCGCCGTCCCATCCGGGTGCGGCGACCAGATGAGCTCCATCGTGGTCAGAAGCTCGGCGAGCGTCGGCATGCCCGCGAACCCGGTCGTCAGCGTGTCGGCGACGCCGGTGACGAACACGTCGTACAGCGGGTCGCTGTCGACTTCCAGGACGGCGCTCTTGGTGACACCGGACTGGTCGGTGAATGTCGCGTCCCCGTTGGTGTCGACGGTGGCGAACCCATGGGACCCGGCCGCGGTGAAGCTGCAGTACCGCTTCAGCGGCGAGTCGGGGAACGCGTAGCCGACCTCGACGATCGCCTCGCGGCCCGTGCCGGTGGTCAGGATCATCGTGGAGTGGTCGTCGACCGCCTCGCCGTGCAGCGTGGTGGAGAGCTTCTGGACCACGTCGACGGGGTGTCCGAGGTGACGGATCGCCAGGTCGACGAAGTGCGGGCCGAGGTTCATCAGGCTGCCGCCGCCCGAGAGGCCGGGTTCGAGCATCCACGGGTTGCCGTTGCTCCGGTACCGCGAGGGCGGACCCGCGACGAACGCCATCCGTTCGTAGACGATGTCGCCGGCCTGTCGCAGCCACGTGTCGATCGGTGCACCGCGCTGGACGAGCGCCACGGTCGCCGGCACGGCGGCCGAGCGCGCCTCCGCCTCGATCGCCCGAAGGTCGTCCAGGTTCGCACCGGCGGGCTTCTCGATCACGAACGGGATGCCGCGGCCGATGAGCTTTCGGCCGACCTCGAGCATCTCGTGGTGCGGGCAGAACACGAACGCCACGTCGATGCCGTCCTGGTCCAGAGCCTCGTCGACGCTCCCCGCGACGGGTGCGCCCAAGGGCTCGGCGAATGCCCGGGCGACCGCGGGATCGGGGTCCTGCACTGCCGTCACACGGAAGCGTCGGGCAAGCCCGGCACGGTACAACGGCGCGTGCCAGTGGGACGCACCCAGCACCACGGCCGAGGGCCGGGGGGCCGAAGAGGAATGTTCCACCGCCGACGACTCTCCTTCGCATTGATCGTTCGCGTTGGTCGAGGATCCCGGCGCCTCAGCCGCTTCGGGATGAGAACGATTGCTGAGATCGATTGCAGTCCAGGTTGCAACACGTCACCGCGATTCGTCAACGCCTTCTGGACGGGGCTCGCGAAGCGCTTGAAAGTGGTGTAACCATCAGGGCCATGTTCCAGAAATTCCACGTCATGGAGACGATCCGCGATTCCGGCAACGTCCTCATCGTCCGCCTCGACAGCGCCGAGGAGGCGTTCGAGGTCGCCTCGGCAGCCGTCGCCGGAGGCATCCGCGCCCTCGAGATCACCCTGTCGATCCCCGGGGCCCTCACCGTGATCGAGCGCCTGACCGAGCGCTTCGCCGGTGAGGATGTGGTCTTCGGCGCGGGCACCGTCCTCGACGGACACGCCGCCTGGTCGAGCATTCAGGCCGGCGCGCAGTTCCTCGTCAGCCCGAACCTCAACCCCGAGATGATCCGCGTCGCCAACCGCTACCAGATCGCCACCATCAGTGGCGCCTACACACCGACCGAGATCCTCGAAACGGCCGAGGCCGGCGCGGACATCGTCAAGCTCTTCCCCACCGAAGCCGGCGGCATCCCGTACGCCAAGGCGGTCCTGGCGCCGCTCGCGCACGTCCCGATCCTTCCGGCAGGCGGCGTCACCACCGCCAATGTCGGCGACTGGTTCGCCGCGGGCGTCGCGGCGGTCGGAGTGGGCAGCGCCATCACCAAGGCCGGCCGCCCCGACGGCGACATGAGCAAGGTCACAGCGGCGGCGAAGGAGTTCATGGCCGCGATCGCGCGAGTGAAGCGATGACGTCCGACGCCCAAGCCGTGCCAGACATGCAAGCCCTGCCCGACGCGCATGCCCGGCCCGTTGCCTACATCACGCTCGGTGGGGCAGGATCAGGAAAGTCGACCCTGGCGAGACACCTCAGCTCCCTCACGGGCGCGGCCTATCTCGACAAGGACACGATCGCCGGACCCCTCGTGCGAGTGGCCCTCGAGGCGTTCGGACAGGATCCCTCCGATCGGGAATCCAACGAGCTGTACGTCCAGAGGGTCATGCCCGCCGAGTACGAGACGCTCTTCGCGACCGCCGGTCGGAATCTGGAACTCGGCCGCTCCGTCGTCCTCGACGCACCGTTCGTGGCGTACCTCGGAGACCCCGATTTCCTGCGTCGCTCGACCGAGCGTGCAAGCTGGCCCGCCGCTCGTATCCGGGTGCTCCACGTGCGCACCTCGCCCGAGGTCGTGCGGCAGCGGCTGATCGAGCGCGGCAGCGAGCGGGACCGGGTCAAGCTCGCCGACTGGGATGCCTATTGGGAGCGATTCGGTGTGCTCGAGTGCCGCTGGAACACCGGCGAGCACGATGTCGTCGTGAACGACGACGAGTCGGCCTTCACGCGCCTGCGTGAGCTGGTGCAGCGGGCCTGACCGCCGGGTTCGCGGTCCGACGATCAGGATGTCGGCAACTCTTGACAGCTGGGGCGATCGCGTGTGACGTTTCGTAACAGCGTTCGTAACAGCGTTACAGATCCCGCGGACTTGGATCCACGATGGCGAGGAGACGAGAACATGGCACTGGCCGACGGCGTCGTGAATGCGATGCGTGTGCTCGAACTGCTGGCGCCGCACCCCGAAGGCCGCCGCGTCACGGACATCGCTGAGCGCCTCGGCACCAACAAGGCCATCGTTCATCGTCTCCTCGCCGCCCTGGCCGACGCGGGTTACGTAAGTCAGGACCCCCGCACCTCCACCTACTTCGCCACTCACAGCCTCGGCGCGCTGGGACTCCGCCAGCTGTCCTCGTCAGGAGTGGGAACGTGGGCCCAGCGAAGCCTGGACTCGCTCGCGGCGGAGTGTGAGGAGCTCGTTCGCCTGGCGGTAGTCACCAACGATTCCTTGAAGTGGATCGCCAAGGCCCAAGGCGCGAACTCCTCCCTCCGCATCGACCCCGTCATGGGCCAGGACGCGGTCCCCCACGCCACCGCGTCCGGGAAAGCGTGGCTCTCCACTCTTTCCCCGGACCGAGTCGAGACCGTGCTCGCGCACGAGAGCCATCTCGACGTCACCCCCAGGTCCGCCCTCGACCGATCCGCGCTCGAAGCCGAACTCGCCGAGGTCCGTATCCGTGGGTACGCCACGACGATTGAGGAGATGGACCTCGGCATCAGTGCCGTGGCGGCCCCCATCCGCGGAGCCGGACCGGGCCGGGAGGCCACCGGGACGATCAGCATCGCGGGCCCCTCCGTACGCATGACCCGAGCGCGCATGGCCGAGCTCTCGCCGCCCCTGCTCGCGGCCGCGGCCGACATCTCCCGTAGCTGGCCGAGCTACACGTACCTCCTCGCAGACGAGGAACTCTCCGCCTAGGCGGCCAGACACCCCCTCTACATACAGGTTCAGCGACCCCCGGCCCAGGCGTGGGGATGCCCACTCGCGCCCAGATTCAAAGGAGAATTCGATGACGGCCTCGCGTCGCGTGCCCAGTACATCCGCCCTCGACAGCCCAGAGCCTGTCCCGCCCAAGGGACGGGCCAGTAACCTGGTCGCCGGGACCATCGGGCACTTTGTCGAGTGGTACGACTGGTACATATACGGCCTTCTCGCCTCTGTCTTCTCCGCGCAGATCTTCCCGTCGGGCTCCCAGTTCGCGTCCCTCATCGCCTCGTTCCTCACCTACGCCATCGGGTTCGTCGTACGGCCCCTGAGCGGCATCATCATCTCCCCGCTTGCCGACCGGTACGGGCGCCGACGCGTTCTGTCCCTGGGGGTCTCGGGGATGGCTCTCGGCGCGTTGATCATCGGGTTCACCCCCTCGTACGCGACCATCGGTTACTTCGCACCGATCCTGTTCGTCGTCGCCCGCATCCTCCAGGGCGTCTCCGCCGGCACCGAGGGCCAGAGCGCCATCGCGTACATGGTGGAACACGCTCCAGCCAACCGGCGCGGGCTCTTCGGCTCCTTCACCAACGTGGCCAGCGGGCTGGCAACCCTCGCCGCGACGGGCGCCGCAGCCGCCGTCACCTCTGCTTTCGACGCCGACACCCTGGCGTCCTACGGATGGAGGATCCCCTTCGTCATCGGTGGTCTGGTCGGCATCGTGGGACTCATCCTCCGCGCCCGCTCGGACGAGTCCCCGGAGTTCGAAGCCAGCACGCACGGCGAGCAGAAGTCCGCACCCGCGAAGCTCCTCCAGCTGCTCCGCGAACACCCCAAGGCGATCCTGCAGACTGCCGCCCTGTCCGCTCCAGCCGTGGCCTATTACACCTGGGCGACGTTCCTGCCCACCTACGCCAACCTCACCTCGGGCCGAAACCTGTCCTCCAGCCTTGCGGGCAGCACGATCGGCCTGGCCCTGCTGGTTGCCGTCATTCCTGTCACCGGCTACCTCTCCGACCGTCTCGGTCGCCGGAAGATCTTCCCCATCATCGGCGCCATCGGAATGATCGTCCTGTTCTATCCGCTGCTGCTCCTCCTGCAGGTGCCCGGCTTTGATGTCTACCTCATCGTCACCGCCTCGGGATGGGTGGTCCTCGGAATCTGGCAAGCCGTCTACCCCACCATCCAGGCGGAGTTGTTCCCCGCCTCGGTCCGAGTCTCCGGAATCGGATTCGCCCATCAGATCGTCATCGCCGTCTTCGGCGGTACCGCACCCCTCATCGCGTCCGCGTTCGTCGGCGCCGGACGGCCCATGTACGTGGCGATCTACATGATCGTCGTCGTCGCCCTGTGCCTCATCGTCTACTTCACGATCCCGGAGACCGGCAGCCGAGCCCCGCAAAAGATCGTTTCCGCGACTGACACCATCGCCGTCGTCATGAGCGAGGACTCGTCCGCTGCCGCCGGTTCAGCCCGTGAACGGCACAAGGAGGCCCGGCCGTAGCCGCCCCTGCTCCCGAGCACGTGATGAGGACACCTCAAAGATCGAACGGAAATTTCATGATCATCAACACTTTTTCGTACCTTTGGTCGACAACGGCCATCGATGCAATGTCCGAGTTGACCCAGAACGGGTACCACACCTTCGAGGTCCCCATCAGCTCGCCGCATTGCTGGCCGGTAGAGATCTCCGACTCCGAACGTGCGGAATCCCTGGCAACCCTCAACAAGAACGACGCCAAAATCCGATCCCTGAACGCCGGCGGATACGACATCAATCTGGCCAGTCCCGCCGCCAGCATGCGCCAGAAGAGCATCGAGCACATCGCGTCGGTGATCGACCTGGCGGTGGCTTGGAATGTCCCGGAAGTCGTCATCTCCCCCGGCACGCGGCGTCCCGTGATCTCCCCCTCACTCGAGAACGTCCACGGGTGGATGCACGAGAGCCTGGAAGAGCTGATCCCGCTGGCCAAGCGGGCCGGAAAGCGACTCCTCTTCGAGAACACGCCCTACTGCTTTGCTCCCACGATTGAGGAGCTGGCAGACATCGTCGACACGGTCAACGATGACGCGCTGAAAATCGTGTACGACGTCGCGAACGCCGCGTACATCGGGGAGGATCCCGTATCGAGCCTGCGTTCGCACCACGGATCGATTGCACTCATGCACATCTCCGACACGGGTACAGAAACGTGGGGCCACGACCCCATCGGCACCGGGGTGATCGATTGGAACGGCCTGGGCAAGGCGGTCCACGACACAATCGGGGTGGAGAACGTAGTGCTCGAAATCATCCGCGAGGAGGACACTCTCGAGGTATTCGCGAAGGCAATGTGCGACCTCAAGGAAGAGGGCTGGTATATCGGACAATGATTTCAGCGCCTCGAGGTTCAGGATGACTCCGAGGGCGAAGCGACGGGAATCGAACCGCAATTTCCGCTGGGAATGTACAAGGAAAGAGTGCAATGAGGGTACTGGTCAGTGGCGGAAGCAGCGGCATCGGCGCGGCTGCAAGCCTGAGGCTCGCAGAGGCGGCGCTTGCCCGCGGCGAGAAGCCGATGGTCGCGGTCTCCGGCCTTACGTCGAACGATCGGCAGGACGAGGTCGTCCGGTCGATCCAGGCGATGGGTGGCAAAGCCATTGCGTTGACAGGAGACCTGGGCGACCCCGACGTGCCCGGTCGGCTGGTAGCCGCTGCGGTCGAAGAGTTCGGCGGCCTGGACGCGCTGGTGGCAAATGCCGGAATCGCCAGTCCCGGCGAACTCAAGGATCTCTCCCTCGAGGACTGGGACGACATGTTCTCCGTCAACCTTCGCGGAGCATGGCTACTTGCCAAGGAAAGCTACCCGCACCTGAAGGACAGCCGAGGGGCCGCCTGTTTCACCTCTTCAATGTCCGGCCAGCTCCCCCATGCCGGATCGGGTGCCTACAGTCCGACCAAGGCTGCGCTCACGATGATGGCTCAGACGCTCGCACTGGAATGGGCGCCTGACGGGATCCGTGTGAACGTGGTGTCCCCGGGCATGACTCGCACTCAGATGACCGAAAAGATGTACCTCGATCCCGAGGTCAAGAAGGCGCGGGAAGAAATCATCCCGTTGTCGAAGATTGGCGACCCGATGGATATAGCGAACGTGATCGAGTTTCTTGTCAGCCCGCTGGCGGGATACGTCACGGGCCAAGATGTCTGCGTCGACGGCGGCTTCTCCAAGTCCATTCTCAGCCACATTCCCGGTCGACCCAGCTCCAAGTCCTGACCGGGTTCTACACCTGGCCGGCGTAGCCGCTAATGAGCGGCTACGCGCCTCGCTCGGGAGTGTCCAATAGACGGCGGATCCGATGATCAAGGAGACGCCTGGTGAGCGAGACCATCACCGAGCACGAGGCCGCGGAGGCGGCGGTCGTCGAGTCGGCCGCGGAAGCGGTGTCGGACGAGCAGTTGACCGCGACGCTCGACCGTGCCCGCTTCCGACGGGCTGCATCTGACTGGGGAGGGCGGGCTGCCGCAGCAGCTGACGAAGCGGGTGCTGGAGTCCGCCCTGGAGTGCGAGATCACCGATGAAGCTTCCCCGTGATCGTGGACACGCAGAAACGAGGGGGAGGCGGGCGTTCCCGCCGCGCCGGGGAGCCGAGCGAGGGGCGCAGGGAGGCGCTGGAAGCGATCGATGCGGGGGATGCCCGGTGTGGGATGCGGGGTGGATGCGCGTCCACCGGCTGTGTAGGCCCACGTCCGGGCCAACACGCCGCTCCCCCAGGCCGCGGGTGAGGTGATCGTGCAGGGCGAGGATCTCGGTGCCCGGACGGCGGCGCAGCGCACCGGGGCGTGATCGCCGCGGGTGGGTCGTCGGACGGGCGGGCTCTTTCATGAGCGAGCACCTGTGACACATGCGGGGGCGAAGCCGACCGGGCGCTGCTGCCGACCTGTCTGCCTGTCCCGTCGGCTGGTCAGTGGTGCGGCCGGGGGGCGGGCCGGCGCCGGGTGGCGTGGATGGAGCCGAGCAGATCGAGGGACTGGGCACTGGGGCTGCCTGGTTCTGCGTGGTAGATGACGAGCTGCTGGCCGGGGGCGTCGCGTACGTCGAAAGCCTGGTAGGTGAGGGTGAGGGGGCCGACGTCCGGGTGGAGGAGGTGTTTGGCGTCCTGGGTCTTGCCGCGGACGGTGTGGGCGTTCCAGAGGCCGGTGAAGTCCGCGCTGTGCTCGGTGAGGGTGCGGACGAGTTCGCGTAGCCGTGGGTTGTCCGGGTCGAATCCGGTTGCCTCGCGCAGGTTGGCGACGGTGGCCTGTGCCGCCCGGTCCCAGTCCGCGTAGAAGGTGCGGCCCGCGGGATCGAGGAAGGTCATGCGGGCCAAGTTGTCCGCCGGCGTGAACGGGGCGTAGAGGGCATCGGCGAGGGCGTTGACGGCGAGGAGGTCCAGGGTCCGGCTCATGACGAACGCCGGAGTGTTCGGGTAGCCGTCCATGAGCTGCCGCAGCGAAGGGCTGACCCGCTCGGCGGCGTGGACGAAGGGCCGGTCGGTCGGCGTGGCCCCGGCCAGCCGGTACAAGTGCGCGCGTGCGTCCGCGTCGAGGCGCAGCGCGCGGCTGAGCGCGTCGGCCACCTGGGGTGAGGGGTT
Source organism: Streptomyces sp. NPDC006743 (assembly GCF_040703815.1). NCBI lineage: Bacteria > Bacillati > Actinomycetota > Actinomycetes > Kitasatosporales > Streptomycetaceae > Streptomyces > Streptomyces sp. NPDC006743. The sequence continues at coordinate 3,506 of NZ_JBEYJA010000080.1, read as the reverse complement.
GCGCTCGCGGCCTTGTTCCAGGCGGGTGTAGTAGTCGGCGTTCACTCCGGCCAGGACGGCGACCTCCTCGCGGCGCAGTCCGGCGACTCTGCGGGCCCCGTAGCTCGCCATGCCGACGTCCTCCGGCCGCAGGCCGTCGCGGCGTGTGCGCAGGAAGTCTCCCAGGTGGTTGTCGTCCATGTGTTCAGGCTAGGCGGTGGCCCGGTGCGGTGCCTGGGTGTGCCGCACCCAGGCAGCAGGCGTCCTGGTTGACGGCCGCTGACCTGCCCAGACTCGGTGGAGCAGGAAGAACCACGCCATGCGAGGAGAGGAGTCCGCCATGGCCGGGACCGTCGAGGACGACCAGGTCGACGTGGTCGGGATGTGGGTGACCGCGGATGGTCACATCCGTCAGGAGTTGCTGCCGGACGGCCGCTACGACGAAGCCCGCGGCGAGCGGCGCAGCGCGTACACCGGCCGGTACACGGTGACCGGCAGCCACCTGGACTACGTCGACGACACCGGGTTCACCGCCACGGGCGACATCCGGGGCGGGGTGCTCTACCACGAGCACCTCGTGCTCCACCGGGAGCAGAAGTCGTCGTAGAGGAGGCCGGGCCGCGGCCGCCCCCGGGCACCGGGGGCGGATCCGTCGTCGGCTGACCGAGAAGTCCCGGCACAGCGGTCAGCCAGTCAGTCAGCAGCAACGAGAACCAAGGACCACATCCATGACAGGACAACGACTTGACGGCAAGGTCGCGCTGATCACGGGCGCGACCGGCGGCCTCGGCACAGCGACCGCCGAGCTCTTCGCCCGCGAAGGCGCCAGGCTGGTGATCACCGATGTCGCCGAAGGCCCCCTGCGGGAACTGTCCCACCGGATCGAGGGACTCGGCGCCGAGGTCGTCGCCGCTCGCCTCGACGTCTCCTCCGCGCGGGAGTGGGACGAAGTGATCACCGTCGTACGCGACCGCTTCGGAACGCTGGACGTGCTCGTGAACCTCGCCGGCATCCTGGACTGGCCAGGTATCGAGGACACGCGGGAAGAGGCCTGGGACCGCGTCATCGACGTGAACCAGAAAGGCACCTGGCTCGGCATGAGGGCGGCGATGCCGCTCCTGCGGGCGAGCGGCAACGCGTCGGTGGTCAACACGTCGTCGGTGCTCGGCCTGGTGGGAAGCGGTGCGGCCGCGGCCTACCAGGCGTCCAAGGGGGCCGTGCGCCTGCTGAGCAAGACCGCCGCGGTCGAGTACGCCCGGCGGGGAGTGCGGATCAACTCGGTGCATCCCGGGGTGATCGCCACTCCGATGATCCAGGAACTCCTGGACGACCAGGGCGACCAGCAGCCGGACATCCAGCGCACCCCCATGCGCCGGGCCGGCCGCGCCGACGAGATCGCGCCCGCGATCCTGTTCCTGGCCTGCGACGACTCCTCGTTCGTCACCGGCGCGGAGCTGGTGGTCGACGGCGGGCTCACCGCGCACTGATCGACCCAGCCGTACGACGTCCACGGGGGCCTGCCCTGCATGCGTCAGTGGCGCGGCCGACCCGGTCCGTTCACCGCACCACTGCACAGCACTTCAGGTGCCCTGCACCGGCGTCCGCACCCACCTTCTCCAGGAGCCGCACCATGACTTTTGCCACCACATCCGCCGCACCATCCGAATCCGCCGAGTTCGTCGGGAAGATCGCCCTCGTCACTGGAGCCGCGCGAGGGGTGGGCCGGGAGACCGTGGCGCTCCTCCACGCCCGCGGCGCCCGGATCGTCGCCCTCGACCTCCGTCCCGACGTCACGAACCTGGCGGCGGAGTTCCCCGGCGTCGTCACGACAAGCGGTGACATCACTCAGGAGGAGACCGCCCGTCGCGCGGTCGCAACGGCCATGGACGCCTTCGGCGGACTGGACATCCTCGTGAACAATGCCGGGCGCACCCAGAACAAACCCGTCACCGAGACCACGGCCGAGGACTGGGACACCGTGATGGCGGTCAACGCCCGCGGCTCCTTCTTCTGCGCCCGCGAGGCATTCCGGGCCATGAAGAGCCGCGGTGGCGCCATCGTCAGCACCGGTTCGTACGCCTCCACCGTCGCCCTGCCAGAGGGCGTCGCCTACAGTGCGTCCAAGGGCGCTCTGGCCCAAATGACCAAGGTACTCGCCGTCGAGGGCGGCCCGCTGGGCATCCGCGCCAACCTCGTGGCCGCGGGCGTCATCGAGACGGACTTCCTCGACACGATCCGCCCCGACAGCCGTGCCTACCTGGCGTCCTTCGCCGCCGCGCAGCCACTGGGACGTGTGGCGCAGCCCGAGGAGATCGCCGAGGTCCTGTGCTTCCTCGTCTCGCCCCGCTCCAGTTTCGTCACGGGAGCCGTGGTCGCCGCTGACGGCGGGTTCACCGCGATCTGAACGTCCGGCGTCGAAGGTGCCTCGAACTTGATCACTCGGTTCGGTATCCGGCGTACGCCAGAGCGGCCTTCGTCTGGACATGTGCTCCGGCCAAGGAACACATACGTCCGGCACGAAGGCCGCAAGGATGAGTCTGCTGCAACGCGACACCCGGCAAGATGCCGTGACACAACTGTCACGCTTCCGGGGCGAGTTCTACCCCTGTCTCACCGCTCGTTCGGAGGTGTTGTTCGAGCTGGCCGACGCCGTTCTGTGCAGTGACGGGCCGGTCAGGTCGCTGGCCGAGCTGTCATTGGTGGGCGAACACCGTCGCGGTCACGGCGGACTTTAGGCGGCGGTGGCCCGTGGACGGGTGGACGCGGCCCGGCTGCGGCGCGCCCTGGCCACGGTGTCCCTTCCCCGTGCCGATGGCCGGCTGGTCTTGGCCATCGACATCACCTGCTGGCTGCGGCCGGACGCTCACACCTCACCGCAACGGATTCTGTGCCACACCTACGGACGGGGCAAGGATCAGCACATCCCTGTCCCCGGCCGGCCCTACTCGATCCTCTGCGCCCTCGGGCCCGGCCGCAGTTCGTGGACCGCGCCGCTGGACGCGCTGCGACTTGCACCTGGAGACGACACCGCCACGGCCACCGCCCGACAACTGCGCGAGCTGGTCGAGCGACTGATCACGGCAGGTCAGTGGCAGGCCGGCGACCCGGACATCCTCGTCATCGCGGATGCCGGATGCGACGCACCTCGTCTGACCCTCCTCCTGCGGGAACTGCCCGTGCAGGTACTGGCCCGGATGCGCTCGGACCGGGTCCTACGCAGGGCCGTCCCGCCCCGCCAACCGGGCACGATGGGCCCCGTCCACCCCGCCACGGTGGCGAGTTCGTCTTCGGCCAGCCCGACCCCTGGGGCACTCCGGACGCCCAGACCATGGTCGGAGCACATGTTCAGACGAAGGCCGCTCTGGCGTACGCCGGATACCGAACCGAGTGATCAAGTTCGAGGCACCTTCGACGCCGGACGTCAAAGATCAAGCTAGTGCTGTGGCCGGGAAGGTTTGCCGGGAAGCTCGCGGCGTCCGGTGCGGTGCATCGCAAGGCGGAGCATGACCCGCGTACTGGACGTACTC